>NZ_JCALCN010000003.1:0-309320 GCF_059812345.1 Mycobacterium sp. NGS59
AGGCACACCAGTAACCGAGTGTGTACAAAACCCGGGGTAGCTCACGCACAGCCATTATCACGTGTACCAGCGCGCGGTTGGCCTCGGACGGAAGTCGATATTGGTTGGGCACAACAATTTCAACACCCCCCTCTGACACCGTCGGCGCATCGGGACGAGCGTCACACCCGGAGCGAGCACGTGCTGCTCGGGACCTGTCAGCCATCGCTTCCCCCTGGCGGATCCCATTGTTGATTGCGGGCTTGGCCACGGACTTCGATCAGTCCGATGCGGCGGGTGTGGATGTGTTGGACGGCCGCGGAGTAGATGAGGGTCCGGTCGCCGAGGCTGGTGGGGCCGGCACGATCGAATTCCCATGCCACCAGATCATCGCCATCGGTGGAGTCGAGGCCGAGATCATGTTGGTGCGCAGTGCTTTTTAAACGTTGTTCACGGGTCCAGGCCGCGCGACGTTCGCGCAGCGCGGTCATCGTGGTGGAATAGCGGCGGGATTTGCTGGTGATGTGGCCCCGGTAGCCCAGGGTGTGCAGCCACCGACCGACACCGGCCAGTCCCTTATCGGCGAGTTGGCTGATGGCGGTCAGGATCGCCCGAACGTGGTCGCAGACATCGAGGTCAGCGATGGCCTCGGTGGAGATGCGTCGCGCGCTGATCCCGACGTCAGCTAAGGATTTGGTGACGTATTTCGCGAGGTAGCGAGCTACGCGGCGGCCTGGAAGAACCCCGCCGTGTGGTGAATCCTCCTGCACAGCAGAGCCGTCCGTGCCGGCGTGCCGGTTGTCGATGGGTTGGGTGTCGACTTGTGTGCCGAACCTGATCACCCGTGTCGCTGTATTTGAGGATGAGTCGGTGACCGTCACGGCCACGGTTCGAACGGCCTGTTGGATGATGGTGGCCAGTTCGGTTGCCGCAAGGGGCGCATGCCAGTCATGACCGCCAGAGTCATCGCTGTCGGGCGGGTCGAGGCGGATCAGGGCATGAATGTGCGGGATGAGCCGGGCTTGCAGTTCGACGACTTTGATGAAGCTGACCTGCACCGCATCCGGGTCGGCGCCCGAAGCACGTAGCTCTCGGCGCAGTGTGCGTCGCAGGGTGATGGTGAAGCGTCGCCACAGTTCGGGCAGGTGCCATGTGAACAGGACATGCCCGGTGTAGTCGTAGCAGTCCGCGCAGATCGGCTGTCCCGCATAGATATCACCTTCGCCGTGGGTTGTGCTGCACCACAGTGGTTTTCCATGCGGGCATCGGCGGTAGCCGCCAGTGTGGTGGTGGTCGCGACACACACGCTGCTTCTTGTCGCCTGCACGCGCGGCGGCGTGAACAGGCCCGTAGCTAGGTGCGGTGAGGGTGACGAACACCTGCGGACGATCGGCCACTGCTGCGGGGATGTTGTGGTGGCCGCCGGCGGTGCCAGCGTGCACGAGCTGCCACGTGTCGCGGGCGTACAGGTCTGAGCACGATGGGCATACCTGTGCGCGGCGGTTGTTGCACCGTGTCCACACCACCCGATCGCGGCCTATCTCGTCGGTACCTCTGAGTTGGATGGGGTGGGCGCAGAAGCCAACAGATTCCGCGCGCCGCCACCACGATTCGAACCCCGTCGAGGACGCGCGGCGCACCATCTGATCCACCACCGCATTGGTGTCGATCGAGCCGGGAACCCCGGGCAACACCAGCGTGGGGGCTGTCGTTGCAGTAGTCACCGTTGACCCCGGGCGGTGTCGGTGCGCCCGCTGTTGGACTGGTTGGTTCGGGTCGCGGCACGAGGTGGCCGGAATCGTGCTGCCAGAGTGGCGATGTCGTGGTCGGCGACGTGAAATGCCCGTACCCGCACCGGTTGGGCCGTGCCATCGATCATCATGTAGCCCACACCGGGAGTGGTGTCGGGGATGTGATCGCAGTCGGCCCCCGCGTCGCGGGCGCCCTGGCCCAAAACCATGGTGGTTTGGGTGGCTTCGGTCAACCGCAACCCGATTCGCACGGTAAACAGCTGCCGCACCGGCAGGGTGTCTTTGGCCGGATCTTGCACCGCTGCCACCACCGAAATGCCGACGGCCCGGCCTTGGGAGAGCAGCAGGCCCAACAGCTGTTCAATTTCGCTGCGCACCTTGCGGTCGGTCACATACGCAGTCAGCGCGGCGATCTCATCGATCACCACCACGAATAACGGCTCAGTCGGAGTCGGGGTGTGCATGCGCGTCTTGCCCCGTAACCGATTGGCGCGGGCGTGCATCACCTCCACTAGTTGCCGCAGCAGGTACAGGGTGGTGCCAGTGGCGTCGTGGGTGAACACCGTGAACATGGGTGCTCCGGCGCCCAGTTCCATGCCGCCTTTCGGGTCGATGACGCAGAGCCGCACTTGTCCGGTTTTCACGGCGGGGGCGAGGCCAGCGATCAGTGACCACAACACTGAACCTTTCCCCGCGCCGGTCGCGCCAGCCACGAGCAGGTGGTGGCCAAGCAGAGGTAGGTGCCACCAGTGGCGGGTTTCGGTGATCCCGACCCGCACCGACCCCACATCCACCGCAGTCGCCGTCGTGGGCATGGGCAGGGCAATCGGGTCGGCCAGCACGTCGCCGCGCATCAGGGTGATGCGTAGCTCTCCGGGCGCGGTCGCGCGGATGGCGATCCGGTCGGCACGCCAGGCGGCGGCTAGCGCCTCGGATTGCTTGTGCCAATCAGCCAGGGAGTGGCCGGTGACCACTCGCAGCGCCAGGACGTCGGTCGTCTTGCCGATGCGCACCGACTGCAAGGTCGGCACCAAGGTGCGTTCGCCAAGTGTGGCGGTCAGGCCGTGCAGGGTGCACACCGATTGCCAGGTGCGGGTGTAGCGCGACCAGGTCAACCAGCGCCGCCGCACCGGCTCGGTGACCCATCCGTGAAACGATCGCGGGTCCAGCCACGCCCAGCCCGCATACGCGGCAGCGAAAGCAATACCGATGATCAGACCCGCGCGTGAGCCATGGGTAATGGCCATCGCCACGCTGGCGATGATCGGGATGCTGATGGCCGGGAACAGGACCGCCCACCACAGCAGATACCCGGCCGCTTTGAACAGTGAGAGGATGAGGTCGGTGATCCAGTCGTCGTCGTTGGATTGAGAGTTCTTGCTGTTTTTGTAGTTTGATGCCATGACAGGCGTCCCTCTGGTGAGTGAATG
Source organism: Mycobacterium sp. NGS59 (assembly GCF_059812345.1). Classification (NCBI taxonomy): domain Bacteria; kingdom Bacillati; phylum Actinomycetota; class Actinomycetes; order Mycobacteriales; family Mycobacteriaceae; genus Mycobacterium; species Mycobacterium sp. NGS59. The sequence continues at coordinate 3,161 of NZ_JCALCN010000003.1, forward strand.
GTCGATAGCAGCTCACGTGCTGGGGCGCGACACCCACGAGCGCCGCGCCCCAGCAAATGGGGTTATTTCTGCGCGCGGGACGCTTGATCGCTCGGCGCAGCCGCGGGGTTGGTGGGGGTGATGGCGTCGGCACGGAACGCCACGCCGCTGCGATCACCTTGAGCCCAAGGGATAGCAACCAGACCCGCGACTGAAACAGGTTGGGTGACTGTCACTTTCGGATCCCCGGCGACGGTGACGTTGAGCACTTCACCACCGGTGTCATCCAACGCCAACAGCTGCGCGGCATACAGTGGCACGCCGGTGGCGGTGTCCACTTTTGGGCTGCCGGTCTCGAAGTTCAGCCGCGGCTCGGCCGCTCGGGTGACGATGAACCGTGTGCCTGATGTGTCGATTCTTAAACGCATTGTCCCGCTGTTCCTTTCGTGATCTGTTTGCGCCCGTTGCGGCGCTGGGCTCAGTTCACGTGGACATCGCGGACGTAGCGAGGGACGTTGGCAGGCATTGCCGACACTGCCGCAGACATTTCGGACACGACAGGGACATGCCCGTGGGCATCGGACGGGCATCACCGCCGCGGGGCGGCGGCAGTCGCATGGCAAACTAGGAACCACGCGCTGAGGATGGACAGGGATGACACGGAAAGATGTGCGCTGAGACGACGGGCGATCAGGACGGCGACGCCGAGGCCGCCACGATCCCCAACGATCGCCTCACCCAACGGCTGCACGCCAAGGGACTCTCCCCACAGAGGTTCGCCACTGCGGTGGGCGTGGATATCAAGACGGTGCGCCGCTGGCTGGCCAACATCGACTACAACGTCCGCGAGGACAACGCCCGCCGCGCCGCTAAGCTGCTTGGCTGCACACCGCACAACCTGTGGCCCAACCAGTATCCTGCCCCTACCGCGAGCGCGCTGGCGACGACGTCGCTGGGTGGTCCGTTCACCGCGACGCTGTATGCCAGCCGCACCCAGCTGCCGATCACGACGTGGCAGCAGCATTTCGGCGACGCCACCACCGGCATCGACATCCTCGTCCTGGCGGCCACGTTCCTGTTTGACACCCTCGACGGCTTCCTCGACATTCTGCTCGACGCCGCCGCCCGCGGTGTGGCGGTGCGGTTTCTCGTCGGGGATCCTGACACTGCCACCACGATCCTGCGCGGCAAGGAGGAAGGCATCGGCGAGGCCGTCATCGCCCGCTGCCGCACGTCCGTGGAGTTGCTCGCCCCGCATGCCGATACCCCGGGGCTGGATATCCGCACCCACGACACCACGCTCTACACGTCGATCTTCCGGGTCGACGACGCCATGATCGTCAACTTCCACATCTACGGCTCACCCGGGCGCAACAACCCCGTGCTTGTGCTGTCGCGCCACCACGAACCACGGCTCTGGGCCACCCTCGAAGACGCTTTCACCCAGGTCTGGGATCGCGCCAGACCGCTCAGCGCGAAAGGCTGAACCCTATGCGAACCGACTACTACAACGACCCCAACGCCCCGCTGCCCAACAGCGTCGTTCCGTCAGCCTCGGCCATCGTCACCGACGAACAGGGTCGTATCCTGCTGATCAAACGCCGCGACAACACCCTGTGGGCGCTACCCGGCGGCGGACACGACATCGGCGAAACGATTGCCGACACCGCCGTCCGGGAAGTCAAAGAGGAAACCGGGCTCGACATTGAAGTCACCGGCCTTGTCGGTGTCTACACCAACCCGCAGCATGTCGTCGCGTTCACCGATGGCGAAGTCCGCCAACAGTTCTCTCTGTCCTTCACCACCAAGGTTCTCGGCGGTACCCTGGCCATCGATCACGAAAGCACCGACATCGCCTGGACCGATCCCGACGACATCCCCAATCTGGACATGCACCCGTCGATGCGACTGCGCATCGAGCACTACCTGCAACACCGCGACAGCCCCTACCTCGGCTAACCGGCTGGGTTTACAGCCAATCGCGTACCCGTCGGACCGCCGCCAACAGTTCGTCGCGCCCCGCGTCGACCGCGCGGTGCACCGGGTCCTCGGGTCCATAGCGGCCCAACACCTCGATCAATCGATCTCGCGGTGATACCGGCGCCCCGTCCGGCCCGGTCGTCAGATCGCAAAAGGTCAACACATCCAGAACATCGCTGGGCGGATCGCTGAACGCCGCTAAACCTGACAAGCCGCGCTCGGCAGCTTCCGCGTGCGCCCCAGTATGGAACGCCACCAGGGAGGCGACCAGCTCCCGAAAACCCGCCGCCCGGGCAAACTCTGCGCCATCGAGCGGATGAAACCCGGTCCGGCGCAACGACGGTGCGTAGCCGATATCGTGCAGCCACGCCGCTGCCACCAAAGAGTCCGCTGTCTGGGCATCGAACCGCCGACTCAGCCGCTCGGCAGTCGTCGCGACACCCCGCACATGCGCCAACCGCCGCAGCTGCCCCACCAGTCGCGTCTCGGCCTCTCGCCGTGCACGCTGCGCCAGCATCCCGCTCACAACCGCCATCCTACGAGTCCCATCGCCATGGCGCAGACCCGCAACTGATGCTCAGCGGAGCCCGGGCCGCCATAGCCCGCGAGGAACCGGCGGCTACCTGCGGGCTTCGCTACACTCCCTCTGCTCCCGTCCGCTGGCGCTCCCGTCCGCGCCGCTCGCTACGCTTCGCCCTCCGTCCGCCGCCACACAAGCTTGCACACGACGACGAGCGCTGTACATCTCAACGGCCACGGCATCCTGGCACCACGACAAGCCAGGACTGTCCTCGCTCCTCGCCGCATCGAGACGCCGCGGGCAGCAGGCGCGACCAACGCCCGCCTGACCGCCGCTGGCCTGCGATGTGAGAACTTTCTTTACTGCTATCAAGTCGATGGCGGCACGTTGCCACCAGCTCGACACCGCAGCCGCCCGACTCGAACGCCACGTCGACACCATCACCGCCACCGCCGCACCCGAGCTACAGCGTCGGGCCCGACACCGCTGCCACGCTGCTGACCGCCCTCGGCGACAACCCCGCTCGGATCGGCAGCGACGCCGCTTTCGCCAAACTCTGCGGGGTCAGCCCACTGGAAGCCTCCAGCGGCAAAACGATCCGCCACCGGCTCAATTGGGGAGGCAATCGCGACGCCAACCGTGCCCTGCACGTCATCCTGGTGGTGCGCATGCGCCGTCACCAGCCCACCCGCGACTACTTCGTTCACCGCCTGGCCGAAGGCAAAACCAAGAACGAGATCATGCGCTGCATCAAGCGTACATCGCCCGCGAGATCTACCACGCCCTCCGCCAACCCAGCAGAAGAACCAACGAACTCATTGCCTGAAGAACTCATTGCCTGAAGATAGGAGCATCTGGTATCAACTCCCGAAGGGCACCCGATCCGCAATGTCCACCCATTTCGTGGCGATATGGCACCTCTGTAGATGCCATCAATCCTCCCAGGTGAGTAATGTGCAGGTGGCTAATCGTTCAGGGTCATAGGGAACGCGAGATGATTTCCTTCATCACCTCATTTGTGCCGGCGTAGATTTTCTGCACGCGCTGGTCCACCCACAATCTCGAGATGGGGTACTCGGTCATGTACCCATATCCGCCGTGGAGCTGCAAACAGTCATCGAGCACCTTCATCGCTCGCTCAGTGGTCCACCATTTCGCCATGGCGACGGTCTGGACGTCGAGTTGGCCCGCGAGGTGTAGGTCGATGCAGTAGTCCAAAAATACTCGTGCGATGCGCGTTTCGGTTGCAGCTTCGGCCAAGATGAATTTCGTGTTCTGGAAGCCGAAGACGGGCCGTCCGAACGCTTCCCGCTCACGGGTGTATTTGAGTGTCTGCTCCACGGCAAGTTCCATCGCCGCGACCGCCCCAACCGCGACGATGAGCCGCTCTTGAGGTAGCTGCGTCATCAGCTGAATGAAACCCTGACCCTCGGTCTCGCCCAGGAGGTGCGAGCGGGGCACTCTTACGTCGTCGAAGAACAACTCGGAGGTGTCTTGTCCGCGTTGGCCGATTTTGTCGAGGACCTTGCCGCGCCGGAATCCGGGTCGATCGGCTTCGGCGACGATCAGCGAGATGCCGGCGGCGCCCTGACTTGGATCTGTCTTGGCGACGACGATGATCAGGTCGGCTTGCTGACCGTTGGTGATGAAGGTCTTTGCGCCGGTGATCACGTACTCGTCACCGTCAAGAATTGCTTTGGTCTTGACACTCTGCAGATCAGAACCGGTCCCTGGCTCCGTCATGGCGATAGCACCGATCATTTCGCCTGAGGCCATCTTGGGCAGCCACTGCCTCCGTAGTTCTTCGGCCGCATACTGGAGGATGTAGTGCGCGACGATTCCGCTGTGCAGCCCTGCGCCCCATGAGCTGTCCCCGACTCGGGCTTGCTCTTCGAGTACGACGGCTTCGTGCGCGAATGTGCCGCCTCCCCCGCCGTATTCTTCGGGTATGGACATGCAGAGCAGGCCTAGTTCGCCGGCTTTGTGCCACAATTCTCGGTCAACTTGGTGCTGGTCTGCGAAACGTTGCGCATGTGGGGCCAATTCGGTCGAGAAGAACTTCGCGGCAAGGTCACGAAGCTCGAGCAATTCGGCGCTCATCCAGGGAGAAATTGATGCTGTCACAGGATTCCCTCTCGGCTGTTCAATATCAATGGGTTTGATTTCTTAGGACGTTTCGATCTGATACTCGCCGGCGGAGTGACGCGCGCGTATGGCCTTCTTGTCGTATTTCCCGACGCTTGTTCGGGGAATCTCAGACACGAAGCTCCACCGCTCCGGGATCCACCACTTGGCGACCTTGTCCAACAGAAACGCGCGCAGTCGGTCGATGTCGACCTCGGCTCCACGGTGAACCACGACCAGGGCGAGCGGTCTTTCCTGCCATTTGTCGTCGGGAACTGCCACCACCGCAGCCTCGTAGATCGCCGGGTGACCAATCAGCGTGTTTTCCAGCTCGACTGAGGAGATCCATTCTCCACCTGACTTGATGACGTCCTTCGCACGATCGGTCAGCGTGAGATACCCGTCCGGGTCGATCCGGCCGACGTCGCCGGTGCGCAGCCACCCTCCGTCGAACTTGTCCGGATCATCGTCGCCGAAGTAGGCGCCGGTGATCCACGGGCCTCGCGCCTGTATTTCACCCGCTGATCGACCGTCCCACGGCACTGTCTTCTTGTGGTCGTCACGCAACCGGATCTCGACACCGCACATCGGCCGACCCTGGCTTTCGCGCATCTCCCACGCACGGGTCTCGCCTACTCCGTGCGCTGCGCGTGCGACGGTAGCCAGCGGCGAGGTTTCGGTCATGCCCCATGCCTGCACGATAGGCACGTTGTACTTGTCTTCGAATGCCCGCATCAGCGAGACGGGGACTGCCGATCCCCCGCAGGCAACCAGCCGAAGTGAGGAGATGTCCCGGGCGGGATTCGATTCCAGGTATCGATCGACATCGTTCCAGATCGTCGGCACTGCACCGGCGATAGTCGGCTGAGTCTCTTCGATGATCGACACCAGCGGCGCGGCTTGCAGATGGCGATCGGGTAATACCAAGTCCGCACCAGACATCAACGCCGCGTAGATCAGTCCCCACGCATTGGCGTGAAACATCGGGACAATGGCCAGGATACGGTCGGCCTCGCTCACTGCCAGGGCGTTCGACGTGCAGGCGGTCAGTGCATGTAGGTAGGTCGAACGGTGGCTGTAGACAACACCTTTGGGATTTCCAGTAGTCCCGCTGGTGTAGCACATGGCCGCGGCGGAACGCTCATCGATCTCGGGCCAATCGAAAGTCTCCGGTTGCTGCGCCAGGATCTCCTCGTAACGCAACACCGTCTTCCCGCATCGCTGCAGCGGAGCGAGGTCGCCGCCCCCGGTGGCGATGACCGTATGCACCGACTCCATCGCTGGTAGCGCACTAGCCAACAATGGCGCAACCGACGCATCCACCAGGATGATCTGATCGCTGGCATGGTTGGCGATGTACGCGAGTTGCTCTGGAGCCAAACGAATGTTGAGGGTGTGCAGCACCGCGCCCATGGAGGGAACCGCGCAGTAGGCCTCGAGATGTTCTTGGTTACTCCACTGAAAAGTGGCCACCCGTTGATCTGCCGTTATTCCGAGCCCGCGCAACGCATTGGCAAGTCGGCCCGCTCGCCCCAGGACGCTACGGTAGGACATACTTCGGTATCCAATTCCGTCGGGGGTGATCACCTCGCTGTTTCCGTGAATGGAGGCGGCATGGCGGACAATTGCCGAGATTGTGAGCTGGACGTCTTGCATCGTGCTGTGCATTACGCATCGGCCCTTCAGGCGAACAGGTCTGGATGGCGACTCGCATCGCCTATGAGCGTCCCGTAGTGGGTTCTGAGCGCTTGCAGGATCTCTGCCAGCGGTAGATCGTCGAAGGCGCCTCGATCCCTCAGATATTCCATGTGTTGTGTGCCGTCACCGGCGAACCCGTGCAGCAGGGCGTCTGTGCGCCCGTCGAAATCAATTGGCGGGACGCCGAACCGTGCGCATAGCTCGCGATTGAACGCCGGAGTTGCCTTGACCCAGACACCGCAGAGATGCATGAGGCTGTATCCGTGGTAGACGAAGACGTCGGTACCGCCCATCCGCTCACGCAATGTCTCGGTCTGAAGGTGGTTTCGGACATCGGCGAACCCCAGCCGCGCTGGGATGCCTGCTGCTCGGCAGGCCGCCGTCAAGAGCACCGCCTTCGGGACGCAGTAAGCGCGGTCTGCAGTTGCGATGGTGCTGGCGCGATACGCATGCGGGTCATCGGTCACGGTGTAGGGGTCATACCAAATCGAGTCGCGGACCGCAGTGAAGATGGCTATGGCCTTCGTGGTGTCGTCGACCGCGCCGCGGGTCGCCGATGCAACGAAGTCGCGTACCGATTCATGTTGCCAATCGAGGAACTCCGTGGGCTCCAGGTAAGGCGAGTTCTCACCGCTCATCGGTGCCGCAACGTCACAGGCAGTCCGTCCACGGGAATGGGCAGCGAGGTGTTGTCCCAACGCACGTGATAGTCGTTTGGGACCGTCCAAGTGTAGGTACGCAACATCTGGTGCAGGATTGCCTTCACCTCGAGTGTGCCGAACTGCATCCCAATGCATTTGTGCGCCCCCCCGCCGAACGGCACCCAGGCGAATCGGTGCTGTTGGTCCTCGCGCCGGGGCTCATCGAAGCGCGACGGATCGAAACGGTCCGGGTCGCTCCATATTCTGCGGTCGAAGTGATTTACGGCGGGTGTGATTGCGCACAAGGTTTCACGGGGGATGTGATAGCCGTCGATGGCGACATCGCGGACGGTCTTGCGCATCACCAGCGGAACGGGCGCCAGCAGACGCAGAGCTTCTTTGAGGATCAGATCGAGGACCGTCATCCGCTCCAGTTCGTCGATATCTGGCGAATCGTGACCGAAGGACCGCGCCTCCGCCGCTGCCTTCTCCTGCCACTCAGGATGTTTAGCGAGGAAGTAGGTGACAGCAGTGGTGGTGATCGTGGAGGTGTCATGGGCGGCCATCATGAGAAAGATCATGTGGTTGATCACATCCTCGTCGGAGAACCGTTCACCGTCTTCTGTGGTCGCCTGGCAGAGGGCGGCGAATAGATCGTCGGTCTCGCCTGCACGCGCGGCCGGCAGGTGTCGGGAGAAGTAGTCCTCCAACACGCGCCGCCCATGCACGCCGGCGCGGAACCTGGTGCCCGGGAGTGGAACTCGCACAAAGGAACTCGCCGCGCGAACAGTGGACACGAACGCCTCGTTGACAGCAGCGCTCTCGTCCTTGCCGCGGCCACCCATGAAGACATCCGTGGCAATATCGAGGGTGAGATTCTTCAACAACGGGTAGATCCGGACCGACGGACCGGTCGGCCACGCGGGCACGGCTGCGCGAACGCACGGGGCCACCTGCCCGACATATCCGGTCAGGCGAGGACGCGTGAACGCCTCCTGCATGATGCGCCGGTGCATCAAATGTTCGTCGAAGCTCATGAGCATCAACCCGCGATGGAAGAAAGCATCGATCAGGAAGGACCAGCCATCTTGAGAAAAGGCCTTGGCTTCGCTTGTGAACGCCTCACGCGTTGCGTCTGGACCGGCGATGACCACCATTTTGGTACCGAATGCGCCCATCCACGACACCGAGCCCAAACGTTCGTAACGCTCCCGACTGAATTCTGAACCAAATCGGATGTAGTCGACAGTGTGCCCCAGCAACGGGAGTCCAGCGTCCCCTAGGACGGCTCTCAGCCCAGATCCGGCGGGGGCCGGCGCAAGTTCCCGGACTCTCCAGTCCCGACTCCACTGTCGCCATTTGTCATCGACGACGCGGGGGGCGGGCGCCAACAGGACAGACGTCAACCGCTCCTTGGGGTGACGCGTGATTGCGAGAAGCTGATTAGCCACGATGCCTCCTGGGCGCTCTGCTGCACGGGTATCTGGTAATAGTTTACATAGATGTGCTGAATGTCAATATTCGAACAGTTAACAGTGAAATGTTAGACACCGCCTGCGACCCGGATCATCTGCGCAGCCTCGCGCGGTTCTCACTCGGGCCGTCTAACTGAAGGCGTTCAACGTGCCTGAATAGATAATCGTGACTGCGTGGTTTGCGGGTGAGGATCCGGTAGGCAAATGTAGGCCCAGGCCAGTTCGTCGGGATCGCGCCACTCGAGGTCGTGTACCAGCTCGCGCAAAGCGCCCACACCGACCTTCGCAGCCGCCGGCTCAATCGTGTGTTGTAGCTTTGCTCGATGTCTGGCCTGACGTCGACCGTACGCCCTGGGTCACTCGCCAAAATCTTGATGAGGGCACCGACATAGCGGACCTGAGACTCGATCATGTAAATGATCGACCCGGAACCGACATTCGTGTTCGGGCCATAGAGGAGAAAGAGATTCGGGAACATCGGGACTGTAATGCCCAGGTATGCGTGCGCCTGCGTCCCCCACACCTCGTCCAGAGTCACTCCGCCCCAGCCGCGAACACGCATCGGGGCGAGGAAGTCGGTAGCGCGGAAACCTGTTCCGTAAATGACGACATCCGCGCGATGGAGTACGCCATCGTCGGTCACGACTCCCTTGTCGCAAAGCTTCGCAACCGCGTTGGTCACCAACGAGACTTCACCGTTGGCAATCGCGGGGTAGTAATCATTCGAGAACAACACCCGCTTGCACCCCGGCGCATCTGATGGCGTGAGTTGCCGGCGCAGCATTGGATCGGCAACCTGCCGATGGAGGTGGTAGCGGGCGACCGCGCCGAGAATGCGTGACAAGGGCTTCGCGTCGACCAACGTCACTGCGAGCACTTCAAAAATCAGCCATACCGCGAAACGCTCAAGACGCAGCCACAGCGGCAGAACCTTAATCAGCTGTTGGTGAAGACGTCCGTACCTGCTGTCCCACTTCGGCAAAATCCAAGGCGCCGTGCGCTGATACAGCGTTACGCGCTGTGCCTCGTGTGCGATCCGTGGCACAAACTGTATCGCGCTTGCGCCTGTCCCGATGACGGCTACTTCCTTGCCGCGCAGCGATACCGAATGGTCCCAACGCGCCGAATGAAAACGCGGCCCCTCGAAGGTGTCTTCGCCGGCAATATTCGGCGTATGAGGTCGCGAGAGCTGCCCCACGGCCGAAATCACGACATCGCACCAGATCGTCTCGCTGGATCCGGTCACCAAACGCCAACGGCCGGCCTGTTCATCGAAGGTCATCTCGACGACTTCGGTCCGCGTGCGCAAATGCAGGTCCATTCCGTCGGCCAGGACGAGTCGGCGAAGATATTGGAGTATCTCGGGCTGTTCTGCATAACGTCTCGACCAACGAGTGTTGGGCTTGTCCGAGAGTGAGTACAACGCTGACGGCACGTCGCAAGCCGCTCCTGGATAGGTGTTGTCGCGCCAGACGCCGCCGATGTCTGCAGCCTTTTCCACCATGGTGAAGTTGGTGAATCCGTCCCTCTTCAGCTGATGGGCCATGGCGATACCCGCGACGCCGGCCCCGATGATCACTATCGACGGATCGTGTCCTCGAGGATCCCTCGCAAAGCCGCCTGTCATGAGACAGCTAAGAAGCAGTTGATGGCGCGGTGGCAGTGGAGCATCCACGGTCCCAACACTTTCACCGGTGGGCCGAAGCTTTCAGGAAGTTTCCAGCGCGGTGGATCGCCTCACGAGCCTCGGGCAGGATTCGGAACATGGCTTGGAACACGTGGATCTGTCCCCGGTACACCTGTATCTCAACGCTTGATCCGGCCGATCGGAGGCGGTCGGCAAGATGCCTCGAGTCATCGATCAACATTTCTCTTCCGCCTACCTGAATCAGGATCGGTGGCATGGACCTGAGGTCTGCGTCGAGCACGCTGATTCGCTCATTGCGGTGATCTGCACCAGCCACGTACAGGTCAAGAGCGCGGGCCGCGGACCGAGCAGAGGCGAAAGGATCACGGCGGCGAAGTTCGCGTGCCCTCGCGAGTTCACATGTCAGATCCAGGACCGGAGACATGAGAAGCATCGAATCCGGCAGCGGCAGTCCGTCACTACGTGCGCCAAGGGCGGTGGCCATCGTGAGCTGGCCGCCCGCCGAGTCCCCGGCCACCGCAACACCGCGTTCGCCGGAAGCCGAAGGCTGCCCTGTGACGAGCCAGCGGTATGCGTTCAGTGCATCGTCGGCGGCAGCGGGAAAGGGATAGCGTGGAGCTAGCCGATACCTCACCGCAAAGATGGGCCGACCGCTCGCGGAGGCAAGTTCACCGAGCAGGCCGCGGTGGGTAGCCGGTGAGCACATGGAGTAGGCGCCGCCATGAATGTAGAGCAACGGAACCGCGTGTGGATCGACTGCAGGAGAAGTGATCCAATCCCCGCGTATCTGATTCCCGGCGAACTCGGTATCTATTGTGCGAACCGCCACGCTTCGGCGGGGCCGCGATCCCACAAGCGCCATCCGGAGTACGCGATCCATCACCGCGAGGCCGTGGGCGCTCGACGGGATGAGTTGCGACAGCGGACGCAGTGTGTTTCGCGAAGTCATTGCCACGAAATGACTTGCAAGACTGGGGCGCCGGTCCGCCGCATCAGTGTTGGTCACCGTGCGCCAACGGATTCTGCGCGACGTTCAAATCGGTAATCGGAGAGCCGGAAGGTGCGGCTACGCCAGTAAGTCTCCAGGGTAGTTGACGGACGCAACGGAACATCGCCGTGTTTGTCGAAATAGTAACTGTTGGCATTGGAACAGCTCGGCTGCCAGAAAACCTGTCGATGTCGGCGGCTAACCATGTCACCGAAGTAGCGATCGTTCGCCTGCTGTCTGACCTCTACGTAATCAGCCTTCAGCGTGCGCGCACGACGAAGACAGCGGACGATATGCCGACTTTGCGCCTCGATGAGTGTGAAGTACGAGGAGCCGTTGTAACCATAGGGACCGAAGATATTGAAGTGATTCGGGAACCCTGGGACGCTCACACCCTCGAAGGCTTGGAGGCGGTGCTCATCCCACCAGGCAGACTGCTCCACTCCACCGCGTCCCTTCAGCACATAAGTCGGCATATTGCCCGACTCCATCACTTTGAACCCGGTGGCCAAGACCATGACATCGATCGGATAACTCTTGCCATCTTCAGTGTGAACCGAGGCATGGTCGACATGGGTGATGCCGCTGGTCTCGAGCGAAACATTGCGACGGTTGTACGTTGCGAGATAGGAATTGTGGAAACTCGGTCGCTTACAACCCAACGAATAGCGAGGAATGAGTTGGTCTCGAGTCACCGGATCGTCGACCGCCCGACGCATATAGCGTTTCGCCGCCTCTTCCATGAGGTCCGACACAGGGATCAACGAGTGAAAATGAGCTGCGATGGGAAATGTGAACTCGACGAACGCCTGACTCGCAGTGCGCGTCATCAGTTGTGCCCCTGGCACCAACCGCATCACTGTCGCGGCCCAGCTCGGTATGGAGAAATCCGGCTTCGGCAAGCAGTAAATCGGCGTTCGCTGGAAGACCGTCAGACTTGATGCGATCTTCGCGACTTCGGGAATCAGCTGCACCGCAGATGCCCCAGTCCCGATCACCGCCACCCGCTTACCGGTGAGATCTTTCGTATGGTCCCATCTGGCCGTATGCAGCGTCACGCCGGCGAAGTCGCGCACTCCTGGAATATCAGGCCACTTCGGCCGACTGAGAACGCCAGAGCAATTTATCACAAAACGCGCGGTCAGATTCTGACCAGAGGAGCAGCTCAGCCGCCATAGTGCGGCGCCTTCGTCGAAACAGGCTTCGTCCACAGTCGTGTTGAACCGGATGTAATTTTGGAGTCCGTATTTTTCTACACACCGCTCTGCATAAGCCTTCAACTCATCCCCGTGAGCGTAAGTACGTGACCAGGATGTTCGCATCTCATAAGAGAACTGGTAACTATAGGACGGAATATCGACCGCTATTCCCGGATACGTATTCCAGTGCCATGTACCGCCGACGCCATCGGCGTCATCGACTATAAGAAAGTCCGCAAATCCGGCCTTCAACAGGCTGATCGCTGTACCAATCCCAGAAAACCCGGCTCCGACTATTACAATTTCGTAGTGCTGCCCAGACTCAGAACCCATTACTTCCTCACGTGCGCTTTGATGTTTACCCTATCCGCTGCTGCAGTTCAGCGTGTTTGTGTCAACTTCAGGTCAGCATCGTCACGCCGAGTGATATCGTAATCCCGCATATCCAGACGGGACAGTTCCCTGGTGAACTGAGTCGCAAAGCCCGGATACATCGTGCCGTTATAGCCATCCTCTGTTAAATACCAGCTGCTGCAACCCGAGTTCCATGTCGTGCGTCGTAACCGCCGCTGAATATTGGAGTGGTACGCGTTTTGGCTATTCTCTTTCACATCCAGGGTATGGACTCCGTTACCTTGGTCGCGCAAGAGCTCGATCGCTTTTACGATGTAATCGATTGCCGCCTCCATATATAGAAGAGCGGAGTTGTGGCCAGGACCGGAATTAGGCCCGAAAGTGAAGAACAAATTCGGATACCCGGCCACACTCACGCTCTTGTAGGCAAATCTCCCCTCAGACCACGCGTCTTCGAGTTTTCGCCCGTCGCGCCCCAGGATCGGAAATGGCGTACCGCGTTTACACACATCGAAGCCTGTCGCGAATACTATGCAGTCCACCTCATGCTCGATGCCGTCGGCGGTTCGAATTCCGTTCGGAGCCAGTGTGGCGATCGGCCAGCTGACGAGTTTGCAGTTATCGGCCTGGAGAGCAGGGTAATAGTCGTTAGTCATAAGCATGCGTTTGCACCCAGGTCTGAACTGCGGTGTTAGCTGACGTCTCAACCAGGTATCCTTCACCTGCCGACGCAGATTCGCCTTCGCGGCCGCTTGGATGACAGATGTGGCAGCGGTATCCCAAACCATGCCCACGGCCATGACCTCATGCGCCCAAAACCACGCACCTCGTAGGGCCTGTTCGGTTGCCGGCATGCGCTTGAAAGTCGAACGCGCCCAGGCCGGATGCCGGAAATTCACCCTCGGTAGGACCCAGCCGGGCGTCCTCTGAAACACCTTGACCGACGCCGCCAACTGGACCAATTCGGGAACGATCTGCACAGCGCTCGCCCCGGTCCCGATAACCGCCACCCTCTTACCGCTCATGTCATAGGAGTGGTCCCACCGAGCACTGTGAATCTTTTTCCCCTCGTACGACTCGATGCCACGAATATCCGGGAAACTGGCGTCAGCAAGTGGTCCGCTAGCCATCACGACTGAACGGCCCCGATACCGCCTGCCGCCGGTCGTGTCGACAACCCACTCTCCGGCATCCTCGTCGAATTCCAGTGCACTCACGTCCGCACCGAAATGAATGAACCTCCCAAGATCGTATTTCGCGACAATCGCGTCGATATAGGCGAGGATCTCTGCGCTCCCCGAGTATGCGCGAGTCCAGCCTGGGTTCGGCTCGAACGAGTAGGAGTACAGCAATGACGGAATGTCGCAGGCGGCGCCGGGGTAAGTGTTGTCACGCCAGGTGCCCCCGACGCGATGTGATCGCTCCAAGATGACAAAGTCGTTAACGCCCGCTTGAAGCATTCTCATCGCCGTACCGATACCCGCGAAGCCGGCGCCGACGATCAAAGTCGTTACCGTGTCCGTCATTTAGCGACCGGTTCATAGGTCAGTTCATCCGTCCATGAAGGCGGTCGCCCGAGTACTTGCACGGGGAAGATGTCGATCGCATTGCCTAAGCGCTGGGAAACGAAGTGAAGGGGTTGGGACCGCTTGATCGAGGAGGACATGTGGGCCTTCAAGATGTGATATCCAGGCACCCTCCGCGTGTGCTCACTGCGGTCCCCGACATTGCCATATCGCGTCACCGCGTTGTACAGCTTCTCTTCGGATAGCCCCATCGCGTTGAGATTCATCAACATGCGCGTGAGAAGCGGTATATACAGCAACGCGCCAGTGAGAATACGGGGGTCCATCACAGCGCCGACCGTTTGGATTGCATGGATTCGCATGGGACTGGCGCCGAGGTCATTCAGGACTTGAAAACCTACTGCAAGGTGCCGCGATTCGTCGCTGTTGACCTTATTGAATACTTCCCCGCAAATTGGGTCGTCGACCTCATCAAGGAGAAATTTCAGCAGGGCCCCGTCCAGCGCGGTCTCCAGTGCGGGAATCGCGGCGCCGATGACAGTCAGAGGAAGAGCCTCAGCGTACCGATCTAGCCACTCGATCACGAGACGGATGTTCTTATTCGGTACAGGCTTTTCGCCTTCCTCGATCATGCCCCAGCGACGCATCAGAGCAAGTTCGGCGTTGGCGTGACGCTGCTCCTCGGCGTGAAAGTAACGGTAAATGTCTCCGAGCGCTTCGAAGGGCGCCTTCGGGGCCATCGCAGCAAAGGCGCGCGCTCCGACATGCTCAATCCACACCACGTCGGACATGAATTGCTTGAGTTTGGGACGCTGTTCGTCGGTGATCAACTCCGCACCAGGGGCGCCCCAATCGATATCGGCGAGAGCCCATTGCTTGTTCTTGATCGTCTCGAGCATGTCGCTATATGCGAACGCCATTTCACTGCTCCCTCTGTTCGGCTGGATCGTTCCATGAGGCCACGCGCTCCACCAGCCCCAACGCCCGCGTAAACTGACCGGGTAAAGCTCTTTTCAGTTGCCACAAAATTTTCGCGTCCAGTTGGGGCACTACATAGATTTGTCCGCGATCGTGCGCGTTCAAGGTCGTTCGAGCCACTTGATCCGGCGAAATGCCGGTCCACCTCATCAGGTTGGTCGCGAGTTTCGCCGCCGACTCCTCAATCTGAGGATTTTTGGCGATGTTCGTCTTGACGAAGGTGGGGCAAAGCACTGTGACATTGACGTTAGTACCGCTCAGTTCGGCCGCCAAGGTCTCGGACAGAGCGAGCACTCCGGCCTTACTCACGTTGTATGCCCCCATTCGGGGCGCCGAGCCGAAACTCGCGGCGGACGCCACATTGATCACTCCGCCACGGCCGTTGCTCCGGAGCCGGGGAACGAAAGTCTCGCACCCGTAGATAACACCCCAAAGGTTGACAGAAATCGCAGCGTTCCAGTCCTCGACCGACGTAGCGCCGATGCGATTGCCGCCCGCACCGATTCCGGCGTTGTTGATCACCAGGCTCGCCGCCTTGCCAAACCAGTCTTCACTGGCATCAGCGAGGTTACGGACCTGCTCAAGGTCGGTGACGTCGCATACGACGTCGAAACCCTCGCCGCCGGCCTGCCTCACCAACTCGGCCGACTCTTTCGCAGTGATGGGGTCTTTGTCCGCACACACAACACGTCCACCTCGGCGTGCAAGCTCAACGGCGAACGCGCGGCCGATACCGCTCCCTGCGCCTGTGACTACTGCGTGGGCGCGGTGGGTTCTACCTGGTGAACTACCGAACGGCAAGAACCTCATCTGCTTGCCTTTCGGATCGCGACACTGATTTCCGGTGCGGGAGACCATTGATTTGGGGGCATCAGCCACCATTGGTGTCGCATGCCACCAGTTTGGTCGTGAGCCCGACGTTTTGTCAAGATGTTTGATGTGCGGTCGAGAAACACGCGCTGGGGTGGTCGGACCGGTGCTGAGCGTCGAGCAGAGCGACGGCAGCAATTGATCGAGGCTGCGACCGAGATTTGGAGTGAGAGCGGTTGGGCCGCAGTGACTATGCGCGGCGTGTGCGCCCGGACAGGGCTCAACGATCGATACTTCTACGAGGACTTCAAGACGCGCGAGGATCTTCTCGTCGCAGCGTGGGATGGCGTTCGCAATGACATGCTCGGCGAGGTTTCCGCGCTCTTCGACGAGCGTGTGGATCGGCCGCCGATCGAAACCATCACCGCGGCGATCGCCATCGTGGTCGACCGGATCGCACGCGATCCTGGCCGGGCGCACATCCTCCTCGCTCAGCATGTAGGTAGCTCACCGCTGCAAGATCGCCGCGCTGTGGCGCTGCAGGAGGCAACGCAGTTGGTCGTCGAGGCAAGCCGGCCACATCTCAGAGAAGACGCCGACGAGACGGCCCTTCGTATGGACACTTTGGTTGCGGTGGGGGGGTTCGTCGAAGTCATCACGGCCTGGCACTCCGGTTTGCTCGCGGTGACCGAAAAGGAAGTGGTCGCGCACACGAGCCGACTGGCTGAAACCTTGGCTCAACGCTACGTCGTCAGCGGCTGAGGCTTAACCTTTCCGTGAGTTTCGAGGCCGACTGCACTTGTCTGTATGACTGTCGCCTTGACCCGCCACCGGGCATCCAATCCGTGACGACAGGCGCGCTGTCGATTGTTTGGAGGAACGACGCAGAAACAGTGTCTTTCTGCGTCGCCCTCCTCACGCACTTTTGCTACCCCGGCTGAGCGATGACCTTCTGTGAGCCGTCTTGGTCGAACAGTTCCTTGCTCCATCGCTCCAGGACCGCGGTGCTGTCCCAATCATCAGGGTGGAAGCCGGGGCGGTTGTACGAACGGAATCGCTGCAGCGCATCGGCGGTGAACATCGGGGTGCGACTGAAGCGACGTAGGCTACGCACCAACGTGACCGGGTTATACGAGGCCTTGTCAGAGGCCATCGACAGCGCAGTCTGCAGAATGAGTTCGCCGAACAGAATTGCAGAGGCGATCCGCATGCCCCGTACGCGGGTGCGCTCGGTGCCTCCAATCAGCCGATAGGCGTCGAAGGCGACGGCTTTGTGCTCCGACTCCTCGAACGCATGCCACAGCAGAATCGGTCGAACCTCTGTCTGTCCGATGAGCTTCTGCGCGTCATCGCTGGTGAGAATGATTTCAGCGAGCGTCGCGGTGTAGTGCTCCAATGCAGAGGTCATCGACAGCCGCATTTCTGGCGAAAAGCGCCGCTCCAATCGCTTGATCAGGCGTGCGACGTGGCGGTCGATCCGCGCGGTCGGATAACCCATGGCCTGGAGCCGTTCGTTGAGGAGCCGATGCTGGTGTCGGTGTGTGGCCTCTTGCCCGATGAAACCCTTGACCGCTGTCAGCAATTGGGGATCGTCGATGGAACTCTGGAAATACTTGACCGAGCGGATGAAGAAGTCTTCCCCTTCCGGGAAGGTCGCAGAAAGCACCGAGATGAAATGGCTCATCACCAGGTCGCCATCCACGAAGTGTCGCCGCTTCGTGGAGGTGGGCATGGGGAAACGAACGCGCCGGGGTTTTGGCAATACACGGCTCTTGGTCGAGGCTCGATCTTCCGGCATCTTGACGGGGTCCTTCCTCCGTTGCGTGATCTGACTTTAGGCCTTGTCACATGAGACTGCCAGAATGTAGGGCATGAGTCCAGCACGTGTTTATGGCGGGCTGTCCGCAACTCAACGCGATGCGCAGCGCCGCGCACTGCTGATTGACGCCGCGGTCGCGCTCATGGGCAAGCAGGGAGCCGCCGCGTGCACCGTGACCGCTGTGTGTACGGAGTCAGGAGTGACGAGCCGGTACTTCTACCAGCAGTTTCGCGACAGAGACGCGCTCCTGCGTGCGATGTTCACCAAGATCTCCACCACCTTCCAAGCCGTGATCACCAAGGCGATACCGGATGACACCGTTGCTCCTCAAGAACTCGCTTACGCTCCGATAAAGGCCCTGGTTCAGATGATCGAGAACGATCCCAGCATGGCCCGCATATTGTTTGTCGAATCGGGCGCTGAACCCCTGCTTCGGCAGCTGCGAAGCGAACTGATGTCCGAATTTGCGGAGCTCGTCCTCAGAGAGGCCCGCCTGCATCTCGATATACCCAGCGAGGTGATTCAGGTCGCAGATCTCGCCGCTACCTACGGTGTCGGGGGCCTGTTCGAGATTCTCCGTCGCTGGATAGACGGACAACTAAACCTATCGACCGAAGTGCTTATCGAGCATTGTGCGGGTTTTCTCGGCAGTCTTGGCCTGTATACCCTCGGCCAGAAACCTGACCCGGCCGCTTCGCACATCCAGGTCGATATCAACTCCCCGGCGGGCCACAACAGATGAGACCGGCGGTATTTTCGCCGACACGCTGCGGCGTCACGCTACCGAAGGCTGGTACACCACGATGTGGTCGAGTACGCGTTTGCTTAGCAAACCCCCTGTCGGCCCCGGTTCAATCCTGAGCAGCCTGCGCCGGTTGAAAAATGAGCAGATTTACGGGTTGAGTCATCCTTCCCAGGGTGGTCGCGCAGTGCAGCGTATTGACGACGCCTTCTGTATGGAGCTAGTGAAGTGATCCAGCGTGACGACGACGAATAACCCGGACGCGGACGCGACCAGCTGGCCGGTGGCTTCCTCGCGCAATTCTGTCCGCACTTCGAGTTTCCGGCCGGTTCTGGACACGAGCTCCGCGCTGACCTCGTAGGGAACCCCCAGCAATACCGGCGCGAAGAACTCGGTGTCGAGCTTACGGGTGACGGCCATCTCACCGACGACGTAGAGCAGCATGCCCACCGTGTCGTCAAGAACCGTCATGACTGCGCCGCCATGTGCGATCCCGGGTGCGCCGCGATGTCGGCCGTCGAAGATATGCCTGGCGCCCACCCCGTCGCCACGCCGACGCGCTCGCAGGCGATGACCGTGCGGATTGTCTGTGCCGCAACCAAGGCACCACGGATGGTGCGCATCGAGGTAGTCGCCGTCGGCGGCGATAACACGATTCTGAAAGTTATGCCACCACGCGATGGCCGAATCTTCTTCCGCTTGCTCGTCGATGACGAAATCCTCCTAAATAGGACCACGCAGTGCATGGACCACCATGCGACTGAAGAACTGCGCCGACGTCGGCTGGGCTGATCGCCCGAAGACAGTATGTAAAGGACTCGTTAGCCCGCCGAGATCATCGCTGCGGTACACCTTCCAGTTCCGTCACTATCAGCCATTTGGTCCTGCCCCGCAATACGCCCTCGACGCTGTCGCCGCATAGCTCGCCCGATAATGCTCGGGGTCGTCGTCGGTGCTATAGGGGTCATACCAAATCCTGTCCCCCACAGCGGTGACGGTCAACCTCGCCTTCTGCACAAGGGTCACGAACGTCACCGACCGCGTTCTGGGCGAAGCGCTGAACATCGTCATGCTGCCAATCGAGAAACCAGTAGTCTTCAGGAAACTCGATTGATTTGAAGTGCCACTCACAGATAGCCTTTCAGATGAGCTTCGATGCCGGTATCGACAGTGCCAACGGATCGACTGGCCGTTTCGAGGGCTTCGACGAGGCGCGTTTCGGCGTCCGGGATCGTCGCGGCGACTTTGGCCGCAGCTAGACTACGACTCCGTAGCGATGTGCCGGCATCCGTGGCTGCGGCCGCAAGCGTAGACCACGCTTTGGAAGCATGTCGGGCCGCGGCAGCCGCTTCGGCAGTGGCGGCGTCATCTAGGAGATCGGCGATGTTCTGGCAACCGTCTGCCTGCAGCGTACGAAAGAGCCCGCCGCCGGTACCGGCTTTCTCGATGAACGCCCCGAGCCCGAACAATGCCGCGGTCAGGGCATCGTCATCGAACAGCGTTGGCCAATGCCCTACGTCATCGGCGAAGTCCTGCACACCCTTCAAACCGGAAGATTCGACTTCAGCTGCCTCGATGCGCAGTAGCGGCGCACCTACGGCACCGCCGCGCATGAACGCTGCGCTCGCGGCGAGTGCAGCGGCCGCGATCGGCCCAAGGTCTGGCACTCGCTCTGGCCAGTCGACGTGATATGTGGTGTGCCGGGTAGGTGTGGGAAACCCGACCGAGGACCGCGCCCGGCGTAGGTCGTCGTAGGCCACCGTCTGGGTTGTCTCGCGGTCATTATCGACCACATAGGCGACCCGTTGTTCGTCATCGTATCCGGTGATGACAATGTCGTGACGGCTCATGTGCAATCGGACGCGCAGGTAAGGAAGTTCGCCGATGTCAGCCCAGACCATGACGGGTCGACCTTTGTCGATTTCGTCGGTCACAAATGCCCATCCCACGTCCGGGTCATCGGTCGATCGCACGACGAACTTTGCGCCAACCCGGGAGAGGTAATCCTGTTCCAGGTCGCTTCCTCGTCCTACCAGGTACACCTGGGGGAACAACTGCGTAGAGCGGACGTACGAGAAGTCCAAGACTCCGCCGAGGGTGAAGACCAATCCTTCACTGAGTGCTTCTGTCCCCCATCCGAGTTGGGCCCATTCAGTAAGGTCACGAAGCGCACCGGAACCACAGTGCCCTCCCCTCCTATGGGGATAGGGAACTTGAATCCTCGTCATCGCCGCTTCCTTCCTTGTCAGTAGCACTGTTGAGACTCGTCAAAAGCTACGTTTCATCACGGCTTCCCGGCTGACAGTAGGTGCCAACACCAACACGCGTGACCGCAGCCAACCTCAGCCGCGCATCTCGACAGCCTATGGCGATGGGGCACATTGACTTTCGATCGCTAGTCCTGCATCAACACGTCAACGGTAAGAGCCACAGACGCGCAGCACTCAACCGTTGTACTCAGCTCGCTTGCTCCCGTGGTCGCGCTCCCGCGCTTCGGCTGCTTTATCAGAATCGGATGAGTCCTCGGATGTTGCGGCCCGATCGCATATCCGCGTAGCCTTCGTTGATCTGATCGAGGGTGTACTCACGGGTGATCAGCTCATCCAGCTTGAGGTGTCCGGCGTTGTAGAGCTCGACGAGCCGCGGGATGTCGTGGGCGGCGTTCGAAGAACCGTACAGAGCGCCGCGGATCTGCTTTTCATACAGCGTCAATTCCAGCAGTGAACCCGACATCGAGGTGTCTTCGGGGTGCCCGATCGCGGTAACGACCACACGGCCGCGTTTACCGACCAAGGACAGCGCCTCGCCGATGTAGGACCCTTCGGCGACATCGGTGGTCAAGACGCAGACATCGGCGAGTTTGCCGCGGGTGATGTCACTGATCAGTGACCAGGCCTCGTCGATCGTGGCAACGGCATGCGTCGCACCGAAACCGCCGGCTTGTTCACGCTTGAACGCCACCGGATCGACAGCCACGATGTTCAACGCGCCCGCGATGCGGGCACCCTGAATCGCATTCATGCCGATGCCACCGGCTCCGATCACCGCCACGGTATCCCCGGCACGCACCTCACCGGTGCGCACCGCCGACCCGTACCCGGTCGTCACACCACACCCGATCAACGCCGCCTTGTCCAGCGGTGTCCCCTGGTCGATTTTGACCAGAGACGCCTTGGGGACCACGGTGTATTCCGAGAACGTGCCCAGCAGGCACATCTGGCCGACGTCCTCACCCCTGGCATGGAAACGGTAAGTGCCGTCGATCTGGGGTCCCATCATGAGCGCGGCACCCAAGTCGCACATGTTCCCCATCCCCCGCGCGCAATAGGAACAGTGCCCGCACGACGGCAGGAACGTCAGGATCACCGAATCGCCCTCGGCGACGTTCTCGACACCCGCACCCACTTCGACCACGGTGCCGGCACCCTCGTGGCCACCGACGACGGGCAGCGGAATGGGCAGGTCGCCGGTCACGAGGTGTTCGTCGGAATGGCACAACCCGGTCGCGGTCAGCTGGACGAGCACTTCATCGGGGCCGGGAGGATCCAACTCGATGTCCTCGACTTCCCACTTTTCTCCTAGGCCCCACAGCACTGCAGCACGTGTCTTCATGTGTGTCTCCTTAACGTCAGTGTTTCGGTCGCAGTGGATTGATGATTCACGCCAGCGTCTCGATGATGAGGTCACCGTCGGCGAACTGGCGGCGCAGCTTCTTCTTGTCGAACTTGCCAGTGGAAGTCAGCGGAATGTCGGTGACGAACGCCCACCGTTCCGGTAGCCACCACTTGGCCACCCGCGCACGCAGAAATTCGGTCAGCTCCGCCGCGGTGGCGGTGCGGGCGGCAGCCAGGACGACCACCGCCAGCGGCCGTTCCTGCCACTTGTCGTCGGGCACTCCAATCACCGTGGCGGTGCGCACCGCAGGGTGAGCGGCCAACTCGTTCTCCAATTCCACCGAGGAGATCCATTCGCCCCCGGACTTGATGACATCCTTGGAGCGGTCGGTCAGCGCGATGAGCGCGTCCGCGCTGATCGTCCCGACGTCCCCGGTACGCAACCACCCGTCCGGCGACGCCGCCGGACTGTCATTCTCGTAATACGACTGAGTGATCCACGGGCCGCGGACTTGAATCTCCCCCACCGATTTTCCGTCCCACGGTTGTTCTGCACCGCTGTCATCGACGATGCGGGCCTGCACACCGGCCACCACCCGGCCTTGGGTTGCGCGCAGGTGAAGCGACCTCTCCGGGGTATCAGAACTCCGCGGCAGAGCGACCGAGGCCAGCGGGGAAGTCTCAGTCATCCCCCAAGCCTGCACAATGCGGATGCCCAGCTCGTCATAGGCGGTCATCAACGACCGCGGAACCGCCGAACCACCGCAGGCCACCATCTTCAGCGAACTCACGTCATGGCCAGGATTGTCGCGCAAGTAATGCAGAACATCGGTCCAGATTGTCGGCACCGCCCCCGCCATCGTCGGCCGCACCGCCTCGATCATCTCCACCAAAGGCCCCGCCTGCAGGAAACGGTCAGGCAGCAGAAGCTGCGCGCCGGCCATCATCGCCGCATACGGCAACCCCCACGCGTTGGCGTGGAACATCGGAACGATCGCCAACACCGTGTCGTCATGACCGATGCCCAAGGCATTCGAGGTGCACGCCGCCTGAGAGTGCAACCACGTCGAACGATGGCTGTAGACAACACCTTTCGGGTGCCCGGTGGTACCGCTCGTATAGCACATCGCTGCAGCCGACCGCTCATCGACATCGGGCCACTCGAACGTACTCGACTGGGCGGCCACCACATCGTCGTACCGTAGGACGTCCTTTCCGCACCCCTCGACCGCGGCAAGATCGCCGGTTCCGGTCACTAGCACCGTGCGCACCGAGGTCATCGACGGCAACGCCGCCGCCAAAAGGGCAAGCACCGTACTGTCGACGATGATCACCCGATCCTCGGCATGATTGGCGATCCACGTCAGCTGTTCCGGCGGCAGCCGCAGGTTCAACGTATGCAGCACCGCGCCCATCGACGGCACCGCCGCGTAACAGTCCAGATGCTCCTGGTTGCTCCATTGCAGCGTCGCGACACGCTCATCTCCACGGATGCCGATCTGGCGCAAAGCATTTGCCAACCGTGCCGCACGCTCACCCACCTCGCGATAGGACACCCCAGAGATCTGCCGGGGTCCGCGCGCAGTCAGCACCTCGCGATCGCCATGGACTGCCGAAGCATGGGCCACGATCGCGGGCACAGTCAACGCAACGTCCTGCATCGTGCTCCTCATCGCACACCCGCCCTACAGCCCGCGGTGAGGCGAGGGTCACGCATCGATGAGGTCCTGCCGATTCTGGCTCTCCAGCATCAACCGGTACTCGGGGAACAGGTTCTTGGCCTGCGGGATCAACTTGATCAACTTCGGCACCGGACCTTTCGCACGTACCGTTCCCTTGGCCATCGCCATCGTCAAGTTCACCTTCCCCAACCAGAACTTGTTCCCCGTGTCTGCCGACATGAACAACTCCACGTTGGGCACCGCGGTACTGGCCGCTCCGGTCTCCACCACCTTGTTCGGCATGTCCACCGTCACAACCGCATCCGGATCTGTGTAATGCACCCGCAACACCACACCCGAATTCGCGAGCTTGTCCGCCAGACCCTCCTTCTCCAAACCCCGCCGAAAGATCCCGCCCAGGAAGGCATAGACCTCGTCCTCGTCCCTAAATACCGCCACCGTCAACCTCAACTAACCTCATTGTCAGAACAGAACAGAACAGAACAGGCACCGACTTCTGACGCTGCTCCTCCGGAAAGAATCGTCATGCTCGTTGGGAAACCCCACTAGGTCCTGATGCGCTGCGCCAAGGCGACCGCCGGGCAGCCGCTAGCGTTCCTTTGCCAGCGGGGCTGGATGGCAATTGTCACTGAAGTACCTCTCCAAGACACGCGTCGCATCCGCCGTCGTCGTTCCCACCGCCTACGCACCGCCGGCACCTCAGTCCGAGCCGGCGAGCACCAGTTCGGCCCGTTCGACGGCGACTTGCTGCGTGATGACCCGCTTGCTGAACATGAAGTCGCGGGGACGGTTGATGCAGTCGGCGGCAAGAAGCTCGCCGGCACGGAGGTAGAAGCAGGTGAAGTCGCGCTCCCGGGTCGGGTCGCCGCTGAGGACGACCTCGTCGTACCCGGTGTTGAGACCGGCGATCTGGAGCTTGAGGTCGTATTGATCTGACCAGAACCATGGAAGGGCCGCTATCTTCTTGGACTTCCCACAGACGGTCGCGGCGGCGACCTTGGCCTGCTCGGCCGCGCTCGGCACGGACTCCAGGCGGATGCGACGGCCGTAACGGGCCATGTCGTGGCTGGCGCAGTCCCCGGCGGCCACGATGTCGGGGTCGCTAGTCCGGGCCTGATCGTCGATCACGACGCCGTTGTCGACGACCAGGCCCGCGGTGGCGGCGAGCTCGGTGTTCGGCTCCACGCCGATGCCGACAATGACGAGGTCGGCGGGAATTGATTCGCCACCGGCCAGGATTACTTCGCGGACCCTGCCGTCGCCGGACAGAGCCTCGACCAGCGTGCCCGTCCGGATGTTGACGCCCTCCTCCCGGTGGATCCGGTCGAAGAACTCCGATACCTCCGGGGCGGTGACCCGTTCAAGGACGCGCCCGGTCGCCTCGAGCAGGGTGACCTCCAGACCCAGTGCACGCAACGAGGCGGCTGTCTCCAGT
This sequence comes from Mycobacterium sp. NGS59, assembly GCF_059812345.1. Classification (NCBI taxonomy): domain Bacteria; kingdom Bacillati; phylum Actinomycetota; class Actinomycetes; order Mycobacteriales; family Mycobacteriaceae; genus Mycobacterium; species Mycobacterium sp. NGS59. The sequence continues at coordinate 28,373 of NZ_JCALCN010000003.1, forward strand.
CCGATGTAGCCGCCGCCGACGATCACCGCCCGACGCCCGGGGCCGGCGGCCTCTCGGATCATCTCGCCGTCCGCGGCGGTGCGTAGGTAGAAGACTCCGGCCAGGTCCGCTCCCGGGGTGGGGAGCCGACGAGGCCGGGCGCCAGTGCACAGCGCGAGCTTGTCGTAGGGCAGTGCGTCGCCGGTACTCAGCACGACATGACCAGCCGAGCGGTCGACCGCCGCCACCGTCGCATCCAGGAGTCGGATCCGCTGCTTGGCGTAGAAATCCGAGTTGCGGATCGCGAGTTCGGCCAGTTCGCATTTGTCGGCCAGGTACGACTTGGACAGCGGGGGCCGCTGGTAGGGCAACGCCGACTCATCGCCGACGAGGACGATTTCGCCGTCCCACCCTTCTCGGCGAAGACTGGCGGCGAGCTGGGTGCCCGCGTGGCTGGCCCCCGCGATGACCGCTCGCTGCACGGTCATGCGCCACCTTTCGGGGTGAGGCGGACCATCAGCTTACTGATCCCCCTCACGAAGTTGGACTGCACGTACTCGGGCTCACCGACGACCTCGATGTTCTCGAACCGCGGAAGCAGCTCCTCCCACAGGATCCGCAACTGCATCTCGGCCAGCCGGTTACCCATACAGCGGTGCACGCCGAAACCGAAGGAGATGTGGTTACGGGCGTTGGCCCGATCGATAATCAGGTCATCGGGCCGATCGAACACGCGCTCGTCGCGGTTGCCCGAGGCGTACCACATCAGGACCTTGTCGCCCTTGCGGATGAACTGCCCGTTGAGCACAGTGTCGGCCTTGGCGATCCGGCGCATATGCGCGAGCGGGGTTTGCCACCGGATGATCTCCGAGACCATGTTGGGGATCAGCTCGGGGTTCGCCTTCAGCTTCTCAAACTGGTCAGGGAACTCGTTCAGCGCCAGAACACCACCGCTCATGGAATTGCGGGTCGTATCGTTGCCACCCACGATCAGCAATACCAAGTTGCCCAAGAACTCCATCGGGCGATCGATCAGGTCCTTGGTGCTCTCGTCGCTCTGCAACATGGTGATCAGATCGAAGCCGGGCAGCTCTCCGGCAGCTGTCCGGGCTGCCTTGTCCCGCCAGTGAGCGCTGAGACCTCTAGCCATATCGACCATGCCGCGAAATATCTCGTCGTTGTCCGAGGGCCCACCGTTGGCTTGCTCCATGGAGGTGGCGAGATCGGACCATTGGACGAGCTTGCGCCGCTGCTCGAACGGGAAGTCCAGCAGCGTGGCCAGCATGCGCGCGGTTAGCTCGATCGAGACGTGCTGCACCCAGTTGAACGGTTCGCCAAGCGGCAGAGCGTCGAGCACGTCTACCACCCGCTCGCGGATGAGGCCCTCCATCTCACGCAGGTTCTTCGGTGCGACCACACCCTGGACAGCCTGCCGTTGCCGGTCGTGTTTTGGGGGGTCCATCGCGATGAACATCGCAATGTCGAGGAAGCGCGGCGGGCTCCCGATGACGATGAACGGCTCGGAGGAGAAGACCTCGTGGTTCTTGTCGACGGCCACGATGTCGGCATGCCGCGTCACCGACCAGAACGGGCCGAACGCGCTGTGGGCCTGATAGTGCACGGGAGCCTCGTTGCGTAGGCGCTCGTAATAGGACTTCCAGCGACCCTGACGATAGAGGAAAGGATTGCTAAGGTCGATGTCGGTCAGTTCAACCTCGTCAGCCGGCGGGATCGGTCGCTCGATGAAGATTTTTTCACCGTTGGTGCCGGTGACCCAGCGCCGCGTTCTGTCGTAGAGGTGGGCGCCCTGGATTATTCGGTCCATCGGAATTGTTGCCTGAGCCTTGGCAGTGACTGCCTCGCGAATATTGCTCACGTCTCACCTCTCTTTCGTCATCACAGTTGGAACTCGGGCAGATGGACGATCAAACCGTCCCACGCCTCAGAGACCTGCATCTGGCAGGACAGCCGGGAGGTCGGCTGACGCTCGGGGTTCATCGCGAGCATCTCCTCTTCATTGGCCCCGGAGAGGCCGACCCGATCGGACCATTGCGGATCGACGATCACATGGCAGGTGCCGCACGCGGCTTCGCCTCCGCAGTCGCCGTCGATGCCGGGCACCGCATTGTTGGTCGCGACCCGCATCAGTGACTGACCTTCCTCGAGAGGCGCCTCATACTTCTCGCCGCCGTGGGAGACAAATGTGACAACTGCCATAGCCAGGCTCCTTGCGTGTCCTCAGTTACTTGACACAAGTCTTGCGCCAGATGAGCGCTGCGGCTATGTTCGCCGGAGTCAGAAACTTGTGATTTCGGCTCAAAGGGGCCATGGTCAGTGAACCCCAATGACGCGGGTGTGCCCCCACTCGCATTCGTGCAAATGCTCGAGAGCCCGGCGTTTGACCCAGACGCCGTCGCGCGGCTTCGCAACATCATGGCTCGCGAAGGAACCGACGAGGCGACGCTGATTCAGCGTGATATCCAGGCCCCGTTACGGTGGTTTCGTGAGGCGTACCCCGGTCTAGACATCGATCAGGCAACGCTGCTCGGATTTGCGTTAGCCGAACAGGCACAGTTGACGTCCTTCGGCCCGCTGAGTGTTCCGCTGGTCAGCGCGGGCTCAGTGGCCGAGATCGTAGAGCTGCTGACTTATCTGCCGTTGATCACGACGGCTGTCAAAGCACAGTTTCATCCAGATGACCAAGGCCTCACCGTCGGGCTCTGGGGACACACCAGCGATCGTGCCCTGGACTGCCTCGCCGTCACGTACGCCGGGTTGGCGTTGTTGCGACTGCTGGACATGCTCGTCCGTGCGGCGCCGACCCTCACACTCCACTTGAGTTGGCCAGCGCCCGCCGCCTTGAAAGATCGCGAGGACGACCTTACCGCCGGGCGCCTGTTCTTCGACGCTCCGATGTCCTTCCTCCATGTTCCCGCGGACACGCTCAACGAGGTGTGCCGGTTCTCCGATCCCGTCGCATACCGACTCGCCATCGTCGATCTGCAGCGAACTCTCGACCAGCGGAGCGAAACCACGTCGTTCTCGGAGAAGGTGAGACGGCTGCTGCAGAAGGAGCCCGGACGCCGAAGTAAACATTGGTTCGCACATGAGCTGTCGATGTCCACCAGCACACTCAAGCGGCGCCTCTCCGAAGAGGAGACCACCTTTCGCGAGTTGCGCCAAGCATTCCTGCGCGAGCGCGCGATGCTGCAGCTACTCGACCGATCCCTATCGGTGAGTGAGATCGCCACGGATCTCGGATACAGCGACCTCGCCAACTTCTCACACGCCTTCAAGCGATGGACCGGCCGCTCTCCGAGCGAGTTTCGGCTCTCACCACATTGAGCTGTCCCGGCGGGTCCGGAGATCCCGACCTTTGCGGCGTCTTTCTGCAGCGTCGCCTCTCCCCGGGTGTTCGATGAAGGCCCGAGCCTGCGCGCCGGGCAGCAGATTCACCCGGTCACACAAGCCGGCCAGATGCTCGGCCAGCACCGAATCCAATTGGCGGGCATAACCGAAAGTGAACTCCCGCAACAGCGTTCCCATCGTTGACGGGGGATACACCCGGCGGAAAAAGGGTTTTTATGCCGCCAGCGCGGACCAGGTCGACATCATCGATGTAATCCGCGCCCGCGTACATGCTCGCGATCAGGGTGGCCAGTTTCGGAGCCGGATTGGCCGACCTCGACTTGACCCTGGGAGCTGCGATGTGAATCTTGTTGGCCAACAACTCCGATAGGCCTGCCTGCTCAGCCAGCGCCATCACCGGCACCAGGCCCGCGCACGACACCAGATGTCCTCATCGAACACATCGGACCGCGGGGTGAACGTGTGGGACACTCGCGCCGGAAGTGCCGTTCTCGAACTGGACCGATTGTTGCCTGAACAATATCAATCTTCCCAGCTCAGAACGCACTTTCCTTATCCCGACACCCCGACAAACAGTCCATTGTCAGTGGATCGAGGCTAAGACCGCTCAAGTCACAGCTATCTATAGCCAACGCCGAGGTAGCGGAGCGCCACCCGCGAGATCCGCGCACCCGTGGTGGCGATGTCCGCGGAGGGAAGGACGACGTGACTCACGGTGAGCCGCACCAGAACGTCTGCGACCTCCTCGACGTCTTCGGAGTCGAGATCGGCGAAGTGGTCGTGAAACCACGCGACCAAAGCCGCGGAGGAGAGCTGGAGCAGGGACGCCGATGTCGGCAGGAGAGGAAGAACGCCCGTCGTCGGCGCACCGGCGCGATCATCCCCTGAGTGGCTGGACGTCAGCACCGACTTCAGGAGCGGACTGGCTTCTGCTTCACGCAGGGTGAACCGCACCGCTGCGGTGATGCCGCCCTGAACGTCGCCGGTGTGTTCGGCGAGGATGGCGTGGATACCCTCCAGGAAGCGCTGACCCTCGGCCACCACGAGCGCGTCACCAAGTCCCTGCTTATCGCCGAACTCCTTGTATAGCGTCGGTCGGGAGACGCCGACAAGTTCGGCGACCTCACTCACTCGGACTTGTTCCCAGCCCTTCTCAATGGTGAGTTCCCGTGTCGCCCTCAAGACCTGCTCGCGGATATGTCGGCGAAACGACATCCGCGCCGAATCAGTTGGCATACGAGCAGAATAGGTGGCGAACTGGGATCTCCCGCGCAGCCCGACGACTGGCGTCAAACGGTACGGTCGAGAAAGTCGACGACCGCCGTCGAGAATGCGTCGTTGTTGTCGCCAGCAACCATGTGGCCCGCGCCCGACACGTCAACGGTTTGCGCGTGGGGAACCAAGGTGAGGAAATCCTTCACTGTCTCTTCGGAGACTATGTCCGACAGCAGGCCGCGGACCAGCAGCGCCGGCGCGGACACCTGTCGCGCGCCATCGACAAGGAATGCGCTCATCATCTCGAACTCCTCTGCGCCGTCGTCTGAATCACTCTGCAGGAACTGAAAATTCGACGTCGCAAACGCCGGATCCCATCGCCAGGCCCAGCGACCGTCTCCACGTCGGCGGAGGACTTTTTGAAGGCCGTCGACGTTTTCGGGGCGAGGGCGGTGCGGGTTGTAGGCGGCGATCACGTCAGCGGCCGACTCTAGGCTGTCGAAACCTTCGGGATGGGCCGACATGAACGATAGGACTCGGCGGGCGCCGTGCATCTGCATTCGCGGAGTGATGTCAACCAGGACGACGGCCTGCCATAGCTCCGATGGGGCGAGCAAGTGCGTGCCGAGGATGGTCAAACCGCCCAACGATGCCCCGATCGCGGCAACTGGGCGGGCGGAGCCGGCGTACGCGCGCACGGCCAACAGGTCGGACCCCAGCCGTTCGATGTCATAGCGTCCGTCTGGATCCCAGTCGCTGTCACCATGTCCCCTTGCGTCGTAGGCGGCAACGGTGTAGCCCCGCTGATGCAATCGTTGGGCGGTGACATCCCAGGCGTGCCGGCTCTGACCACCGCCGTGAAGGAGCAACACGACCGCCCGCGGTCCGTCACAGCGGTAGAAGTCGACCGCCAGCGAGAGCCCATCCACCGTGGGCACGCGCTCGACGACAGGAGCGGACGAATCATGTGCTCTGTTTGCAGACATCAAGAGATGGCCTTCGGTGCGACGACGGTGACGGTGCCCTGCGCCGCACACACCGCTCTGCCGTCGTTGCAGATGTCGATACGTGCCACACCGCTGGTTCTGCCCAGCGAGATGATCTCAGCCGTGGCTACACAGGTTCCGCTGGAGACTGGACGAAGCAAATTCAGTTTGAACTCCGTCGTCGCGACCCAGGATCCCATCGGAATCACGGGATAAAACACCACTCCAAGGCAATGGTCGACCATGGCCGACAAGCAGCCGCCATGCAAGTTGCCGAAAGGCGTCTTCAGGTCGTCGCGTGCGTCCATCTCCGCGACGAGCCGTCCAGCAGTGAATTCAGTGTGCCGGAAGCCGAGGTAACCGGCCAGCCCGCCCGTGGTTTCTGCTGCGCTCTGCAGTTGTTCAGCGACCTGCTGGTTGAACGCGGTGAACTGCACAGACATGTCCGGCCTCCTACCTCAGCTGTGGTTGAGACATTACGCCTTGTCTGTCACATCGGTCGACAATGGTCGCTCGCCAGGATTGCGGGAAGGAGAAACCTTGAAAGAAATGTCCGGAGCCCGTCACGACTGCGCTCCCGCGGTCCTCGAACAGTCAGCAGGCTCAGTATCGTGCGGAGAACCCACTCGGCGGCGTCGTCGACGGAGACGCCCGGTTCTACGTAACTCCAGTGTCTCCTGAAGATGGGACGGAGAAACTCGGTGACGAGTTCGAAGAGTGACGTCGAGGTCCCCGCCGCGAGGCCAACGCCGGCGAGTTCCTCGTCGCTGCCGAACAACAATCCGATGATCTCTTCGCGGCGCGCGGCCTCAACTGTGTATTCCACGAAATCGACGAGAGCGGAGCCCAGATCGGTGTGCTCCGCGATCCGGGGGTTGATGCGATCGAGATAGCGCTCGGCGGCGCGAATGATGACGCCCGACATCACCGCCTCCCGATTAGGGAAGTAGCGATACACCGTTGCCCTGGAGACACCCGCTGTTCTGCCGATGTCCTCCATGGTCGTGCCTACCACGCCGCAACTCTCTAGGCACCGCTCGGCAGCATCTAGCAATCGGTCGCGAGCGGAATCACGATCTGACGGCGCGGCGGCACCCCATCGCACCAACTTCGTCGACACAACAGCCAGTATGCCGCGGGCGCACACCATTGTGGCTTGACTGCAGATATGACACCATCGCATTCGTGTCTCACAACAGCCCGTGGCCCTGAGCGAGTGATCGATTGTCGGTAGAAGCGCGTACTCCGGTGGCGGTCGGCGTAGGCGAAGTCACCCATCGCGGGGACGACGTCGTCACCGGCCTCGGTTGGTATTCGACGAAACATTCGGTCGGTGTGTGGTCGGCCACCCCTCCACCAACCGGGTGGCGACTGATCGACACGGCAGACGAACAAACTCCGATCGATTCATCGCGGCTGGCCGTCGCAGGCGTCGACGAGGCGACCGGTCGCGCGACAGTGGACGGGTACACGGTCGAATACGACCGAGACGGGCGACCTCGATGGACACCGACCATCGCGCACCTGTCCGACGGGCGAAGAGTCGTCGCACGCAGCGACGATCCGCAGATTGCCGAGGCGATGGCGGGCGAGATGTACGTTGGCAGAACGGTTTGCCTCCGAAACACAGGGTCGTCCACGGGATTCGAGCTTCCATGATCGCCGAGGCCATGGTGTTGACCGGACCGCGGAATCTGGAGCGGCGCCAGATGACCATCCCCGACGTCGGTGACCGCGGTGCGATCCTGCGAGTTGAAGCATGTGGTCTATGCGGTACAGATCACGAACAATTCACCGGACACCTGCCTGCCGGCTTCTCATTCGTTCCAGGTCACGAAATCGTCGGCATCGTCGAACATGTCGGCAATGCGGCCAGCGAACGCTGGTGCGTCCGGGCCGGCCAGCGCGTGGCCGTCGAGGTGTTCCGGTCCTGCCGAGACTGCCCGGAGTGTCGCCGCGGCGAATACCGGCGATGTGCGGTGAACGGCATCGCCACCATGTTCGGGTTCGTCGACGTGGAGATCGGCGCCGGGTTATGGGGCGGATACGCCACCCATGTGGAGCTTCCGTGGGACGCGATGCTACTCCCGATTGCCGAAGACATGGACCCCGTTCTCGCCACGTTGTTCAACCCTCTCGGGGCCGGTATCCAATGGGGGAAAACTCTTCCCGACACCAAGGCGGGGGGTATCGTAGCGATACTGGGACCGGGCATCCGCGGGATCTGCGCGGCGGTGGCGGCGAAAGAGGCGGGAGCCGCTTTCGTCGCGATGACCGGCATCGGTCCACGCGACGATCAGCGACTGGCCATAGCCAGATCATTCGGTGTCGACCTGCCCATCGACGTATCGCAGGACGATGCAGTGACAGCGCTCCAGCGTGAGACAGGCGGACAGCTTGCCGACGTGGTCATCGATGTCACCGCCAAAGCACCCTCCGCGTTCGCCGACGCCGTCGCCCTTGCCAGGCCTGGCGGCAGGGTCGTGGTTGCTGGCACCCGCGGCGGAGGCGGCGCGCCCGGCTTTGAACCAGACACGCTGGTGTATAAGGAATTACACATCGCCGGTGCACTCGGCGTGGAGTATCCCGCCTACCGGGCAGCCCTCGAGATTCTGGCCACGCGCCGCTGGCCGTTCGACCGGATCACAAGAGAATCAACCGGATTCGCTGGTCTCGCGCCGCTGCTCAGTTCGCTTGCAGATGAAAATGCCAAATCGAGTGCGGCCCTGCACAACGTCTTCGTGCCCACGCCCTCACAGCATGCGGAGCTTCAACAGAGGAAGGTCACACGTGACGAGAACGGAACGCGTACCGATGCTCGACCTTGAGCAGGCCCGGCTGCGGGCTGCCGAGTGTGGGCTGCCCGCAGAGATGGCAGAACTGTCAGTATTTCGCGTGGCACTTCACCAGCCGAGCCTCGCAGTGGCCCTGTACGGAATGCTTGAGGCGCTGCTATTTAACGGTGTGCTCGACGCCCGGCTACGCGAATTGATCATCATGCGCATCGGCTGGGTAACGGGGTCGGTATATGAGTGGACACAGCATTGGCGAATCGCGACGCTGCTCGGTGTGGCTTCGGATGACCTTCTGGCGGTGCGTGACTGGCAGAGTTCCAATCGTCTGGGCCATGCCGAGCGTGCGGTCCTGGCGGCGACCGATGATGTGGTACGTGACGGGGTCATTGCCGAGGAAAACTGGGCCGCGTGCCACAAGGCATTCAATGGCGATCACGCGGTTTTGGTCGAACTTGTCGGAGCGATCGCCAATTGGCGGCTCTTTTCGATCCTGCTTCGATCCTTGAATATTCCGCTTGAGTCGGGTACCGACTCCTGGCCGCCCGATGGGCGAGCCCCTCGACGTGACGATTGAGTAAAAACGGTTGTTCAGCAATCGCACCCAAGTTGAAGCTCGGTTACCCCTTATGTTCCTAGTCAGTTGTGGGCTATTGAATTTCAAACGGGTAGTTGTGATTTCGGTCTCTTAGCCACGGTCTCGGGGTAATGCCACCAACTGGACATGTGGAGCCAACTGTTCTGGGACGCCTACACCAGCTTGAAGCACGCTCCGTCATACGAATACGATCCAAGGGATGTCGAGGTTCTTCGCGACTCAGGCCAACTGTTACTACTGGGAGAGTCGTTCAATCGGGTCGCTGGCAACAGAACGCCAATGAAGGCGATCGTCGGCAGTCACCGCACACAGCACCTCACGCAGAGAATTCAAGAGCCCGCTGCTGCAAGCTAGACCCGGCGTCCGACACCGAGGCGCTGCCGTCTTCATACAGCTGACCACGAACGCCAGCCGCGCCGAAGTCCCACCGGGGACGGCAAACACCTTCCGCCGCAACACCTTCGGATGCAGCTTGGACGGAAGGCCACCAGCCACCATAATATCGACCGTCTCGGCGTCGCCAGCACCGCGGACGAATCGGTGTACCGGCCCGTTGCCACCTCGCCTCCGGCTTGCGCGGGTCAATCTCTCAGGTCGTCGTTGCCACACTCAGAAGTGACATGTACAAATCACGGTTCAGCGAGTGTACAGTTCACGGTGTGGAGGTATCCGTGACCGAGTTGCGCGCGCACCTTAGCGATTGGCTCGATCGAGTTCGGGCTGGTGATGAGGTCGTCATCACCGACCGCGGGATTCCGGTCGCGCGACTCGCTGCGCTGGACAGCGCAGGCACCTTGGAGCGTCTCACGGCCGAAGGCGTGATTGCCAGGGCCACCGCGCAGCGGCCCGTCGCTGCGGGACGGTCCCGGCCCCGACCGCGGCGGCCGGTGTCTGACCAGGTCAGCGACCAGCGGCGCTGACCGGTGCCGCTCGTCTACTTCGACGCCAGCGCCTTCGTTAAACTTCTCACCACCGAGACAGGAAGCTCGCTGGCATCCGCGCTGTGGGACGGCTGCGACGCCGCATTGTCCAGCCGCCTGGCCTACCCCGAAGTCCGCGCCGCACTCGCTGCAGCAGCCCGCAATCACGACCTAACCGAATCCGAGCTCGCCGACGCCGAGCGTGACTGGGAGGACTTCTGGGCCGCCACCCGCCCAATCGAACTCACCGCCACGGTTGAACAGCACGCCGGCCGCCTCGCCCGCGCCCATGCCTTGCGCGAAGCCGACGCTGTCCATCTGGCCAGCGCGTTGGCAGTCGGCGAACCCGGCCTGATCGTCGCCGTTTGGGACCGACGCCTGCACGCCGGAGCCCAAGCCGCCGGGTGCCGACTCGCCCCCGCCCAACTCGACCCCTAATCCGACCGCTCGACGTCAGAGGTGGGTCGACCCCGGCATGGATGACGATCAGGTACCGATTCGCCAGGTCAGAACCCGTGTCGTAAGTGGCCAAGTCCCCCCTCGGACACGCGACTGAGGCGAGCGAAGTGAATCGCAGCCAACTGATCACACCAGCACCTGCCGCGGCATCACGGTCGGCTTGATCCCGTAGCGCGGACTGGCGCCGTAGCCGCCCCGCCCGGCCGAGGCGTAGGCCGGCATCCCGGCGGCCACGTTGGTCACCCCGGCGCCCTCCTCCACCGGCACCGTCCAGCCCGAACCGGCCACCGGCGCGGTGGACGCGGCGAGCGCGGCCGGGGTGGCCGCTGACCACGCGGTTGGCACCGATAGCTTGCCGACCGTCGCCGCCTGGCCGACAACCGAGGACACCGACGCAGCAGTCGCGCCACCGGAACCCAGACCCGCGGCCATCTGGGCCGGCCCGATACCGATGGCGCCCAGATCCGGCAGGAAGTGGCTGCTGATCAAGCCCGCGTCGAAGGTGTGCGAGTACAGCACCGCGGTGACGATGGCGTTGAAACCGTTCCATGCCGCCATGTCGATAATGCCGTTGGGGATGCTCTGCACCAGGGGGTCGCTGAAGAAATCGCCGACGGGTGACGCCGGCGCCGCCGCCGCCGGATTAGCCAGTGCCTGAACAGCATTCGGTGTACTGGACACCAGCGCGGGTAGCGAGGTGCCAGCGGCCTGACTACCCGCTTCGCTCTGCGCACCGAGGGCACCCGGGCCGGCTACCAGCGTCGGTGCGGTCAGCGGGTCCAGCCGGGCGGCCAGCGCCGACGATGCGGCGTAGCCGTACATCGCGGCGGCGTCCTGGGCCCACATCTCGCTGTAGAGCGCTTCGTTGGCCGCGATCGCCGGCGTGTTCTGACCAAGGATGTTGGTGGCGACGAGCGCCGCGAGCTGGGCGCGGTTGGCCGCGACGACCGCCGGAGGCACCGTCATCGCATACGCAGTCTCGTAGGCGGCCGCCGACGCCATCGCCTGGTCGCCCGCGTGTTGCAGCGACGCCGCGGTGGTCTGCAGCCACTGCACATACGGGGTGGCGGCGGCGGCCATCGCCGCCGAGGACGGGCCACGCCATTCGTCGTCGGTCAGCGTCGAGATCACCGACTCCGCGGCCGTCGCCGTGCTGCTCAGTTCGGCGGCGAGATTGCTGTAGGCCGCGGCGGCGGCCATCATCGGCGCCGCTCCCGGGCCGGTGTACATACGGGTCGAATTGATCTCCGGGGGCAGCGCGCCAAAATCAAAAGCCATCTGTCGGTCCTTTTCTGGTGAAAGTGAATGGGGATTCAGACAACGGTCGGTTTGGGCATCACCATCGGTTTGAGGCCGTAACGCGGCGCCCCGAACCCGGTACTTGAACGCCCGACCGACGCGATGGAGGGCAGGCCGGCGGGCACCGTCGTCATCGGCGCGGAGTTCACCGCGGCACCGGTCCAGCCCGCGCCCGTCAGCGTTGCCGGCGTGACTCCGGCCGCAGGCGCGCCCGCCGCCGCCCAACTCGGCGGCACCGACATCCCGCCGATCGACGCGGCGCCGCCGAGGCTTGCGCCCGCCGGCGGCCCAGCCACGGGCGGTGCCGTCACCGCGGGCGCCGCGCCGGCGCCCAGCGGCGGGAGGTCGGCCATCTCGGGATACCAGCCCACCGAACCCGGCAGGAACTGTCCCTGGCCGAACGCGATGAAGTTCGACGCCGCGGCGCCGACGTTCTGGAACCAATTGAACGGGGTCGCGATGATGGCGCCGTCGGACGTCGTCGGGGCCGCCGGGCTGGCGGCTGCCGCGGATGCCGCGCTGGTCGCGTCGGACAGCGATTGCGAGCCGGCCGCGCTCTGGTTGGCCGCTTCGGTCTCGCCGTACGCGTTCGCATTGGATCCGAGGGTGTTGACCAGCTGTTGATGCACGGCTTTGGCTTGCGCGCTGACCTGCTGATACCAGGAGCCGTAGGCGGCGAACTGTGCGGCCTGTAGCGCGGACACCTCGTCGGCGGCGGCCGGCACGACGCTGGTCGTCGGTGGCGCGGCGGCAGCATCCTCCGCGGCCAATGCCGTCCCGAGGTGTTGCAGTGCACCCGCCGCGGCCATCAAGGCGGCGGGGTACGTGGTCACGAAAGACATGGGGTTCTCCTAACGACAGGACCGACCGGTTCGGGCGTCGGCCGGCGGTGGGTGACCTGTTCATTAAGCGCGCCTGCTCACGCGGGAACCAGGATTTCCGACAATGTCCCGGAAATACGCCGGTAATCCAGATTTAACGAGCGCACCGTACTGGCGCCCAGTTGCTCTCCGCCCGACTCGCCCCGTGCCCGGACCGCCCGGCAACAGGAAGAGTCAGTAGGCTTCTGTAGTTGCGAGCACAGTTTCCGGAGTGCGACTGATGAACCGACGGCGTGGCTTTCTGCGGCGGACGCCGACCCGCGAGTTCCGCGACCGCCGCGAAGCCGGTCGCGTACTGGCCGACGCGCTGGCGTCCTACCGCGCCCAACCCGACCTGGTCGTCCTCGGACTGGCTCGCGGCGGTGTCCCGGTCGGGTGGGAGGTCGCCGCGGCGCTGGGCGCGGAACTCGACGTGTTCCTGGTACGCAAGCTCGGAGTGCCCTACCAACCCGAACTGGCCATGGGCGCATTGGCCAGCGGCGGGCGGGTGGTGATGAACGAGGACGTGGTGGAGCAGTTGGGTATCACCGAACAGCAGGTGCGCTCAGTCATCGACGCCGAGACCACCGAGTTGAGGCGGCGCGAAGGGGCGTATCGGGGCGAGCGACCGGCTGTCGACCCACGCGGCAAGATCGTGATCCTGGTCGACGACGGGATCGCCACCGGCGCCAGCATGCTGGCGGCGGTGCGGGCGGTGCGCGCCGCCGGACCGCAGGCGGTCGTGGTCGCGGTTCCGGTCGGACCGCTCTCGGCGTGCCGGGTCCTGGAGCGCGAAGCCGACGACGTGGTGTGCGCGACCATGCCCGCGGACTTCAGCGCCGTCGGACAGGTCTACGCCGACTTCCACCAGGTCAGCGACGACGAGGTACGGGAGCTGTTGACGACGCCGCCGGGGTGATCGGTCCCCTACTTGGAGCTTTCGGAAGTCTCCTCGTCGGCCTCGTCCGGATAGTCGACGGCCTCCTCGGCGCCCTCGTCGGGCTCGTCCTCCTCGGCGTCCTCGTCGTCGTCGGTGTCGGCGTCGGCGTCACGCTGCTGGCGTTCCCGCACCGCGTCGACGATCAGCAGGATCACGCCCAGCACGCTGGCGGCGATACACACCCACGCCACCAGTTCGTTGCTGGTCACCACCGCGAACACCAGCGCGACGAGACCGATCAGGGCTAATACGAGCGCAATGATCAGCATTGGTCATCCTCCAACCGGCCGAGTGCCGGCGCGCGTTCAGGCGAAGGCTAGTTGTTGCCGCGGTTGAACTGGTCGAACCCACCGGCGTCGGCGCTGGAATCCACCGGAGCCGCCGAACCACGCTGGCCGAGCTCCTCGAGCTGGGATTCCAGGTAGGTCTTCAACCGGGTCCGGTACTCGCGTTCGAACGTCCGGAGCTGCTCGAGGCGGCCTTCCAGCACGGTGCGCTGCTGGTTGATGGTGCCCATGATCTCGGAATGCTTGCGTTCGGCGTCGGCCTGCAGAGCGTCAGCCTTTTCCTGCGCCTGGCGCAACTGGCTCTCGGAGCGCGAGGTGGCGTCGGCCAGCATCGCGTCGGCACGCTGACGCGCCTCGGCAACCGTGGTCTCGGCGGTGTGCCGCGCCTCGCTGAGGATCTGGTCGGCGTTGGTGCGCGCATCGGACAGCAATTTGTCCGACTCCGCCTTGGCGGTGCTGGTCAGCCGGTCGGCAGTGTCCTGGGCCAGGCTCAACACGCGGGCCGCCTTGAGGGCCTGCTCCTCGTTGGACGAGGTAGACGGGGCCGGTGCCGCCACCGGGGCCGGTTTGGCGGGCTCGGGTTCGGGCTCGAATGCCGGGATCGGCTGGGCGACCGTCGGGGCCGCCGCGGCTCCCCCGCCACCGGCGGCCAGCTCCTGATCGAGTTCGGCGATCCGCTGCCGCAGATCGGCGTTCTCGTCGATCAGCCGGGTCAGCTCGTTCTCCACCAGGTCAAGGAAGGCATCGACCTCGTCCTCGTTGTACCCGCGCTTGCCGATGGGCGGCTTACTGAACGCCACATTGTGGACGTCGGCAGGTGTAAGCGGCATTCTTTGTCCCCTCGAGTTCCTGGACGGTCAAACAATCTGGAAAGTGTAGAACGATGCGGTAGCCGTCGCGCAACTGCCGTCCATCCTGTCACACCAGACTCGGCGGTTGCCGATTGGAGTAATAAATAAGGACAGATTTCAATCTCTTTAGAGCTCTGCAGCCAATAAAACACATTCCTTAGATTTCAAAAAACACACGTCAAAGTTGACGCCGAATCGTGGCCGAACCGTCTTCAAATCAGATTCCAACCGAGATGGCGGCGCCCTAGACGGCAGCGCTGAAAGCCAGTTGCATGCCGATGAAGGCGATCAGCAGGAGCACCAGGATGGACAGGTCCAGACGGACGGCGCCGATGGTGATCGGCGGGATCAGCCGGCGCAGCAGCTTCACCGGAGGATCGGTGATCGACATGATGATCTCGAGGATCACCACGGTGATGCCCGTGGGGCGCCAGTCCCGGCTGAACGAGCGGATCCACTCGACGACGACCCGAGCGATCAGCAGCAGCCAGAAGACGAAGAGGGTGAATCCAAGGATCTGAAAGAACAGCGCCAACGAGTGCCCGACCTTATCGATGAGGATGTCTGTCGCCGCCGGCATAGCGGCGACCGCAAGCCTACCGACCTGTCCGTGCCGCACACATCTCGTGGCGGACCGGCATGCGCACAGCCCGCTCGGTCCACTGGGAACCTAACGGGCTGTGTGGCAGCGACTACGCGTTATTGGTAAGCGTAGAAACCGGTTTCGGCGATCCGGCGACGCTCTTCGGGCGACACGTCGACGTCCGCCGGCGACAGCAAGAACACCTTGGTGGCGACCTTGTCGAACGAGCCGCGCAGCGCGAACGCCAGGCCGGCGGCGAAGTCGACCAAGCGCTTGGCGTCGGCGTTGTCCATCGACACCAGGTCCATGATCACCGGCGTGCCGTCGCGGAAACGTTCGCCGATGGTGCGCGCCTCGCTGTAGTCCTTGGGCCGCAGCGTGGTGATCTTCGACAGCGGGTGGCCTTCTTCGAACATCATCGCCATCCGGCGCGGGTCCATCGCCAACGCACCGCGGGTGGCGCCACCGCGCCCCAGCCACGACCCCAGTCGGGGCCGGCTCATGTCGGGCCGTTCGAACCCGCCGGTGGGGAAGCGCGGTTCGTCGGGGTAGCCGCCGCGGTAGCTGCTCGGCGGCGGGTAGTCGGCCGGCTCGCCGCGCAACTCGGCGCGGGGGTCGCGGCGCGGGTCGTCATAATCGCGATCCCGACTTTCATAACGTCCGTATTCGTCGTCGAATCGGGGCCGCGAATAACCGCGGGAGGGTGCGCGGTCGTCGTAGTACTCGTCGTCGTATTCCTCCATCGGAGCCATACCGAAGTAGGCCTTGACCTTGTGCAGTGTGCTCATCTTGCGGCCCCTTCTAGCTTGGGATCTTTGTTATCTGTGATGAAGGTGTTACTTCTGTGACTATTCACGGTGACCGTAACCGCCGTTGCCCCATTAGCGCGGTACCGACACGCACACACGTCGAACCATGTTTCACGGCGACTTCGAGGTCCCCGGACATGCCGGCGGACAGCCCGACCGCCTTCGGAAACCCCTCCAGCACCCGCTGATGCTCGGATTGGAGCCGGTCAAAGGCCTGTTCGGGTTCCCATTCCAGCGGTGGGATGCCCATCAACCCGACCAGTTCCAAGCTCTGCGCGCTGTCCACCTGAGCACAGATCCGGTCCACCTCGTCCGGTGCGTCGACGTCCACGCCGCCGCGCGACACGTCCCCGTCCAGACTGATCTGGACATAGATGCGCAGCGGATTGTCGCGCCGGCGATCGGCCAGCGCGCCCGTCACCGCCCGGTCGAGCGCGGTCACCAACTGCGGGCTGTCGATCGAGTGCGCGGTATGCGCCCAGCGCGCCAATGACCGAGCTTTCTTGCGCTGAATCTGGCCGACCATGTGCCACTGCAAATCACGGGATCCGCCGTGTTGTTCGGCGGCCGCCAGCAATCGCGTGACTTCAGTCACCTTCGCCGACGCTTCCTGTTCGCGCGATTCGCCAACGGCCCGACAACCTAATCGGGACAAAATCGCGACGTCGGTTGCTGGGAAGAATTTGGTAATTGGCAACAGCTCAATTTCTGCGACATTGCGACCGGCCGCATCCGCCGCCGCGGCCAACCGTGATCGCACCGCCGCCAACGCCAACGTCAATTCCGTTTGACGGTCGCCTTCGTGTCCCCGCGCGGGGATCTCGGTGGCCATCGGCGTCATTCCATCCAGACCAACGACGCCAACCGACCGGTCGGCGCGCCGCGCCGGTGGCTGAACAGCGTCGTGTCGGCGATGGTGCAACGCGGGTCGACGTCGATGGACGTCACTCCCAAATCGCGTAGCTGACAAGCGATTCCGGCCCGCAAGTCCAGGCCGGGCGTGCCCGCGGCGGTGGTGGTGCGGCTGCCCGGCAGCGTCGCTTCGACCTCGTCGGCCATCGCGGCGGGTACTTCGTAGCGACTGCCGCCGGCCGCCGGGCCCAGCAACACGGAGATGTCGGCGGGCTGCGCGCCCAGGCCCACCATTGCCTCTACCGCGCGGATCACCACCCCGTGCTGCGCGCCGACCCGACCGGCGTGCACCGCGCCGACGACACCGGCCCGCGCGTCGGCCAGCAGCACCGGCACACAGTCGGCGGTCAGCACGACCAACGCCAATCTCGCCGTGGCCGTTACCAACCCGTCGGTGTCGGCGACGGCTGCCTCACGGGGTTTCTCGACCACCTCCACCCGGACTCCATGCACCTGGTTCATCCAGACCAGCCGTCGCTCCGGCAGTCCCAGGACCGCGGCGAGCCGGGACCGGTTGGCCGCGACGGCGCCGGGATCGTCACCGACATGGTCACCGAGGTTGAAGGTGTCGTAAGGCGGCTTGGACACACCGCCCGCCCGGGTGGTGGTCACCCGGCGGATACGGATGCTCACGTCCTGAGTATCCGTAATCCGTTGCCCCCCAGAGCGCGTCGACACGTGGCCATCATGTTTCGAGGCTGGCTTGTCGCGCAGTGGCAAGCAAATCGAGACCTCAGCGGCGCATGAAGGGCGGCACGTCGACGTCATCGTCGTCGCCACCGATGCTCAGCGTCGCGCCGTTGGTGTGCACCGGGACGCTGACCGCGTCGACCGGCTCGAACAACGTCGAGGTGAGCTTGCCCGCCTTGGCGGTCTCGATGCGATGGGCGCCACCGGTTTCGGTGCCGGTGACGGGCTTGCGGCCCGGTCCGGCGTCGAAGCCCGCCGCGATCACGGTGACGCGCACCTCGTCGCCCAGCGAGTCGTCGATCACGGTGCCGAAGATGATGTTGGCGTCCTGGTGCGCGGCGTCCTGCACCAACGATGCGGCCTCGTTGATCTCGAACAGGCCGAGGTCGCTGCCGCCGGCGATCGACATCAGCACACCCTGCGCGCCTTCCATCGACGCCTCCAGCAGCGGCGAGTTGATCGCGATCTCGGCGGCCTTGAGCGAGCGGCCTTCGCCGCGCGCCGAGCCGATGCCCATCAACGCGGTGCCGGCGCCGGACATGATGCCCTTGACGTCGGCGAAGTCGACGTTGATCAGACCGGGGGTGGTGATCAGGTCGGTGATGCCCTGCACGCCGTTGAGCAGCACCTCGTCGGCGCTGCGGAAGGCGTCCATCAGCGACACCGCCGCGTCACCCATCTGCAGCAGGCGGTCGTTGGGGATCACGATCAGCGTGTCGCAGCTCTCGCGCAGGGCCGCGATTCCGTTCTCGGCCTGGTTGCTGCGCCGCTTGCCTTCGAAGGAGAACGGCCGGGTGACCACGCCGACGGTCAACGCGCCGAGTTTGCGGGCGATGTTGGCGACGACGGGTGCGCCACCGGTGCCGGTGCCGCCGCCCTCGCCGGCGGTGACGAACACCATGTCGGCGCCGCGCAACAGCTCTTCTATCTCTTCTTTGGCGTCCTCGGCGGCCTTCTTGCCGACCTCCGGGTCGGCGCCGGCGCCCAGTCCGCGCGTCGAGTCGCGGCCCACGTCGAGCTTTACGTCGGCGTCACTCATCAACAACGCCTGCGCGTCGGTGTTGATCGCGATGAACTCCACGCCTTTGAGGCCTTGCTCGATCATCCGGTTGACGGCGTTGACGCCGCCGCCACCGATGCCCACGACCTTGATGACGGCCAGATAGTTGTGTGGGGGGGTCATCATTCGTCTTCCTCCCTGAGGGCTCAGTTCCCCTATGTCGTCCTGCGGTGTGTCTCCTTGCAAAACCCTCAACCTCAACCATAGAGTTAGAGTTATGTCAAGTAGTTCCGCGTAACCAGAACCGTATGGGTACGACGGGCGCTAACCCCGCAGGCGCGCCGACGCGCCGCGCGTGAATTTTCCTATGCGCCGAGTGTTGCGCTGGCGTGACGCTCGGCGTCGGCGGCCACGCTAGCGTGACGCTCGCGGAACGCAGGACCGCCGACGCACACTCGACGCGGGAGAAGACCGCGCTACTTGACCGTCGGCAGGTCCGGGCTGGACACGTCGTAGGTGCGGCCAGGCTGAGTCAGCAGCGCCGCGAGCTTTTCGGCCTTCTCCTCCGCGCGGTCGGTGGTCCCCCAGATCACCACCCGGCCGTCGGACAACGTCAGCGTGATCGAGGACACCGACGGCGCGGCAACCCGCCCGACCTGCGAGGCGACCTCGGGACGCAATGCCAGCAGCACCTTGAGCGCGGCCAGCGTCGCCGGATCGGTCGGCCCCGGATTCTCCACCTCGATGTAGGGCAGCGCCGGTGGCGGCGGATCGTTCGCGAAGTCCACCCCGTCGCGGTCAAACAGATGCGGCCCGTCCGGGAAGTCTTTGACCACCACCGGGACCCGCTCGACGATGGTGATCCGCAGCGCCGACGGATACTCCCGCTGCACCCGGGCGCTGGCCACGCGCCGGATCGCCGCCACCCGGTCGGCGACCTGACTGGTGTTGATCTGCAGCAACGGCGTGCCGACCCGCACCTGCGCCGCCTCCAGCACGTCCTCGCGGGTCACCACACCGGTCCCGGTGACGACGATGTTGCGGGCCGACATCGCCGGCGTGAAATAGAGGATCAAACCCAACCCCACGCCGACCACCACCAGGATCACCGTGGCAAGCAGCATCTTCAGGCCCCGGACGACGCCGCGCGCCACGGGTTTCGGTTCGGGCAGGACCGCGCCGCGGGCGCGGCGCTTGGCTTCGCGGCGGGCTTGCTCGATGGCGGTGGCGCGGGCCTGGGCGGCGCGCCGCTCGGCGCGTTCCCGGCGGGCGCGCCGCCGCGGCCCCTCGAAGTCCTCTTCCTCGGCGGGGTCCGTGCCGGCCGGGGCGTCGGTGGCGATCGGCTCGGTAGCCGCTTCGCCGGCGTCTGCCTGGTCGGGAACCGGTTCGGCCGGTCGGGCCTCGGGTTCGCTCACTGCAAAACCCCCGGGCGTCCGGGTGCGCTGCGGTTGGCGCGCGCCCGCAACGCGTCGACGATCTCGGGTCCCAGCAGCGTCACGTCGCCGGCGCCCATGGTGACGATGACGTCACCGGGTCCGGCGGCAGCGGCCACCTCCTCGGCCACCGCCGAGAGATCCGGCACATAACGCACCGGTGCGCTCACATGCTCGGCGACACTCGCGCCGCTCACCCCGGGCAGCGGCTGCTCGCGGGCGCCGTAGACGTCGAGCACGAACACCTGGTCCGCCGCGTCCAGCGCGTGACCGAACTCCTTCGCGAAAGCCTTTGTCCGAGAATATAAATGGGGCTGAAACACCACCATCGCACGACCACTTCCGCGCTGCTGCACCACCGAGCGCACGGCGGCCAGCGTCGCCGCGATCTCGGTCGGATGGTGCGCGTAGTCGTCGAACACCCGGATCGAGTCGGCGGTTCCGACCAACTCGAACCGGCGCCGCACACCTTCGAAACCGGCCAGGCCGTCGAGCACCTCGTCGACCGGCGCCCCGATCTCGATCGCCGCCAGCAGCGCCCCCAGCGCATTGAGCGCCATGTGGCGGCCCGGCACCGACAACCGCATCACCCGTGGCCGGGAATCGGGATCGATTTCGTCAGCCAACTGGATGTGGGCGACCGCCTCGGTGCCCGATTGCTCCCAGGACAGCAACGTCGCTGCCAACGGCGCGTCGACGGCACCCGACGACCCGTAGCGCAGCACCCGGATACCCAGCTCGGCGGTGCGCTGCGCCAGCGCGGCGGCACCCGGGTCGTCGGTGCATACCACCAGCGCACCGCCGGGCGCCAGCCGCTCGACGAAGGAATCGAACACCCCGATGTAGGCCTCGGTGCTGCCGTAGAAGTCCAGGTGGTCGGACTCGATGTTGGTGACGACGGCAACGTTGGGCGTGTATTCGAGCAGCGAGCCGTCGCTTTCGTCGGCCTCGGCCACGAACAGGTCGCCGCTGCCGTGATGGGCGTTGGTGCCGGCCTCCCCCAACTCCCCCCCGACCGCGAACGACGGATCGCGCCCGCAGTGCTGCAACGCCACGATCAGCATCGACGTCGTCGTCGTCTTGCCGTGGGTGCCGGTGACCATCAGCGTGGTGCGCCCCGCCATCAGCTTGGCCAGTACCAGCGGCCGCAGCAGCACCGGAATGCCGCGCCGGCGGGCCTCGACGAGTTCGGGGTTGGTCTTCGGGATGGCGGCGTGGGTGGTGATGACCGCGGTGACGCCGCCGGGCAACAGATCCAGCGAGGACGCGTCGTGTCCGATCCGGATCACCGCCCCGCGGGCCCGCAGCGCATGCACGCCGCGCGACTCCTTGGCATCCGAACCCGACACCATGCCACCCCGGTCCAGCAGGATGCGGGCAATGCCCGACATGCCCGCCCCGCCGATGCCGACCATGTGCACCCGCGCCAACTCGGGCGGCAACTGCGCGGCGGTCAACGCCGTATTCCTGCCGCGCGGGCGATGTCGAGTGCCGCCTGGGCCACCTGCCGTGCCGCGTCGCGGTGCCCGACCTGGGCGGCCGCCATCGTCATCGCCGCCAGCCGGGGCGCATCGGTGAGCAGCCCGGACACCTCTCGGGCCACCAGTTCCGGCGTCAGGGCCGCGTCGGCGACGACCATCCCGCCGCCGGCGTTGACCACCGGCAGCGCGTTGAGCCGTTGCTCGCCGTTGCCGATCGGCAGCGGCACGTAGATGGCCGGCAGTCCGACAGCCGACACCTCGGCGACCGTCATCGCCCCGGACCGGCAGATCACCAGATCGGCGGCCGCGTAGGCCAGGTCCATCCGATCCAGGTAGGGCACCGCGACGTAGGGCGGTTCGCCGGCTTCGGGGGTACGCAGTTCGAGGGTGTTCTTGGGGCCGTGGGCGTGCAGTACAGACACCCCCGCGGCGGCCAGATCGGCGGCCGCACCGGACACCGCGCGATTGAGCGAGACCGCGCCCTGCGAACCGCCGAACACCAGCAGCACCCGCGCGTCGTCGGCGAATCCGAAGTGCGCGCGCGCCTGGGCCCGCAGGCCCGCACGGTCCAGCGCGGTGATGGCCGCCCGCACCGGCACCCCGACCACCTCGGCGCGACGCAGACCCGAATCCGGCACCGCGGACAGGATCCGGTCAGCCGACCGGGCGCCGACCCGGTTGGCCAGCCCGGCCCGCGCGTTGGCCTCGTGGATCACCACCGGGATCCGGCGGCGCCTCCCGACGCCACGGGCGGCGAGGTAGGCGGGCAGCGCGACGTACCCGCCGAACCCGACGACGACGTCGGCGTGCACTCGGTCGAGCACGGCGCGGGTCTCGCGGACCGCGCGCCACACCCGCGGTGGCAGCCGGGCCAGGTCACCGCTGGGTTTGCGGGGCAACGGCACCGGCGTGATCAGCTCGAGGTGATAGCCCCGTTCGGGCACCAGTCGGGTCTCCAGTCCGCGCGCGGTGCCCAGGGCGGTGATGCGGATCTGCGGGTCCAGCGCGGTCAGGGCGTCGGCGACGGCCATGGCGGGTTCCACGTGACCGGCGGTCCCGCCGCCGGCCAACACGACCGAGAACGCGGCACCGGCGGGCAGAGGACTAGCCCCTGGCCCGCCGGTCGGTTCGCTGACCTTGTCGTTCACCCGTAACGCTGACCTTCCAATGCGCGTGCGCGCCGTGTTCGGCGCTGGCCGGCGTACTGCTGGCCAGATCCATGATGCCTCTTCTGCAAGTGCGGGCTTCCCCCAGACCGGCGACCCGCCCGTTCGGCGGTGCGCGGCGCAGCCTGCCGCGGCGGGCCGGCCACGCGCCGTGTCGACGGCTTGGGTTGCGGCTGAGCGCGTTTGCGGTCGCGGAAGGACTCGAGGCGGGTCGGGACGTACGGTTCGGGCAGCGGCAGCCGCAGCAACCGGTTGACCTTGTCGTCGCGCCCCGCGCGCAGCGCGGCCACCGCTTCCGGCTCATGTCGGGCCGCGCTGGCGATGATGCCGATCTGGGTCAGGGTCGCCGCCGTCGACGTGCCGCCCGCCGAGATCAGCGGCAGCTGCAGACCGGTCACCGGCAGCAGGCCGATCACGTAGCCGATGTTGATGAAGGCCTGTCCGAGCACCCACATCGTCGTCGTCGCGGTCAGCAGCCGCAGGAACGGGTCAGCCGAGCGGCGGGCGATGCGCATCCCGGTGTAGGCGAACAGGCCGAACAGGCCGAGCAGACCCACCGCGCCGATCAGGCCCAGTTCCTCGCCGATGATCGCGAAGATGAAGTCGTTGTGGGCGTTGGGCAGGTAGTTCCATTTGGCGACACCCTGACCGAGGCCGTCGCCGAAGATGCCGCCGTGCGCCAGCGCGTATTTGGCCTGTCGGGCTTGATAACCGGAGTCCATCGGGTCGTTCTCGGGATTGAGCCAGGACTGCACCCGGTCGTTGCGGTAACCGGCGGAGACCGCCAGGATGCCGCCGGCAACGAAGATCAGCGAGAGCGAACCCAGGAACACCCGCAGCGGAAGACCGGCGTACCAGAGCAGGCCGAGCAGGATGATGCCCAGCGAGACCGTCTGACCCAGGTCGGGCTGGATGACGATCAGGGTCAGCGCCACCAGCGCGGCGGGCACCAGCGGAATCAGCATCTCGCGCAACGACGCGCGTTCCATGCGTCGGGCGGCCAGCAGGTGCGCACCCCAGATGGCGAACGCCATCTTGGTCAGCTCGGACGGCTGCATCGAGAACCCGGCGATCACGAACCAGCCGCGCGAGCCGTTGGCTTCCTTGCCGATCCCGGGAACCAGTACCAGCACCAGCAACACGATGGTGAACGCAAAGCCGGTGAACGCGATGCGCCGCATGAATCGCACCGACATCCGCAGCGCCAGGTAGCAGCCGACCAGGCCGACGCATGTCCACATGACTTGTTTGCCGAAGATGATCCAGGCCGAACCGTCGTCGTCGTAGGAACGCACGCCCGAGGCGGACAGCACCATGATCAGGCCCAGCGTGGTCAGCAATGCGGCGACGGCGATGATCAGGTGAAACGAGGTCATCGGCCGCCCGAGCCAGGCGCCGAACCGGTTGCGCGGACCGGACGGTGCCGTGGGACTTGTCGGCGCCGGGTTCGCTGCGGTCGACTCCTGCTCGGCGACGTCGGTCACGTCGGTCGCGTCGTCAGGGCTTTCGTCGTCCGTCTTGGCGTCCCGGCGCAGCAGCCGGGTCAGCGTGATACCCATGCCGCCTACCGCAGCGCGGCGCGGACCGCCGCCGCGAAGGCGTCACCACGTGCGCCGTAGCCACTGAACTGGTCGAACGAGGCGCCGGCCGGCGCCAGCAGCACGGTGTCGCCCGGGGTGGCGAGGTCCCGGGCCGCCGCCACCGCTGCGGCCATCACGCGAGTGCCGACGGTCTCCGCGGCAACGTTAACTTGTATCACTTTAGTAACAGGAGCCTCAGCTGTCGCATGCATCACAACATCCTCGCCTGTCACAACCTGTACGACGGGGACATCGGGCGCGTGTCGCGATAACGCCTCGACAACCTCGGCCCGATCCCGGCCGAACAGGACCACCCCGACCAGCCGCGATGCGATGCGGGCCACCTCGGCGTCCACAGAAGCGCCCTTGAGCAGGCCACCGGCCAGCCACACCACCCGGGGATACGCCAACACCGAAGCTTCCGCGGCGTGCGGGTTGGTGGCCTTGGAATCGTCGACGTAGGTGATGCCGTCCGCGACGGCCACCACCTCCGATCGGTGCCGGCCCGGCCGGAAAGCGGTCAACGCGTCGCTGATCGCCGTCGCGGGGACGCCGACGCTGCGCGCGAGCGCCGCCGCCGCCAACGCGTCCAACACCCCGACCGGACCCGGCACGGGTATCGAGGCGATCGGCGCCAGCGGCAGGTCGCCGGCGAAGGCTCGGTCCACCAGGTATCCGTCCCGCACGCCGAGTTCGCCGGCGGCAGGTTCGCCGAGCCGGAAACCGACCCGCACCGAAGCCGGCGCGGTGTCGGCCAACGCGGCAGCCCGGACGTCGTCGAGTCCGACGACGGCCACCCGACCGGTGAGCACCCGGGCCTTGGCGGCGGTGTAGTCGGCCATCGTGCCGTGCCAGTCCAGGTGGTCCTCGGCGATGTTGAGCACCACACCCGCCTCGGGCCGCAACGAAGGTGCCCAGAACAACTGGAAACTGGACAACTCCACGGCCAGCACGTCGGACGGCGTAGCCAGCACATCCAGGACCGGGTCCCCGATATTGCCGCACAGCGCACTGCGTAGCCCACCGGCGCTCAACATGTCGTGCAGCATCGAGGTCGTGGTGGTCTTCCCGTTGGTACCGGTCACCACCAACCAGCGCCGCGGCGGCCCGTACTGGCCGGCCGCATCCAGCCGCCAGGCCAGCTCCACATCGCCCCAGATAGGCACCCCCGCCGCCGCGGCCGCGGCCAACACCGGGGTGCTCGGCTGGAAACCGGGACTGGTGACGACCAGCGCATAGGAGTCGATTCCGGCGATCGCTGCCGCCGGATCCGCGGTCGCCACCCCGGCATCGGCGTACGGGCGCAGCATCGCGGGGTCGTCGTCACAGAGCGTCGGAACGGCACCGAACCGGGTCAGCGCGGCCAGTACCGCCCGGCCGGTCACGCGCGCACCCGCGATCAGCACGGGCGCACCCGACGTCAACGGGCCCAGCACGTCAGGGTCCGATCGTGGACAGGTATTCGCCGTAGAACAGTGCCACCCCCAGACCGCAGGTGATGGCGGTGAGCAGCCAGAACCGGATGATCACCGTGGTCTCGGCCCAGCCGGTCAACTCGAAATGATGGTGGAACGGCGCCATCCGGAACATCCGGCGTCCGGTGGTCCGGAACGTCAGGATCTGCAGAACCACCGAGGTGACTTCGGCGACGAACAACGAACCCAGCACCACGGCCAGGATCTCGGTGCGGCTGGTGACCGACAGGCCCGCGATGATGCCACCCAGCGCCAGCGACCCCGTGTCGCCCATGAAGATCTTGGCGGGCGCGGCATTCCACCACAGAAACCCGATGCAGGCGCCGGCGGTGGCGGCCGCGACCAGCGCCAGATCCAGCGGATCGCGCACGTCGTAGCAGCCCTGCAGAGCTCCCGGCAGTCCCAGCACCGTCGCCGTGGCGCACGCGTTGCGGAATTGCCAGAACGTGATCAGCACATAGGCCCCGGAGACCATCGCCATGGCGCCGGCCGCCAACCCGTCGAGCCCGTCGGTGAAGTTGACGGCGTTGGACCAGGCGCTGACCACGACGACGCAGAACAGCACGAATACCACCGGCGTGAAGGCGATGGTGGCGATGTCGCGCACATAGGACAAGTTGAGACTGCCCGGGGTCAGGCCGGCGTTGTTGCGGAACTGCAGGACCAGCACCCCGAACAGCACGGCGGCGGCGATCTGGCCGATCGTCTTGGCGGTCTTGTTCAGTCCCAGGTTGCGCGAGCGCCGGATCTTGATCAGGTCGTCGAGGAAGCCGACGCCGCCCAGCGCGGTAGCCAGGCCGAGCACCAACAGACCGGACGCGGTGACCCCGTCGCCGTCGAAGAGCAACCCGAACAGATGCGTGCCCAGGTAGCCGCACCAGATGCCGGCCAGGATCGCCACCCCGCCCATCGAGGGCGTGCCCCGCTTGGTGGCGTGGCTGGGCGGGCCGTCCTCCCGGATCTGGTGGCCGAACCCCTGCCGGGTGAACAGCCGGATCAGCGCCGGGGTCAGCAGGATCGACACGGTCACCGCGATCGCCACCGCGATCAGGATCTGCCTCACGGGCGCGGGCTTTCGCCGTCGGCCACCAGCGCGTCGGCCAATTGACCGAGGCCGGCCGAATTGGAGGCTTTGACCAGGACGACGTCGCCGGGGCGCAGCTCGGCGCGCAACAGCGTCAGGGCCGCCTCACGGTCGGGCACGTCGACAACCTCCGACCCCCACGAGCCCTCCATGACCGCTCCGTGGTGCATGGCGCTCATCAACCTCCCGGTTCCCACGACAACGAGTCGAGACACATCTAAGCGCACCGCGAGCCGACCGATGCGATCGTGCTCGGTTATCGCGTCGTCACCGAGTTCGGCCATCTCCCCCAGTACCGCCCAGCTGCGTCGCGGTTCACCCGTTCGTTCGGCGTGCGCCATCCAGGCCAGCGCCTGCAGTCCGGCGCGCATCGAATCGGGGTTGGCGTTGTAGGCGTCGTCGATCACGGTCACCCCGTCGGCGCGGGTGCTCACCTGCATCCGATGCCGCGACACCGCTCCCGCCTGGGCGAGCGCGGCCGCGACCTGTTGCACGTCGGCACCGCATTCCAGCGCGACCGCGGCCGCGCACAGAGCGTTGCTCACCTGGTGGTCGCCGGATACGCCGAGCTCGATTTCGGCGTGTGCTTGACCCGCGTGCAGGGTGAACCGTGGTCGCGCCAGTTCGTCCAGGGAGACTGGTCCGGCCCAGACGTCGCCGCTGGCGCGACTCACCCGGACGACGCGGGCCGCGGTCACCTCCGCCATCGCGGCGACCATCGGGTCGTCGGCGTTGAGTACGACCACCCCGGACGACGGAACCGCTTGCGGCAGTTCGGATTTGGTCTGTGCGATGACCTCGCGGGAGCCGAACTCCCCCAGGTGCGCGGTGCCGACGTTGAGGACGACGCCGATCGCCGGCGGAGCGATCTCGGCCAGCGCGGCGATGTTGCCGGGATGGCGCGCCGACATCTCCAACACCAGAAAGTCGGTGTCGCGGGTGGCCCGCAGCACCGTCCAGGGATGCCCCAACTCGTTGTTGAACGACCCGGGCGGGGCGATCACCTGCCCGAGTGGTTGCAGGACCGCGGCGACCAGGTCCTTGGTCGAGGTCTTGCCCGAGGATCCGGTGATCCCGATGATCGTCAACCCATTCGCCACCAAGTCGGCGGCCACCGCCTTTGCCAGCCTGGCCAGCGCGCCCAGCACCGCCGCGCCGGACCCGTCCACGTCGTGTTCGAGCACGCCGGCCCGGCCGTCGGGCGCCTGCTGTGGGGCCACCACGATGGCCGGCACCCCGACCGGTCGGGCGGCCAGTACCACGGCGGCGCCGGCGGCGACCGCGGAAGCGGCGTGGTCGTGCCCGTCGGCGCGTGCGCCCGGTAACGCCAGGAACAACCCACCCGGCCCGACGGCGCGCGAGTCGAACTCGACGCTCCCGGTGACGTGGGTGCTGGCGGCCTGCTCGGCTGTGATGTCGGCCAGGGTGCCGCCGACGATCTCGGCGATCTGGGCGATGGTCAGATCGATCATCGGTGCCGCTCCAAAGCCTGCGCCAATTCGACCCGGTCGTCGAACGGGTGCGTTTGCCCGCCTCCGCTCTGCCCGGTTTCGTGCCCTTTGCCGGCGATCAGCACCACGTCACCCGGTCCGGCCCAGGCCACCGCGGCCCCGATCGCCTCGCGACGGTCACCGATCTCGACCACTTGCGCTTTAGCGTCGGCGGTGCCTGCCAGGATCTCCCTGCGGATCGCCGCGGGATCCTCGCTGCGCGGGTTGTCGTCGGTGACGATCACCAGGTCGGCCAGCTCGGCGGCGATGGCGCCCATCGGAGCGCGCTTGCCGGGGTCGCGGTCACCGCCCGCGCCGAACACCACCGCCAGCCGTCGGTCGGGGTGCAGCAGAGTGGTCAGCACCGCGCGCAGCGCCTCAGGCTTGTGGGCGTAGTCGACCAGCGCGACGAAGTCCTGGCCCCGGTCGACCTGTTCGAGGCGGCCCGGCACCCGGGTCTGCCTCAGCCCCGGCGCCGCCTGCTCCGGGGACACGCCGACGGCGTCCAAAACCGCCAGTGCGACAAGGCAATTGGCGATGTTGTAATGCCCCGGCAAGTCGATGCCGATCCGGTGCCGGCCGCCGGCGGGGTCGATCGCGGTGAACTCCTGACCCGCCGGGCCCCGCGGGGTGATGTCGACGGCGCGCCACTGCGCGGGGCGGTCGGTGACACTGACGGTGATGGCGGTACCCGCCCGCTCGGCCATCGCGCGACCGCCGTCGTCGTCGACGCACACCACCACGGTGCGGGCACGCAACGCAGAAGCCGGATCGAACAGCAGCGCCTTGGCCTCGAAGTAGTCCTGCATGGTCAGGTGGAAGTCCAGATGGTCCCGGGAGAGGTTGGTGAAGGCCCCCACGGAGAACTCGGTGCCGTCGACCCGGCCCAGGCTCAGCGCGTGACTCGACACCTCCATGACCACGGTGTCCACCCCGCGCTCGGCCATCGCGGCGAACATCGCCTGCAGCGCGGGAGCTTCCGGGGTGGTCAGCGCGCTGGGGATGTCGGCACCGTCGATGCGGACGCCGATGGTGCCGATCAGCCCGGCCACCCGGCCACCGGCCCGCAGCCCCGCCTCGACCAGGTAAGTGGTCGTGGTCTTGCCCGAGGTGCCGGTGATCCCGACGACCGTCACCCGGCCGGACGGGCGTCCGTACACGGTGGCGGCCAGCCCACCCAGCACGCTGCGCGGCGCCGGATGCACCAGCACCGGCACCTCGACGTCCCCGCCGCCCAGTTCGGCCACGCCGTCGGCATCGGTGAGCACCGCGACGGCCCCGCGTTCCATGGCCTGCCCGGCGTGGCGGGCGCCGTGGGTTTTGGACCCGGGCAGGGCGGCGAACAGGTCGCCGGGACGCACCTCCTGGGCGCGCAACGTCACCCCGGTGACCGTCAGGTCGCCGAGCACGGTGAGCCGGTCCGGTCCGGCGGTCAGCACGGCGCCCACCTGCGCGGCCAGCGCGGCCAGCGGCACGCCCGCGCCGGTGCTGGGGCGCAGATCCGTTGGCACCGACGCCACCTCCGTCACCACCTCCGTCGGGTCGGCCTGATCGGGATGATCGGCCAAGACACCCTACCTAGCCGCGGCAGCGGACACGCCCGTCCGGGACGGGCAGCGCGCGGCCGGTAGTTACATCGCCTGCAAGGTGAGCGGCGGGCCCGGGTCCGGCGACAGCGGAACGTTCGCGCGCTGCATCAGCCAGCCCGCGATGTTGTGGAACAACGGCGCCGCCGAGTGGCCGGGAGTGCCGTCGGCGTTGCGCTGCGGATTGTCCATCATGATGCCGATCACGTAGCGGGGATTGTCGACGGTGGCCATCCCGGCGAAGGTGATCCAGTAGACGTCGTCGAAATAGCACCCGCAGCCGGGGTTGATCTGCTGCGCGGTTCCCGTCTTGCCTGCCATCTGGTAGCCGGGCACCGACGCGGCCGGCCCGGTGCCCTGCTGGTAGCCCATCGGGTCCTGCTGCACCACCGCGCGCAGCATGCCGCGCACCGTCTGGGCGGTCTGCGCCGAGACCACCCGGACGCCGTCGGGACGGGGTTCCTCGGTGCGGGTGCCGTCGGCGGCGATGGTGGCCTTGAGGATGCGCGGCGGGATCCGCACGCCGTCGTTGGCGATCGCCTGGTACATGCCGGCCATCTGCAGCAGGGTCATCGAAACCCCTTGTCCGATAGGCAGATTGGAGAAGGTGCTGCCCGACCACTGGTCGATCGGCGGCACCAGGCCGGCGCTCTCACCGGGCAGCCCGACAGCGGTGCGCTGACCCAGCCCGAACTTGCGCACCATGTCGTAGAAACGTTCTGGGCCCACCCGCTGGGCCAGCATCAGCGTGCCGACGTTGGAGGACTTCCCGAATACCCCGGTGGTGGTGTAGGGCATCACGCCGTGCTCCCAGGCGTCGTGGATGGTGACCCCACCCATTGAGATGGTGCCCGGGACCTGCAGCACCTCGTCGGGGTTGGACAGTCCGTATTCGATGACCGAGGACGCGGTGATGATCTTGTTCACCGAGCCCGGCTCGAAAGGCGAGGACACCGGCAGGTTGCCCAACTGCCGGTCGCCCTGGCGCCCGATGTCCTGCGACGGGTCGAAGGTGTTGTCGTTTGCCATGGCCAGCACTTCACCGGTCCTGGCATCGAGGACGACGGCCGAGACGGTGTGCGCGCCGGATACGTTCTTGGCCTGCTGCACCTGCTGTTGGACGTAGAACTGGATGTCGTCGTCGAGGGTGAGCTGGACGGTCGAACCGTGCACCGCCTTGTGCCGGTTGCGGTAGCTGCCGGGGATGACGACGCCGTCCGAGCCGCGGTCGTAGGTGACCGACCCGTCGGTGCCGGCCAGCATCGCGTCCAGGGAGTCCTCCAGGCCCAGCAGGCCGTGGCCGTCCCAGTCGATGCCGCCGACGATGTTGGCCGCCAGTGACCCGCCGGGGTACTGACGCAGGTCCTGACGCTCCGAGCCGACCTCGGGGAATTTCGCCGAGATCGCTTGCGCGATAGCGGGATCGACGTTGCGGGCCAGGTAGACGAACGTCTCGTTGCTCTGCAGCTTCTTCAGGATTGTCGCGGCGTCCGGCTTGTTGTTCAGCTTGCCGGCGACCTCTTTGGCGATGTCCTTGAGCCGTTCCTGGGGGTCGGGCGCGTGCGGCGACTTCTTCTTGGCGTCCTCCAGCTGCTGACGAACCCGCTTGGGTTGGAAGGTCAGTGCGCGTGCCTCGATGGTGAACGCGAGCCGGTCGTTGTGGCGGTCGACGATGGCGCCGCGGATCGCCCGTTCGACGTCGGTGACCTTGAGCTGGCCGGCCGCTTGTGCGTTGAGCTGCGAAGCGTTGGACACCTGCAGGTAGAACAACTGCGTGACAGCCACCACCATCAACACCAGGATGACGGCGTTACCGGCCCGGTGCCGGAAGACGAAGGAGGCGCCGCGACCGACCACCTCGACGGCCTGACGGGTGCGCCGGTCTCGTGCCGAGTGCCCGGCGGGCACCGAATCCGACCGGACGCGAGATGCCTTGGCCTCGGTGGCTTTTCGGGAGCGCTTCGGATGTTTGGTGTCACGGGCCGGACGGGGGGCGCGGCGCGGGTCGCCGCGGTTCATCGCGCGGCCCCCGGCACCGTCGGGAGCGGGACCGGTTGTTCAGCGGTAGCCGGCGCGGGCAACACCGCCGGTGGCTGCACCGTGGGCACCGTCGGCAACAGGTCGGCGTGTACTGAGTTGGGGGCCGGCACTGTCGCCCCCGGCACCGGCAGCTGCGCACCCGGCACCGTCGCACCCGGCACCGGCAGCTGAGCACCCGGCACCGTCGCACCCGGCACCGGCAGCTGACCGCCCGGCACCGTCGCACCCGGCACCGTTCCCGGAACCGTCGGCACCTGTCCGGGCACCGCCGGCACCTGTCCGGGCACCGCCGGCACCTGTCCGGGCACCCCCGAAGCACCGGGCCCCACCACCGTCGACGCACCGTCCGGCCCGCGCAGCAGCACCTGTGGGCCAGAGTGGGCCGGCACACTCGGGTCGGTGGCACCGGGCGCGACCCGCACCGCGACCTCCGGCGGCGGGGCCGCCGGCCGGGGCGGCGGTGGCGGAGTCTCGTCGGGCAACTTGGCGTTCAACGGCGGCGGCGGGACCCCGTCGGCCGGTTTGGGGTTACCCACCACCACCCAGGTGCCGTCGGGCGCCTGGACCAGATGGGCGGTGTCGCGGGTGGGAATCATGCCCTGTTTGCGCGCCGCCTCGGCCAATGCGGGCGCCGACTCGGCCTCCCGGACATCGCGTTCCAGCGCCTCCTTCTGCTGTTGCAGCATCCGGGTCCGTTCCCGGGCATGGCTGAGCTGGTAGGAGCGCTCGGCGGCGTCGGTGGACAACCACAGGGTCAAACCCAGTCCCACACCGAGTGAACCGATGACGAGCACCACGAAGGGCACCCGACTCAACAGGGTGCTGGGCCGCAGGTCGATCTCGGTCAGGCGGGCGGCCAGCCGCTCGGTCAGTTTGGGCCGAATCACCTTGGGCGCTTTGGCTTTGCGAGCCTTGGCGCGCGCCTTGGCCTGACTGGCGTTCTTGGCCCGGACCGGTCGATCCACCGGGCGGGATATCGGGCTGGTCTGAGGTCCCGAACGGGGCACGCGCGCCTCGCGGCTCGGCGCTGCCGGCGTGCGCGACCGGTTGCGGCGCGACGACACGTCGGCAGCGGTGCGGGCACTGGGCCGGCCCGCGCCACCCCGTCGGGTGTCACGACGTTTGGACGCCTCGCGCTGTGTGCTCATGCATAGCCCTTCCCGCTTGCGTGCTCAATTCGTTGCAGCGCCCGCAGTCGCACCGGGGTGCTGCGCGGGTTGCGCTCCATTTCGGCTTCGTCCGCCCGCTCTGCGCCGTGCGTCAACGACCGGAATCGCGGCCCGTGGCCGGGAAGTTCGACCGGGAGACCCGGCGGTGTACGGGAGGCGGTCGCTTCGGCAAAGGCGCGCTTGACGATCCGATCCTCCAGGGACTGATAGGCCAGCACCACGATGCGACCGGCCAACGCGAGCGCGTCGAGCGCCGCCGGCACGGCACCGCGCAACGACTCCA
Source organism: Mycobacterium sp. NGS59 (assembly GCF_059812345.1). NCBI lineage: Bacteria > Bacillati > Actinomycetota > Actinomycetes > Mycobacteriales > Mycobacteriaceae > Mycobacterium > Mycobacterium sp. NGS59. The sequence continues at coordinate 61,709 of NZ_JCALCN010000003.1, forward strand.
GCTCGTCGTTGACCGCGATGCGCAGTGCCTGGAAGGTGCGCTTGGCCGGATGTCCGCCGGATCGGCGGGTGGCGGCCGGGATGGCTTCGTAGAGCAGGGCCACCAACTCGCCGGTCGACGTGAACGGGGCGCGGGCGCGGCGTCGGACGATCTGTGCGGCGATGCGTCGGGCGAACCGCTCCTCGCCATAGCGATGCAGGATGCCGGCCAGCTCGGCTTCGTCGTAGGTGTTGACGACGTCGGCCGCTGTCAGGGGCGCCGACGGATCCATCCGCATGTCCAGCGGCGCGTCCTTGGCGTAGGCGAACCCGCGCTCGGCACGGTCGAGCTGCATCGACGACACACCCAGATCGAACAGGATCCCGTCAACGGATTCGACTGTGCCGTAACCGGATTCGCCCAGGGCGGTGGCTATGCCGTCATAGCGGGTGTGCACCAGCGTAATCCGGTCGGCGAATGGGGCCAGCCGGTCGCGGGCGATGTCCAGCGCGGTCGGGTCCCGGTCGAGTCCGATCAATCGCAAGCCCGGCAACTCGGTGAGGAATCGCTCGGCGTGCCCGCCGGCGCCCAACGTCGCGTCGACGAGGATAGCACCGGAGCCGTCGGGGTGATAGCGGGTCAGCGCCGGGGTGAGCAACTCCAGGCAACGGTGCGCCAGCACCGGCACATGACCGAAATCGGAAGGGCCGGAAGTCGGTTGGTGTGCCACCGCAAGACCTCCCGGGCTGTATCGGCCTACCGGTGACCGCGCACCGTGGTCTCTGTCCGAAAGCACGCACCTGGCGTTGGGGAAGTACGCCAGGGTCGGTTCGGGCAGAGACCACGGTGCACGGGCATGCACCTCAGAAGATGTCGCCGAGTGCTTCATCGCTGGCCGCGGAGAAGTTCTCTTCATGGATTTGCTGATAGTTGTTCCAGGCCTGGGCATCCCAGATCTCGAGGAAATCGACCGCACCGATCACCACGCAGTCTTTCGACAGGCCGGCGTAGCGGCGATGGTCGGCAGACAGCGTGATCCGGCCTTGGGCATCGGGGTGCTGCTCGTCGGTGCCGGCAGCGAGGTTACGGAGGAAGGCCCGGGCTTCGGGATTACTGCGGGGCGCCTTGCTCGCCCGCCGCGCCAGCTGTTCGAACTCCGACCGCGGGTAGACGGCGAGGCTGTGATCCTGGCTCTTGGTGACCATCAACCCCCCTGCCAACGCGTCGCGAAACTTGGCCGGCAGCGTGAGCCGCCCCTTGTCGTCGAGCTTGGGCGTGTAGGTGCCGAGAAACACTGCGGCACCTCCAACTTGCTTCGCACCCAAACGCTTCGGCTACCATACCCCACAATCCCCCACTTCTCCCCAAAAACACCCCCTCCGCGCGTCCCGAAGCCGCCCACTGCCGATCAGACCGCCGCCCAGCGCGGTCAGCTCCCGCGGAAGGCCCTAGAGCGAAGAGGAAAACGCGCATTTCAGGGGCCTAAACCACCCCGTCGGGAGCGAGGTGGGGCGCAGTGGGGCAGATGGGCACAACTGCGCTACGAATCGGGCACAAGGTGGCGTCGTCCGGCATGGCGGGCGTGTCCGCGGGGCTGCATCTGCGATCGTGGCGGGGCCGGCAAACGAGAACGGGGCAGCCGTCTGGCTACCCCGTCATGTGTTGGCGCGCTGTACTACTCGTCGAACCGGCGGCGGAACCGATCCTCCATACGACTGGTGAACGAACCGCTGCCACCCTTGGGTCGACGCTGACGCGACGCACCCGACGTCGACCCGCCGTGATCCGGCCTGCCGGCCAGCCGGCGGCCGGTGACCGCGTACACCACGCCGCCGAACATCACGACGAACCCCAGCACGCTCAGCACCGGGAAACTTCCGATCATCGTGGCTTTGAATGCCACCCCGGAGACCAGCATCGCCAAACCGACGACGAACAGCGCCGTGCCTTGCAGCCGGCGCCGTGCCGTCGGGGCGCGGAAGCCGCCGCCGCGGACACTCGAAGCGAACTTGGGATCCTCGGCATAGAGAGCGCTCTCGATCTGATCGAGCATTCGCTGCTCATGATCGGAGAGTGGCATTCGTCCCTCCTTGCCGAAACACTGTGGTGTCTTCACCGATAGCACACGTATAGCCCGTTGTGGGGCAATTAACTCCGATGATACGAGGTCATTGTTCGCGGTACCAATGATTCGCAAACGATTCTATCGCCTCGACAGCCGACGCAACGCGATGGTCCGCGGCGGTCGCGGGTGCAACCCGTCACACGATGTCGACAGACTGCCCGTCGCCGCGCGACGACGGCGTCCGATACTGGAACCCGACCGGACCCAACCGAAGCCGAGGAGGACACCGCGCGTTGGCGACCTTCCTCATCGACCTGCCCCCGAAAGACATGGAGCGCCGCCTCACCGACGCGCTGAAGGTCTACGTCGACGCGATGCGCTATCCGCGCGGCACCGAGAATCAGCGGGCCGCGATGTGGCTGGAACACACCCGGCGACCCGGCTGGAAAGCGGTCGCCGCCGTCGAAGTCGCCGACGCACGCCGACCGGCGGGTGACCCTCCGACGGCGGCCGAGTTGAGCAACGCGCCGCTGGTCGGGGTCGGCTACGGCTATCCCGGGGCGCCGGGACAGTGGTGGCAGCAGCAGGTCATCCTCGGTTTGCAGCGCAGCGGCTTCCCCGCCCCGGCGATCGACCGGCTGATGACCAGTTACTTCGAGCTCACCGAGCTGCACATCCACCCCCGCGCGCAGGGTCACGGCCTCGGTGAGGCGCTGGCCCGTCGGCTTCTGACCGGTCGCGACGAAGCCAACGTCCTGCTGTCCACGCCGGAGACCAGCGGGGAGGGCAACCGCGCCTGGCGGTTGTACCGCCGGTTGGGGTTCACCGACGTCATCCGCAGCTACTATTTCGCCGGGGATCCCCGGGCTTTCGCGATTCTGGGGCGCGCGCTGCCACTCTGAACGGGCGGCTCACCCGGTCTGGCACGATGACCTGGTGCCCGCCAGCCTTTCCGCGCTACCGGTCCGGGGATCTCGCCGCATTTCCAGCGACCGCCGTCGTCGGCTGCTGGCCGTCGTGATGCTGCTGATGCTGGTGCCGTTGGCCACCGGATGCCTGCGAGTCCGGGCGTCGATCACGATCTCCCCCGACGACCTGGTGTCCGGCGAGATCATCGCCGCGGCCAAACCCAAGAACAACAAGGACACCGGACCGCAGCTGGACACGAACCTGCCGTTCAGCCAGAAGGTCGCGATCTCGAATTACGAAAGCGACGGCTACGTGGGTTCGCAGGCGGTCTTCGCCGATCTGACCTTCGCCGAACTGCCGCAGCTGGCCCACCTGAACTCCGACGCCGCCGGAGTGAACCTGTCGCTGCGCCGCAACGGCAACCTGGTGATCCTGGAAGGCCGGGCCGACCTGACATCGGTGACCGATCCCGAGGCCGAGGTCGAGCTGACCGTCGCCTTCCCTGGAACCGTGACGTCCACCAACGGCGACCGGATCGAGCCCGAGGTCGTGCAGTGGAAGCTCAAGCCGGGCGTGGTGAGCACGATGAGCGCCACCGCCCGCTACACCGATCCCAACACTCGGTCGTTCACCGGGGCGGGGATCTGGCTGGGCATCGCGTCGTTCGCCGCCGCGGGCGTGGTGGCGGCGTTGGCCTGGGCCAGCCGGGACCGTTCGCCGCGGTTCACCGCGTCCGGCGACCAGTCGTCCAGTTAGGCCGGGGCCGTCGGCGCCCAGTAGGCGAGCATCTCCGCGAAAGTCTCGAAGGCCGGGCCGGACACGCCGTAGGTCGCCTCGAAGTGGATGCTCAGCGGAAAGCCGAGGTCGGCGACTCCGTCGATGACCCGCTTGTAGAGGTCGACCAGCAGCGCACGTTTGTCGGCGGGCTCACTGGCGGCCAAAGTCCTGACGAACTCCTGCTCCCCGGCCACCGCGGCGTTACCCGGGTCCTGGATCAGCCAGTTGATCAGCCCGACCCGGCTCTCGACTTTGGGGACGAACCCGAACGACAACAGAATCTCGGGCCGATGGTCGGTCTGCTTGGCGAAGTCGGCCAAGAACCCCACGATGGCGTCGGAGTAGAGCAGTTGGGTCATGCCGTAGGTGGCACCCTGGTCGCACTTGAAATTGAGCCGGCCGTGTTCGCCTTCCCGGGTCGGGATCACGATCACACCGCGATTGGCCACGGCGTCGCGATAGATCGACAGCGCCTCGGTCGGTGGCACACCGTCGCCTTCCCCGTCGTTCATGGTGCGCGGCACCCCGACGAAGACCACACCCTGCATCCCGGACTCGGTCAGTGCGGTGAGCCGCTGTCCCAGCGCCGACTCGTCCATGAACGCGGTGACCTGGGTGCACAGGCCGTGCAGGCCAGGCAGTTCCGGTTTGATGATCGACCAGAAGTCCAGCACGTCCAGCTTGGCCTTCATCGGCACCGGGCGGTCGTCGTCCTCGGCGATCATGCCCGGGATCATCACGTGCCGGAGCCGACCGTCCAGACCGGACTCGGCCGAGTACCGCACCACTTTGTGCGCGTCTTCCAGCGCCCGCTCCCGACCGTCCTCGACGTTGGGCGGCACCAACTCGAGCGCGATGGTGTTGAGCGTCACGCGATTCCTCATTCTTCAGCTGACTCGTCTGGCGCTGCGTCGCGCAAACCTTGGACAAACCCCCACGACAGCATAGGGGCGCGATTTTCACGCTCATCAGGCGCTGGCGGCAGCCGTTGCGCGGATCGGGCAAACGCCGCGCGGCATACACTGTCGGGCCAGAGGTATGCCGAGTGAGGAAGGGGCGCTGCGCTGAGCCTGGAAGCATCGGCAGCATCGGCAACCGTCGAGGTGGCCGCCGCCGTCACCGACCAGCTGCGACGGTACCTGCACGACCGTCGCGGTGAAGCCGGCTACCTGGAATTTCCGTGCGGCACCGACTTCGCCGAGTTGACCGGCTGGCTCGAGGATTTCGTGCTGAGCGGGGGCAAGCGACTGCGGCCGGTGTTCGCCTACTGGGGATGGGACGCGGTCACCGACCACCGGCCCGATTCCGATGTGCTGCTGCTGTTTTCGGCGCTGGAACTACTGCACGCGTTTGCCCTGATCCACGACGACGTGATCGACGCCTCGGCGACCCGACGCGGCCGGCCGACCGCCCACCAGCACTTCGCGGCCCGGCACCGGGAACGTCGGTGGCGTGGCCCGGCCGAACAGTTCGGGGTATCGGCGGCGATCCTGCTCGGCGACGTCGCGCATACCTGGGCCGCTGACATCGTCTCCCGCGCGCGCCTGTCAGCCGATGTGCGGCCGCGGGTGGAGCGGGTCTGGTCGGCGATCCGCACCGAGGTGCTGGGCGGCCAGTACCTCGACATCGTCGCCGAGGCCGCCGTACCGGGCTCGGTGGACGAATCGGTCACGGCGGCGATGACCGTGGCCACCTACAAGACCGCCTGCTACACAGTGACGCGCCCGTTGCAGCTCGGGGTTGCCGCCGCCGCCGACCGGCCCGAGGTGACGGCGGCCTTCGAGCGATTCGGGACCGACCTCGGAGTGGCGTTCCAGCTGCGCGACGACGTCCTGGGCGTCTTCGGCGATCCCGCGGTGACGGGCAAACCGTCCGGCGACGACCTGCGCTCAGGCAAACGCACCGCGCTGCTGGCCGAGGCAACGCAACTGGCCGCGGAATCGGATCCGTTGGCCGCCAATCTGTTACGCACGTCGATCGGCACCGATCTGACAGAGGACCAGGTGTCCGAACTACGCGAGGTGATCGAGGGGGTGGGCGCACTGACGGCCGCGGAGAACCGGATCACCGAGCTGACCGACCGGGCCCTGGCCACCTTGGCCGCGGCACCGATCAACGCGTCTGCCAAAGCCGGCTTGGCCGAGCTGGCCCAGGCAGCCACCGATCGGTCCGCGTGAGCCGATGACCACTCCGACACCGGCCCCGCAGGCCGCCAGCACTGTTCCGAAAATAACTGTGGGACAACGCATTTCGCGACTGTCCGCGTTCGCCAGAGCGCCGGAGGGCGGTCCGGCGCGGTTGGGGTTCCTGGGTGCTGTCCTGATCACGATCGGCGGCCTGGGCGCGGGTAGCACGCGCCAGCATGACCCGCTACTGGAGTCGATTCATCTGTCCTGGATGCGTTTCGGCCACGGACTGGTGCTGTCGTCGATCCTGCTCTGGGTCGGCGTGAGCCTGATGCTGATCGCGTGGTTGCGGCTGGGGCGGCGGTTGCTCGGCGAGGGAGTCAGCGAGTTCACGATGCGCGCGACCACCGCTTTCTGGCTGGCCCCGCTGCTGTTGTCGGTTCCGGTGTTCAGTCGCGACACCTATTCGTATCTGGCGCAGGGCGCGTTGCTGCGCGACGGCTTCGATCCCTACGCGGTGGGGCCGGTCGGCAACCCGAACCCGTTGCTGGACGACGTGAGTCCCATCTGGACGATCACCACCGCGCCCTACGGCCCGGCGTTCATCCTGGTGGCCAAGCTGGTGACGGTGCTCGTCGGCAACAACGTCATCGCCGGAACGATGCTGCTGCGCCTGTGCATGCTGCCCGGTCTGGCGCTGCTGATCTGGGCCGCCCCCCGGCTGGCGCGCCATATTGGCGCCGACGGCGCCACCGCACTCTGGATCTGCGTGCTGAACCCCCTGGTGCTGATCCATCTGATGGGCGGGGTGCACAACGAGATGCTGATGGTGGGCCTGATGGCCGCCGGCATCGCGCTGACCTTGCAGCGGCACCACGTCGCCGGTATCACGCTGCTCACCGTCGCGATCGCGGTCAAAGCCACCGCGGGGCTCGCGCTGCCGTTTTTGGGCTGGGTGTGGATGCGTCATCTGCGCGACGACCGCGACTGGCGGCCGGTGCAGGCGTTCGCGGTTGCCGCGCTGTCCGCGTTGCTGATCTGTGTCGCGGTATTCGGTGTGCTGTCGCTGGCGGCCGGGGTCGGATTGGGCTGGCTGACCGCGCTGGCCGGATCGGTGAAGATCATCAACTGGCTGACCGTGCCGACCGCCGCCGCGAACCTGATCCATGCCTTGACCAGCGGGTTTTTCGCTGTGCAGTTCTACTCCGTGCTGCGGATCGCCCGGCTGGTCGGCATCGTCGTGATCGCGGTGTCGCTGCCGGTGCTGTGGTGGCGGTTCCGGCGCGACGACCGCGCCGCCCTGACCGGCATCTTCGCCGCGATGCTGGTCGTGGTGCTGTTCGTGCCGGCCGCGCTGCCGTGGTATTACTCCTGGCCGCTGGCGGTGCTCGCTCCGCTGGCGCAGTCGCGTCGCGCGATGGCCGCCATCGCCGGGTTCTCGACCTGGATCATGGTGATCTTCAAACCCGACGGGTCGCACGGAATGTATTCCTGGCTGCACGTCGGGCTCGCGACCGCCTTCGCGCTGGTGGCCTGGCGTTCGATCTACCGCGCACCGGACCCCGAGGAAGACACGCCGGCCGAGGAGCCGCTCGCTAGTACGCCATAGCCTGGGCGCGCCGCACCACTTCGCGCGCCTGATGGGCGTGCAGCGCATCGACCGGGCGGGCGTTGTTCAGGGCGTCGCGCGAGCCGTCGCGGGTGACCGTCAGCGACGGGTCCGGGGTGAACAGCCAACGGACGATCTCGGTGTCGTGGTAGCCGCCGTCGTGCAGGATCGTCAACAGACCGGGCAGGCTCTTGACGACGTGGCCCGAGGTGGTGAAGAAGACCTGCGGCACCACCACGCCGCCGGCGCGGCGCACCGCGACCAGGTGACCTTCGCGCAACTGCTGCTGCACCTTGCTCACCGGAATGCCGAGCAATTCGGCCACCCGGGACAGGTCGAAGGTCGGCTCGTCGGGATCAAGGACATCGTCGCCGGCGGGAATGCTGCCCACCAGGTCAGTCTAGAACTGCCGGGCGGCCACGTCTGCGCCTTCTGCCAGGAAAATATCCCCGTCCACCTACCATTGCCTGCGTGGTTGGGGATCCCTTGCACGGCGCCGTGCTGGACGGCCGCTATCTGGTGCAGGAGAAGATCGCCAGCGGCGGAACCTCGACGGTGTACCGCGGGCTCGACACCCGGCTCGACCGGCCGGTGGCCCTGAAGGTGATGGACCCGCGCTACTGCGACGACCAGCAATTCCTGACACGGTTCCAGCTCGAGGCACGCACCGTCGCGCGGCTGAAGAATCCATGTCTGGTGGCCGTCTACGACCAGGGCCAGGACGGTCGCTACCCGTTCCTGGTGATGGAACTCGTCGAAGGTGGCACCCTTCGCGAACTGCTGACCGAGCGCGGGCCGATGCCGCCGCACGCGGTGGTGGCGGTGCTGCGACCCGTGCTGAGCGGGCTGGCCGCCGCGCACCGGGCCGGCCTGGTGCACCGCGACGTCAAGCCCGAGAACGTCCTGATCTCCGACGACGGCGAGGTCAAGATCGCCGATTTCGGGTTGGTACGCGCCGTTGCGGCCGCGGGCATCACCTCTGCCAGCGTCATCCTGGGCACCGCGGCGTATCTGTCCCCCGAGCAGGTGCGTGACGGCAGCGCCGGTCCCCGCAGCGACGTCTACTCGGTGGGGATCCTCACCTACGAACTGCTGACCGGGGGCACCCCGTTCACCGGCGACACCGCGCTGTCGGTCGCCTACCAGCGGCTGGAGGCCGACGTGCCGCCGCCGAGCGCCGTGATCGACGGTGTGCCAACGCAATTCGACGACTTCGTGGCCTGCGCGACGGCCGCCGACCCGGCGCAGCGTTACGCCGACGCGATCGAGATGGCCGCCGACGTGGAGGCGATCGCCGAGGAGCTGAACCTGCCCGACTTCCGGGTGCCGGCGCCGCGCGACTCCGCCCAACACCGGTCGGCGGCGCTGCACCACAGCCGCGCGGGCGGCGCACCCCGTCCGAACCCGACCCGTCAGTTCACCCGCGAGCCCGAGGCCTGGCCGGAACCGGACCCGCCGGTCGAACCGGCGACGGAGTTCGAGGTCGACGACGGGGTGTTCGCGGGCATCCCGATCGACGAGTTCGTCTGGGAGCGTCAGCACCGGCGCCGCATGGTGCTGATCTGGGTGGTCGTGGTGCTGACGTTGACCGGGCTCGTGGCGACCGGGGCCTGGATCCTCGGAGCGCACCTCAGCGGCCTGCTCTAGGTTGCGCGAGCAGACGCAAAAGCCCCTATTTCGTGCCGAAATCGGGGGCTTTTGCGTCTGCTCGCCCGGGGTGCGGCTAGTCGCGCAACATCTCCGCGACCAGGAAGGCCAGCTCGAGGGACTGCTGGGTGTTCAGCCGCGGGTCGCACGCCGTCTCGTAGCGACCGGCCAGATCGTGGTCGGAGATGTCCTGCGCGCCGCCCAGGCATTCGGTCACGTTCTCGCCGGTGATCTCGACGTGGATGCCACCCGGATGGGTGCCCAAGGCGCGATGCACCTCGAAGAAGCCCTGCACCTCGTCCACGATCCGATCGAAGTGCCGGGTCTTGTACCCCGTCGACGACTCGTGGGTATTGCCGTGCATCGGGTCGCACTGCCAGATCACCTGGTGACCGGCGGCCTGGACCTTCTCGATGATCGGCGGCAGCACGTCGCGCACCTTGTTGTTGCCCAGCCGGCTCACCAGGGTCAGCCTGCCCGGCTTGTTGTGCGGGTCGAGTCGCTCGACATATTCGACGGCCAGTTCCGGCGTCATCGTCGGGCCGATCTTGACGCCGATCGGATTGGCAATCACCTCCGCGAAGGCGATGTGCGCGCCGTCGAGCTGACGGGTGCGCTCCCCGATCCACACGGTGTGCGCCGACAGGTCATAGAGCTGCGGTTCGCCGTTCTCGCCCTCGGAAAGCCGCAGCATGGACCGCTCGTAGTCGAGCACCAACGCCTCGTGGCTGGCGTAAATCTCGGCGGTCTGCAGGTTGCGGTCGGCCACCCCGCAGGCGCTCATGAACCGCAGCGCGCGGTCGATCTCGGCGGCCAACGCCTCGTAGCGGGCGCCGGCCGGCGAGGTACGCACGAATTCGCGGTTCCAGTCGTGCGCCAGGTGCAGCGACGAGAACCCCGACGAGGTGAGCGCACGCACCAGGTTCATTGCGGCGCTGGCGTTGGCGTAGGCGCGGACCAGCCGCGACGCATCGTGGTCACGGACCGCGGCGTCGGGGGCGAAGCCGTTGATCATGTCACCCCGGTAGGACTTCAAGCCGAGGGCGTCGATGTCGGCCGACCGGGGTTTGGCGTACTGACCGGCGATGCGGGCCACCTTGACCACCGGCATGCTGGCGCCGTAGGTCAGGACCACGGCCATCTGCAGCAGGGTACGGATGTTGCCCCGGATATGCGGTTCGGTGTTGTCGGTGAAGGTCTCCGCGCAGTCGCCGCCCTGCAGCAGGAACGCCTCACCCCGGGCGACCTGGGCAAGTTGTTCCTGCAGACGGATGATCTCCGAGGACACCGTCACCGGCGGCACGCTCTCGAGCACCGTGCGCATCGCCGCCGCCTGGTCCTCGTCCCAGCTGGGCTGCTGCACGGCCGGCTTGGCCAGCGCCGCGTCCAGCCGGGCCCGCAGATCCGCGGGCAACGGCGGCAACGGCGGCAGCTGGTCGATCGGAATGTCGACGGTCCAGTTCATCGGTCCATCGTAACCGTGGCCGCCTGCACCCGGCTGATCAGGGCGAACGCTACTCCCCGCTGATAATTCGGAAGCGGCGCAACTGATCCCGGGCATCCACCAGCGCGTCGTGCACGTCGCGGGAACGCGGTGGCAACCGCGGACAACCGCGGTCTTCCCACAACTGGCGCAGCTCTCGGGTGAATCGGGGTATCGCCTTGGGCAGCGCCGGCATCGCACCCCACAACTGGCACAGCGCGACGTGGTCGTAGGCGGCCACCCAGGCCCACAGCTCGATCGGGTCCGGGCCGTCGACGCGGAGGAACTCTTCCAGGTCAGCACGGATCCGACTGCGCGAACGCCACAGCTGGGAGGCCGGTGACGGCAGCTTGGGCAGGACGTTCTCCCGCACCCAGGTCCCGGCCCGCCCCGGATCGAATTCGGTGGACACCGCGTAATACTCGCGGCCGTCTTCGGCGGCCACGCCGATCGAGATCAGCTCGATGGTGCGGCCGTCCTCGATGAACTCGGTGTCGTAGAAGTACCGCACCGCCGCAGCCTAGTCCGCCGACCCGGGGCACCTCCCGCTGGCGAGCAGACGCAAAAGCCCCCAAACCGGCCGGTTTGGGGGTGCTTTTGCGTCTGGTCGCGCAATCAAGTGACGCGCGCGGGCCGGAGTTGGCGCGACAACGATTAGGCTGTCCTCGACATGAGTAGATGGCGGTCGCCCGACGTGGGCAGTCGAGTCGGGCGGGTCTCGCTGTGGTGCCTGGCCTGGTTGGTGGCTGCGCTGGGGTTGGCCAGGGCGTGCCGTCAGCTGTTCACAAACGTCCCGTACCGCATCGACATCGACGTCTATCAGATGGGCGCGCAGGCCTGGCTGGACGGCCGTCCGCTCTACGACGGGAATGTGTTGTTCCACACACCGATCGTGGATCTGCCGTTCACCTATCCCCCGCTGGCCGCGATCGTGTTCAGCCCGTTCGCCTGGCTGGGCATGCCGGTCGCCAGCCACGTGATCACGGCGCTGAATCTGGTGGTGTTGCCGGTGGCGACCATGATCGTGTTGACCCGGCTGGACGTGTGGGCGGAGTCCCGCTGGTTACCAGGTCCGGCCTGGCTGCGCCGACTGTGGCTGGCCGTGCTGGTGATCGCCCCGGCGGTGATCTGGCTGGAACCCACCAGTTCGAACTTCGCCTATGGCCAGATCAACGCGGTGCTGATGGCCCTGGTGATCGCCGACTGCTTGCCACGGCGCACGCCCTGGCCGCGGGGCCTGTTGCTGGGCGTGGGCATCGCGCTCAAACTGACCCCCGCGGTGTTCCTGCTGTATTTCCTGTTACGCAAGGACAACCGGGCCGCCCTGACCGCGCTGGCGACCTTCGCCGGCGCCACGCTGGTGGGTTTCGCGCTGGCCTGGAGCGATTCGTGGGACTACTGGACGCACACCCTTCACCACACCGACCGCATCGGCTCGGCCGCGCTCAACACCGACCAGAACATCGTCGGCTCACTGGCCCGCTTGGGACTTGATCAGCACGAACGCTTCCCGCTGTGGGTGCTGGCCAGCCTGCTGGTGCTGGGCCTGACGATCTGGGCCATGCGCCGGGTGCTGCGCGCCGACGAGCCGACCCTGGCCGTCATCTGCGTCGCCCTGTTCGGGCTGGTCGTCTCGCCGGTGTCGTGGTCGCACCACTGGGTCTGGATGTTGCCTGCGGTACTGGTCACCGGAGTGCTGGCGTGGCGTCGCCGCAACATCGCGCTGGCCGTCGTCAGCCTCACCGGCGTGGCGCTGATGAAGTGGACGCCGATCGACCTGATGCCCAAGCACCACGAGACGACGGCGTCCCTGTGGCGACAGCTGGTCGGGATGTCTTACGTGTGGTGGGCGCTGGCGGTGCTCGTCGTGGCCGGCGCCACCGTCACCGCGAAGCTGACGACGGAGCGGACCGCCACGCGCGAACGCACGCCGGTCCCGGCCGCCTAACGTCCGTCAGCCGACGGCCGTCTCGGGGATTCGGGTGGCATCCGAGGAACCCCTTTTGGATCCCTCCGCATCGTCTTTGTCGGCGCTGCCGTCCTTGACGCTGGCGGCGTAGATGTCGACGTACTCCTGCTCGGACAGTCCCATCAGCTCGTACATCACCTCGTCGATGACGGCGCGCTCGATGAAGTGGTTGCCGGCCAGGCCGTCGAACCGGGAGAAGTCCATCGGTTCGCCGAACCGGACGGTCACCCGGCCGAACCGCAACCGGCTGGTGCCGGGTGGGTTGACTTTGTGGGTCCCGATCATCGCCACCGGGATCACCGGGACGCCGGTCTGCAGGGCCAGGCGGGCCAGCCCGGTCTTGCCCTTGTAGAGCCGGCCGTCCGGCGACCGGGTGCCTTCGGGATACATCCCGAGCAGCTTGCCCTGACCCAATACCTGGCTTGCGGTGTCCAACGCGGCCTGCGCGGCCTCGGAATCGCTGCGGTCGATCGGCACCTGCCCGACGGCGGTGTAGAACCAGCGATTGAACCAGCCCTTGAACCCGGTACCGGTGAAGTATTCGGCCTTGGCCAGGAACGTGATTCGGCGTCGGACCACCAGCGGGAGGAAGAAGCTGTCCATCACCGCCAGGTGGTTACTGGCCAGGATCGCCGGACCGGAACTCGGAACGTGTTCCAGCCCTTCGACTTTCGGGCGGCCGAGCAGAGACAGCAAGGGGCCTAACAGGACGTACTTGAACAGGTAGTACCACATGGTTCTCCCTCATGCCCCGCACCGGACGGTGTCTGCGCCAACTGTACCCACCGAACGATGGCTCCGACCACCTCGCACCAGCCGGCTCAATCCTGCAGCGTAACCGGGATGGGCTGGTAGCGCGTTTTCGCGTTGCCATTGGTGCTCACCGGGTCCTGGCCGACGCCGGCCCCGTCGACGGACTGATCGGTATCCGACGAGTCGGTTGCCACCGTTTGGTCGATGTCGTCGACGATGGCCCGCACCACTTCCAGTAGGGCCACGCTGTGGTTGGCGATGACCGTCACCAACGGGTGCTGTTCGCCGGAGACCACCGCGGCCAGCGCGCACACCGGGCACCACACCTGCTGGCACTGGCCGGCTCCGGCACTGATCGCCATCGTGGCCGCCGCGCGCACGCCCGGGTCGATCCCGTCCAGAATCGCCTGCGCGAGCCGGCGCAGTTCGGGGGCGATATCGGTATGAGCCCTACTCACCTTGGCCATACCTCCGGATCTGGTCGAAATCGAACTGTCAGCTCACTGGACCGCAACTGGGCGTCAAGCACCGTACACCGCCGCAACACCGAGGCCAGTCGAACCCGCCTCCGCACTCCGCCCGCGCTGATGACCAGGTCGTCGTCCGACCGGCCCAACGTCAGGGATCCGGGATCGAGTTGGGGCAACGCTAGCCGCAGTCGGTACACCGATTCCAGTCCCGACCCCGATTCGAGGTCGACGACGGGGCGCAGCGGGCCGGGCGGGGCGTCGCCGCGCCGGTGCCGGGCGCTGTCGAGCAGTCCCGCCAGGGCCTTGGGACCGATCGGCTCACCGGCCTGGTGCGGCACCAGGACCAGCGCCACGTCACCGATGGTGGCGTCGAGTTCTTCCAGGACGGCGCGTTGCTCCGAGATACGTTCGGCGTACCAATAGAACGCCGGATGGTCGGGCAGGCTGCTGTACTCGTAGTTCTCGTCGCGGACGAGGACCTGGTTGACGAGCAGTTCTTCGACGCGCACGCCCATCAGGGCCAGCGACCCCAGGGTGCGGGCCGCCTCGGCGGCGACCACCCGCTCGGGGGTGAGCACCAGGTGGGCGCTGACCAGGTCACCGTCGGACAGCAACGTGCTGAGCTGATCGACGCTGTCGCTGATGCGTTCCAGCAGATCGACCACCGCCCCCGAACGGCTGTCGTCGGCGCCGACGCTGAGCCGGCGGTGCCGCGGCCACGCGCGTTCGACGTAGAGGCCGAAGGTGGCCGGCAGGGTCAGCATCCGCAACGCGTCGGCAGTGGAAGCACAGTCGACGACGATGCGGTCCCATCGTCCCGACGCGGCGAGCTCACCCACCGCGTGCAGGCCGAGCACTTCCTGGATACCGGGCAGGGCCGAAAGTTCTTCGGGGGCAAGGCTGGTCAGGTCGGAGCCGGGAAGCTGGGCGTCGAGTGCCGCCACCACGTCGCGCCACCGGTTCTCCAGCAGCGCCAGAGTGTCCAGGGCCAGCGCGTCCAGGAAACCGCCACCGGTCTCCGGGTCGTCGGCGATGACGCGGACGGCCTCGTCGGTACCGGTCGGCGGGACGGGCACACCCAGCACGTCGCCCAGCGAGTGGGCTTGGTCGGTGGACACGATCAGCACGCGCTGACCACCGCTGGCATCGCTGACCGCGGTCGCGGATGCCAGGGTGGATTTCCCTACCCCGCCTTTGCCGACGAAAAGACTGATCCGGGCCGGGGTGAGGGCGACGGAATCACTCAGCCCTCGACTCGTTTCTTCAGATCTTTCAACGCGCCGTCGATCAGCCTGCGTTCGGCCTTGCGCTTGAGCATGCCGATCATCGGCACGGCCAGATCGACCGCCAGCTGATAAGTGACGTCAGTACCAGAACCATTGGGCGCCAAGAGGTATGAGCCTTCCAGCGACTTGAGTAGCGAGCTGGATTCCAGAGTCCAGCTCAGCGACTTCCGGTCCGCCGGCCACTGGTAGTTCATGATCAGGGTGTCTTTGAAGATGGTCGCGTCCATCAGCATCCGCGCCTTCTTCGGGTAGCCGTCGTCGTCGGCTTCGAGGACATCGACCTTCTTGTACTCGTTGATCCAGTCCGGGTAGGACTCGAGGTCGGCGATGGCCTTCATCACCTCAGCCGGATCCGCATCGATGTAGATCGTCTGCTCGGTCTTGTCCGCCACCTGGTTACTTCCCTTTCCCCGCCCGATCGTTTGCCGGAGCGCCCCAATTCTCCTGCAAAACGGTACTCTTCCATGCCGAGTTTCCAGACCGTATCGAGGCAAACCTCGACCCGGTCAAACTACCGGAGAAACGCCGACCGGACGCGACTCTTCCAGCGTCGTCTTCACTTCGAACGCCATCTTCTTGCCCGCCACCCGGCGCCGGTGCGTCACTTTCGCCAGGTTCAGCTTGGCCAGCTCCGCAGCCGAAACGCCGGTGGGCTCCGCGTGCAGGAAGTAGTGCAGCACCACCCCGTCCAGGGACGGCTCCAGCCAGACCTCCATCGTGCCCGTCAAGGCTCCGGCGACCATCCATCGGATGCCTTTCTCCCCACGATCCTCGGTGACCTGCAGCTGCAGGTCAGGCCACCAGCGACGCCATTTGGACGGATCGGCGATGGCAGCCCCGACCAGCGCTCCGTCGGCGGCGACATATGTTTGGTCAGCGATCTGGATGCTGTTCATCGCCACAGCTTCACATACCCGCCCGCGTCGAACCGGTTCGCCTCCGAAGTGCCGCAGGGACCGCACTAGGCTGGGTTACGACAAGCCGACCACCGTCAACCGCCACGTCAGGTCAAGCGAGGTAAATAGAGTGCGTCAGTACAGTGTCCCGGCCCGCTTTTCCGTCGACGAACACGACAACGTCGCGGCCGTGGTCTTCGAACACGAACGTAACGACCCCGACTACGTGATCTACCAGCGGCAGGTCGACGGCGAGTGGACCGACGTCACCTGCGCCCAGGCCGCCGCCGAAATCCGCGCTGCCGCACTGGGTTTGATCGCTCTCGGGGTAGAGGCCGGCGACCGGGTGTCGATTTTCTCGGCCACCCGCTACGAGTGGGCGATCCTGGATCTGGCGATCCTGGCGGTGGGCGCGGTGACCGTGCCGATCTATGAGACGTCCTCGGCAGAGCAAGTGCGGTGGGTGCTGCAGAACTCCGAGGCGGTGCTGGCGTTCGCCGAAACCGATGCGCACGCCGCGACCGTCACCGAGCTCACCGGTGAACTGCCCGCGTTGCGCCGCGTGCTGCACATCGACGGATCCGGCCCCAAGGCACTCGAGCAGCTGGTGGAGGCCGGCGAATCCGTCGACGCCGCCGAGCTGACCGCGCGCCAGGAAGCACTGCGCTCCGAAGACCCCGCGACGCTGATCTACACCTCGGGCACCACCGGACGGCCCAAAGGCTGCCAACTCACCCACTCCAACCTGCTGTACGAGATTCGCGGCACCCGGGAGTGCCTTCCGACGCTGCTGTGTGAGGGGCAGAGGTTGCTGGTCTTCTTGCCGCTGGCGCACGTGCTGGCTCGGGCGCTGACGCTGTCGGCGTTCACCAGCAAAGTCACCGTAGGCTTCACCAGCGACATCAAGAATCTGCTGCCTTTGTTCGCGGAGTTCAAACCGACTGTGGTGGTGTCGGTTCCGCGTGTCTTCGAGAAGGTGTACAACACCGCCTCGCAGAACGCCTCCAACGACGGCAAAGGCGCCGTATTCAAGGCCGCGGTGCAGACGGCGGTGGACTGGAGCCGCGCCTACGACGACGGCAAGCCCGGGCTGGTGCTGCGCGCCAAGCATGCGCTGTTCGACCGGCTCGTCTACCACAAGCTGCGCGCTGCGTTGGGTGGCGACTGCCACGCCGCGGTTTCCGGCGGTGCACCGCTCGGCGCGCGGCTGGGCCACTTCTACCGCGGGGTCGGACTGACCATCTACGAGGGCTACGGCTTGACCGAGACCAGTGCCGCGATCACGGTCAACCAGATCAACGGCCTGAAGATCGGGACCGTCGGCAGCTTGCTGCCCGGCAACAGCCTCAAGATCGCCGACGACAAGGAACTGCTGGTGCGCGGCGGCGTGGTGTTCAGCGGCTACTGGCAGAACGAGCAGGCCACCGAGGAGGCATTCACCGACGGCTGGTTCCGCACCGGCGACCTGGGCTCGATCGACGAGGACGGCTTCTTGAGCATCACCGGCCGCAAGAAGGAGCTGATCGTCACCGCCGGCGGCAAGAACGTCGCACCCGCGGTGCTCGAGGACCAGTTGCGGTCGCACCCGCTGATCAGTCAGGCCATGGTGGTCGGCGACAACAAGCCGTTCATCGGCGCGCTGATCACCATCGACCCGGAGGCGTTCGACGGCTGGAAGAGCCGCAACAGCAAATCCGACGGTGCCTCGGTGGGCGACCTGGCCACCGACCCCGACCTGGTCGCCGAGGTGGACACTGCCGTCAAGCAGGCCAACCTGCAGGTGTCGAATGCCGAGTCGATCCGCAAGTTCCGGATCCTGCCGGTCGACTTCACCGAGGACACCGGTGAGTTGACGCCGACGATGAAGGTCAAGCGCAACGTGGTCGCCGAGAAGTTCGCTTCCGACATCGAGGCGATCTACGACAAGGAGTAGCCGCCTCCCCGCGCGAGCAGACGCAAAAGCCCCCATTTCGGCACGAAAATGGGGGCTTTTGCGTCTGCTCGGCACGCCGAACTGCTCGGCACACCTAACTGCTCGGCACGCCTAACGCAGCAGGTCGGCGAGGCGCGCGGCCAGCGTGTCCCAGCGCCACTGTGCCGTCACCCACTCCCGGCCGGCGGCGCCCATCGCCGCCGCCCGGTCGCGGTCGGTCAGCAACCCGGCGATCGCTTCGGCGATCTGGTTCACCGAGTTTCCATCCACCACCAATCCAGTCTCGTTGTGCTGCACCGTTTCCGGCGCGCCACCGGAGTCGCCGGCGACCACCGGCACCCCCGTCGCCGACGCCTCGAGGAAGACGATGCCCAAACCCTCCACGTCCATCCCCGCTCCGCGGGTCCGGCACGGCATCGCGAACACGTCGGCCATCGCATGATGGGCGGGCAGGGCGTCGCCAGGGATGCCACCGGTGAACGTCACGTCGTCGGCCACGCCGTTCTCCCGGGCCAGCTTGCGCAGCGTCTCCAGGTACGGACCGCCGCCGACGATCACCAGAGCGGCACCGTCGACCCGGCGCCGGATCGACGGCAATGCACGGATCAGCATGTCCTGGCCCTTGCGCGGCACCAGCCGCGACACGCACACCACCGTCGGCCGATCACCCAGCCGATACCGCGCGCGCAATTCGGCGCGGGCAGCCGGATCCGGCCGGAACCAGTCGCTGTCCACCCCGGGTGGCAGGTATTCCAGCGAGGCCCCCGGCCCGAAGGCGGGCGCGAACCTGGATCTGGTGTAACGACTGACGAAGGTCACCACATCGGTCCCGTCACCGATCCGGCGCAGCACCGACCGCGCGACCGGCAGCATCGACCACCCCACTTCGTGACCGTGGGTACTGGCCAGCACCCTCGCCACCCCGGCCTGGCGGGCCCGCGGCGCCAACAACGCCAGTGGCGCGGCAGCACCGAACCAGACTGTGTCGATGTCGTGCTCGGCAATCAGCCGGCGCATCCGCATGTCCACCGTCGGGACCGGCAGCATCAGTGTGGTGGGATGGCGCACCACCCGGTAGCCCGCGGCTTCGTCAAACTCCCCGGCGCCCTTCCACTTTGGCGCATACACCGTGATGGTGTGCGAACCGGAGTCGACCAGGCGGTCCACGAATTCCCCCAGATACGACTGGATGCCGCCACGTCGCGGGGGAAAGTCGTTGGTTACCAGCAAGACCCGGCTCACCACGTCACGTTAGCGCGGCAGGCACGCGCGACCCGGTAGCGGCGCGGATCAGGCGCGACTGGCCATCCACTGCTGCCAGTGCGTCAGCACGCCGGGCAGATCCAGGCCGAGGACCGCGCGGACGGCGCCGGGCACATCCGCGTGCCCGACACCGCACGCCGCCACGTACAGTTCGCGCAGTTTCAAGGCCCCATAGGTATCGGCGACGAATCGCGCGAACCACCAGGACCGGTCGTATGCCAGCGAGCGCAGCGGGCCGGGGGCGTCCAGATCGTCGTCTGACGGCAATGACGTGGCAGAGCCGGCCGGCACCGCGGGCTGGGGTCGGGCGACGTAGTCGGCCACCCCTTCGGTCAGCCAGCGTGGGGCGTCCAGCGCGGTGTCGGCCCGCGCCGCGTAATGAAACAGCTCGTGGGACAGCACAATTCGCAGTGCGCTGTCGCTCATGCCGGCTGCGCCAGGGGCGAACACGATCCGGGCGTTGGCCACCGTGCGGTGCGCCGGGTCGACACGATCGGCCACCGTCACCGCCGCGATGTCCGTCCACTGTGCGGCCGGACCGCCGCCGGCCGCGACTCGGAACTGCTCGTCCGAACCGGTGGTCACCACCGGGATCTCGGGTGGCCAATCGGCACCCCAGAAGTCCACGACTGCATCCACCGCGGAACGCATGTGCACCGACACCCGCGACAGCAGACGGTCCGCGTCAGGTCCGCCGAGGTTGACCGCCCGCACCACGCGATCGTGCGTGGCCGTCATCGGATGAACCGGGAGGACGAGCGCCGCTATCAACTCAGCGAGCAGTACGCCTGCCAGCAGCAGGCGCGGCACTGCCACGCGAATCTCAGTAGCGGCGGGCGTCGTAGATCGGGCCGGAGGAGTTCATCGGCACCACCCGAACCGGCTGGCCGAAGGTGGAGGAATGCACCATCATCCCGTCGCCGATGTAGATGCCGGCGTGCGATGCGTCGGAGTAGAACGTCAGCACGTCACCGGGTTGCAGCTCGCCGAGCGACACCGGCTGGCCGCCGTGTGCCAGCGCCTGACTCGAGTGCGGCAGCGAGATGCCCGCCTGCTGGAACGCCCACATGACCAGCCCGGAGCAGTCGAATCCGCCGGGCGCAGCGCCACCCCACACGTACGGCGATCCGATCTGGGTCAAGGCGGCCTGCACGACCACCGCACGGTCCCCGCCACCGCCACCGGGTTCGGTGAACGGCGCTCCGGTGAAACCGCCGGGCGGCGGCACCTGACCGGGAGCCGGCGCACCGTCTGGCGCGGGCGGCGCGCCGGGCGGCAACGCCTCGGGGGCCGGCGCACCCGGCACACCCTCCGGCGCCGGTCCGGGATTGGCCATGGCGGTGCGCTGTTCGGGCGTCAACGCCATGTATTGGGACTTCACGACGGCGATCTGCACCTGCAACTGGCTCTGCTTGTGCTGCAGGTTGGCCCGCACCGCGGCGGCCTGCTCGGCGGCGGCCTTGGCGTCGGCCGCCGATTTCGCAGACACCTGCTCAGCCTTGGCGGCCTGCTCGCCAGCGGCCTTGAAATTGGCCATCTGAGTTGACATTTGACGCGCCATCACCCGCTGCACGGCCAGACCGTCGATCAGCAGCTGCGGCGACTCCGCGGTCAGCATGGCGTCCAGCCCGTCGGTGCGACCACCCATGTAGGCGGCTGCGGCAACCTTGTTGACCGCGGTCTGGAACGAGGCCAATCGCGCCTTCGCGGCGTCCGCGGCGGCCTGGTCGTCAGCCAGCTTCCGCTCCGCGGCCTGCAAGGCGCCCAACTTGTCGTTCAAGTCGAGTTGTGCGCTGTGCATCGCCTCGGTGGTCTGCTCAGCCTGCCGGGACAGCTCGTTGAGTTTTGCCAGCGCGTCCTCGGCGGGATCGGCCATCACACCCGCGGCCGAAATGCCGGACAACACGACGAAGCTCGCTAACGAACCGAGGGCAGACCTCTTGATGACGCGCACAGTCGAATGCCAAAAGTCGAGCCTCAAGATTTGCTTCCTTAAACTGCCATCGACGCCAATGCGTCGAGCGGGTTTAGGTCTCAAACAGGTTACGAAACGATATCGGCGTTTGTCCAAAGGGAGGGCTTAAGAAATTAGGAAGATTTCTGTCATTTCTATGTGGTGCAGGGATCTTGCCGTCGTCGACCATACACGAGCCTCACGCGACCCCGGGCTCACGTCCGCGCCGGATCGGGACCAGCCGCAACCGCGGCGCCAATCCCACCTCGGCGAGCGCCTGCAACGCGACTTGCTCGTCGTAGGAAAGGGTTTCGGGCACGCCGAGCAACACGCTGACCACGCACTCGCGACACCCCGGCCCGCGCACGGCGCAATCGTCGCAGTCGATGACCACCGACTCCCCGGGCCGGAGCGCCCCGGCGTCGACGGTACGGCGCTCCCTTTCAGCTCCGCTGCTGAGTGCCATCTGAGTCCTTTCGTCCGAGCTCGCATCCATAAATCGAGCTGATCCGCACGGTAACGGTCGGCACCGACAACAACGTTCGGCGTGGCAACGCCGACGGTGTCGGTGCCCCTGCTTAACGTCACGCCCATGAGTGCTACCGGTGGGAGTCAACTCAGCTTCGCCGGACTGGACGGGTGGGACGCCGGCGAAGAGCCTTCGCTGCGTGAGACCACCTTTGTGGTGGTCGACCTGGAGACCACGGGCGGGCGCGCGGTCGGGCACCCCGGCGTCGTACCCGACGCGATCACCGAGATAGGCGCGGTCAAGGTGCGCGGCGGCGTCGTGCTGGGTGAGTTCGCCACCCTGGTCGACCCGCAGCGCAGCATCCCGCCGCAGATCGTCCAGCTGACCGGGATCACCACGGCAATGGTGTGCGACGCCCCGCCCATCGACGCGGTGCTGCCGATGTTCTTCGAGTTCGCCGCCGACTCGGTGCTGGTGGCCCACAACGCCGGTTTCGACATCGGGTTCCTGCGCGCCGCCGCCGAGCGCTGTCAGCTGAACTGGCCTCGCCCCAAGGTGCTGTGCACGGTGCGGTTGGCGCGGCGGGTGCTGAGCCGCGAGGAAGCCCCCAGCGTGCGACTGGCGGAGTTGGCCCGGCTGTTCGCGGTGGCAACCCAGCCCACTCACCGCGCCCTCGACGACGCCCGCGCCACCGTGGACGTCCTGCACGCGCTCATCGAACGGGTCGGCAACCAGGGCATCCACACCTACACCGAACTGCGCTCGTATCTGCCCGACGTCACGCCCGCTCAGCGGCGCAAGCGGGTGCTGGCCGACGGACTGCCGCGCCGCCCCGGTGTCTACCTGTTCCGCGGACCGGCGTCGGAGGTGCTTTACATCGGCACCGCCGTCGACCTGCGACGTCGCGTCAGCCAATACTTCAACGGCGCCGATCCGCGAGGCCGGATGAAGGAGATGGTCGCCCTGGCCGGCGCGATCGACCACGTGGAGTGCGCGCACGCGCTGGAAGCCGGCGTGCGTGAGCTCCGGTTGCTGGTCGCTCACGCCCCGCCCTACAACCGCCGGTCGCGGTTCCCGCACCGCTGGTGGTGGCTGGTGCTCACCGACGAGGCGTTCCCGCGGTTCTCGGTGGTCCGCAACCCCGGGCATGACCGCGCCGTCGGACCGTTCCGGTCCCGCACCGAGGCCGCGGACACCGCCGCCCTGCTTGCCCGGTTCACCGGGGTACGGACCTGCACCAAAAGGCTGGCCCGGTCGGCCCGGCACGGTCCGGCGTGTGCCGAAGTCGAGATATCGCCGTGCCCGGCAGCCCGGGACGTGGGTCCCGAGCACTACGCCGAGGCGGTACGCCGTGCCACGGGGTTGATCGAGGGCACCGACAACACCCCGCTGGCCGCGGCTGCGGCGGCGGTCACCGCGCTGGCAGAACGGCATCATTACGAGAGCGCGGCCCGCCTGCGCGACCACATCGCCACCGCCGTCGAGGTGCTGTGGCGAGGCCAGCGGCTGCGGGCCCTGACCGCGCTGCCCGAGTTGATCGTCGCCAAGCCGGACGGCCCCGACGGCAAGGACGGCTACCAGCTGGCCGTCATCCGGCACGGCCAACTGGCCGCGGCGGGGACTGCCGCGCGCGGTGTGCCGCCGATGCCCGTCGTCGAGACCCTTGTCGCCGGCGCCCAGGCGGTCCTGCCGGCGCCGGCACCGCTCGGCGGCGCGCTGGTCGAAGAGACCGCACTGATCGCCCGGTGGCTGGCCACGCCGGGAGTGCGGATCGTGCGAATCAGCGGTGACGGTTGGGCGTCGCCACTGCGGGCGGCGGGCGCTTGGGCGGCGTGGGCGGCCACGGCCCGCTCGGCGCGGCTGGCCGGTGAGCAGGCCGATTCACACCTGCTGACCGAACCGCACCCAACGCGCGAGCAACTGTTCGGCCGCCCCGCTGTCGATCGTGTCGGCGGCGCGGCGCAACCCGTCTTCCCACGCCGGCAACCATTCAGCGCGGCTGGATAACCCCGCGTGGGCCACCAGTGCCCCCGCCGCGTTGAGCACGACGGCGTCGCGCACCGGACCTTTCTCCCCGGCCAGCACGGCCCGCACCTCGGCGGCGTTGACCTGAGCGTCGCCACCGCGCAGCTCGTCGATGTCGGCGCGGGCGAAACCGAACCCCGCGGGATCGAACTTCAGCTTGTCCACGGTGCCCGCCTGCACCCGCCAGATGGTGCTCGTCGTGGTGGTGGTCAGTTCGTCGAGCCCGTCGTCGCCGTGCACCACCAACACACTCGACCGGCGGGCGGCAAACACCCCGGCCATCACCTCGGCCAGGTCGGCGAACGCGCAACCGATCAGGCCGGCCCGCGGCCGGGCCGGATTGGTAAGCGGCCCAAGGAGATTGAAAACCGTGGGTACTCCGATTTCGCGACGCACCGCTGACGCGTGCCGGTAGGAGGGATGAAACTGCGGCGCGAAGCAGAACCCGATCCCCAGCTCTTGAAGGCTGCGGGCGACCTGTTCGGGTTCCAGGTCGATGCGCACCCCGAGAGCTTCCAGCGTGTCGGCGCCGCCGGACAGCGACGAGGCCGCGCGGTTGCCGTGTTTGACGACGGGGACGCCGGCCGCCGCCACCACGATCGAGGCCATGGTGGACAGGTTGACGGTGTTGAACCCGTCACCTCCGGTACCGACGACATCCACCGCGTCCTCGGGCAGCGCGTCGACAGGCATGGGGCGGGCGTGGTCGAGCATGACACCGGCCAACTCGCTGACTTCGTCGGCCGTGGGACCCTTCATCTTCAGCGCCACCGCGAACGCCGCGATCTGAGCCGGCTGCGCGTCTCCGCCCATGATCTGGTCCATGGCCCAGGCGGCATCCCCCCGCGTCAGATTCTGCCGCTCGGTCAGACGCCCCAGCACCCGCGGCCAGGACGGTGCCGCACCGGGAAGACCCCCGGACGGAACAGCCTCAGACGACGCAGCCACGCGCCGATGGTCCCACGCGTACCCGACCGCCACCCAACCGCCGCCACGCCGAATTACGCGAAAAATGTCACCCGGGTAGTGCTCGACAACTACAAAGCGTCATACTTGCGGATGTGACGAGTGCTGTAGGGACCTCGGGTACTGCGATTACGTCGCGAGTGCATTCGCTGAATCGGCCGAATATGGTCAGTGTTGGCACCATAGTGTGGCTTTCCAGCGAGCTCATGTTCTTTGCTGGCCTGTTCGCGTTCTACTTCACGGCGCGAGCGCAGGCAGCCGGGAACTGGCCGCCGCCGCCGACCGAGCTGAACCTGTATCAGGCGGTGCCGGTGACGCTGGTACTGATCGCTTCGTCGTTCACCTGCCAGATGGGTGTGTTCGCCGCGGAACGGGGCGACGTCTTCGGGCTGCGCCGCTGGTATCTACTCACCTTCGGGATGGGGTTGTTCTTCATCCTGGGCCAGGCCTACGAGTACGTTCACCTGGTTCAACACGGCACCACCATCCCCGGCAGCGCCTACGGCAGCGTCTTCTACCTGGCGACCGGGTTTCACGGCCTGCACGTCACCGGCGGTCTGATCGCGTTCATCTTCCTGCTGATCCGCACCAGGATGAGTAAGTTCACCCCGGCTCAGGCGACCGCCAGCATCGTCGTCTCGTACTACTGGCACTTCGTCGACATCGTGTGGATCGCGCTGTTCGCGGTCATTTATTTCATCCGATGAGCCCGCGGCTCCGAATCCAGCAAAAGAGGAGTGTCGGTTGAGGAAATTGGGGTCTACCCGATCTGGTAGCGGTGAGCGTAAGGCCCGGTCCCGCCGGCGTCTGCGCCGTCGCCTGTCCGGCGGCCTGTTGCTGCTGATCGCGCTGACCATCGCCGGTGGCCTGGCAGCGGTGCTGACGCCGACACCGCAGGTGGCCGTGGCCGACGAATCGGGCTCGGCGCTGCAGCGGACCGGCAAGCAGCTCTTCGAGACGTCCTGCGTGTCCTGCCACGGCGCCAACCTGCAGGGGGTGCCCGACCACGGCCCCAGCCTGATCGGTGT
Source organism: Mycobacterium sp. NGS59 (assembly GCF_059812345.1). NCBI lineage: Bacteria > Bacillati > Actinomycetota > Actinomycetes > Mycobacteriales > Mycobacteriaceae > Mycobacterium > Mycobacterium sp. NGS59. Next base: position 87,316 of record NZ_JCALCN010000003.1, read on the forward strand.
CGGCGAGGCGGCCATCTATTTCCAGGTGTCGACCGGACGCATGCCGGCGATGCGCGGTGAGGCGCAGGCACAGCGCAAGGAACCGGTCTTCGACGAACACCAGATCGACGCGATCGGCGCCTACGTGCAAGCCAGGGGTGGCGGCCCGACCGTGCTGCGCAACCCCGACGGCAGCCTGCAGATGGAGTCGCTGCGCGGCACCGACCTCGGCCGCGGCGGCGACCTCTTCCGGCTGAACTGCGCGTCGTGCCACAACTTCACCGGCAAGGGCGGCGCGCTGTCGTCCGGGAAATACGCGCCGGACCTGGGACCGGCCAACGAGCAGCAGATCCTCACCGCCATGCTGACCGGTCCGCAGAACATGCCGAAGTTCTCCGACCGGCAGCTGTCGCTGGAAGCGAAGAAGGACATCATCGCCTACGTGCGGACCACGGCTGAGGAGCCGTCGCCGGGCGGCTACGGACTGGGCGGGTTCGGACCCGCACCCGAGGGCATGGCCGCTTGGATCATCGGCATGGTCGCTGCTATCGGGCTGGCACTGTGGATTGGGGCACGGACGTGAGCGAGGGTTCTGACGTGACGCACGACGCCGGCCGCAAGGCCAGCTCGGACACCGACACCGACACCCACCTGGGTCGCAAGGAGCCGGACGACGGCGCGCTGGCCAACATGTCGCGGCAGGAACTGCTGGACCTGGGCAGCGAGATGGACGGCGTCCAGATCGTCTACAAAGAGTCCCGCTGGCCCGTTGAGGGCACCAAAGCCGAGAAGCGCGCGGAGCGCTCGGTGGCACGCTGGCTTTTGCTGGGCGGTGGACTGGGGCTTGCCCTGCTGGTGGTTTTCCTGTTCTGGCCGTGGGAGTACAAACCGAGCGGGACACCGGGCAACTTCTGGTACTCGCTGGCCACCCCGCTCTATGGGCTGACGTTCGGCGGCTCCATTCTGGCGATCGCCATCGGCGCGGTCCTGTACCAGAAACGGTTTATCCCACAAGAGATCACGATCCAGGACCGCCACGACGGAGCATCCCGCGAGATCGACCGCAAGACGGTGGTGGCGAACCTGGCCGACGCCTATGAAGGGTCGACGGTCGGACGCCGCAAGCTGATCGGACTTTCGTTCGGCATCGGCCTGGGCGCGTTCGGTCTGGGCACCCTGGTCGCGTTTGCCGGCGGCCTGATCAAGAACCCGTGGAAGCCGGTCGTTCCCACCGCCGAGGGCATGAAGGCGGAACTGTGGACGTCGGGCTGGACACCACGGTTCAAGGGCGAGACCATCTTCCTGGCCCGGGCCACGGGCGCCCACGACGGCCCGCCGTTCGTGAAGATGCGTCCCGAGGACATCGACGCCGGCGGGATGGAGACCGTCTTCCCCTGGCGCGAATCCGACGGCGACGGAACCACGGTGGAATCGCACGAGAAACTGTCGGAAATCGCCATGGGCATCCGTAACCCGGTGATGCTCATCCGGATCAAACCCAGCGACGTGGACCGGGTGGTCAAGCGCAAGGGTCAGGAAAGCTTCAACTTCGGGGAGTTCTTCGCCTACACGAAGGTCTGCTCGCACCTGGGCTGCCCGGCCTCGCTGTACGAGCAGCAGTCCTACCGCATCTTGTGCCCGTGCCATCAGTCGCAGTTCGACGCCCTGCACTTCGCCAAGCCGATCTTCGGTCCCGCGGCCCGTGCACTGGCGCAGCTGCCGATCACAATCGACAAGAACGGGTATCTCGTCGCCAACGGCGACTTCGTCGAACCCGTAGGACCGGCATTCTGGGAGCGCACAACCTCATGAGTCCTAAACTGAGCCCTCCGAAAATCGGTGACGTCCTGGCCGGCCAGGGCGACGCGGTCGACACTCGCTACCACCCGTCGGCCGCGGTGCGTCGTCAGCTCAACAAGGTGTTCCCGACCCACTGGTCGTTCCTGCTCGGCGAGATCGCCCTGTACAGCTTCATCGTGCTGCTGATCACCGGCGTGTACCTGACGCTGTTCTTCGACCCGTCCATGGCCGAGGTCACCTACAACGGCGTCTACCAGCCGCTGCGCGGCGTGGAGATGTCGCGCGCCTACGAGTCGGCGCTGCACATCTCCTTCGAGGTCCGCGGGGGCCTGTTCGTCCGCCAGGTCCACCACTGGGCCGCGCTGATCTTCGCGGCGGCGATCATGGTGCACCTGGCGCGCATCTTCTTCACCGCCGCATACCGCAGGCCGCGCGAGGCCAACTGGGTCATCGGTTCGCTGCTGCTGATCCTGGCCATGTTCGAGGGTTATTTCGGCTACTCGTTACCCGACGACCTGCTCTCCGGGATCGGTCTGCGGGCGGCGCTCTCCTCGATCACGCTGGGCATGCCGGTGATCGGGACCTGGCTGCACTGGGCCCTGTTCGGCGGCGACTTCCCCGGCACCATCCTGATCCCGCGGCTGTATGCCCTGCACATCCTGCTGCTGCCGGGGATCATCCTGGCCCTGATCGGTGTCCACATGGCGTTGGTGTGGTTCCAGAAGCACACCCAGTTCCCCGGTCCCGGCCGCACCGAGCACAACGTCGTCGGCGTCCGGGTCATGCCGGTGTTCGCCGTGAAGTCCGGTGCGTACTTCGCCGCCATCGTCGGCGTGCTCGGTCTGATGGGCGGGCTGCTGACGATCAACCCGATCTGGAACCTCGGACCCTACAAGCCATCTCAGGTCTCCGCCGGTTCGCAGCCGGACTTCTACATGATGTGGACCGAAGGCCTGGCCCGTATCTGGCCGCCATGGGAGTTCTACTTCTTCCACCACACCATTCCGGCTTCGGTGTGGGTGGCGTTGATCATGGGCCTGATCTTCGTGCTGCTGACCATTTACCCGTTCCTGGAGAAGCGCTTCACCGGGGATTACGAGCACCACAACCTGCTGGTGCGACCGCGGGACGCACCGGTGCGCACCGCCGTCGGCTCCATGGCGATCGCCTTCTACATGGTGCTGACGCTGGCGGCCATGAACGACATCATCGCGTTCAAGTTCCACATCTCGCTGAACGCGACCACGTGGATCGCCCGCATCGGCATGGTGATCCTGCCGCCGCTGGTCTACTTCGTCGCCTACCGCTGGGCGGTCGGCCTGCAGCGCAGCGACCGCGAGGTGCTCGAGCACGGCGTGGAGACCGGCATCATCAAGCGGTTGCCCCACGGCGCCTACATCGAGTTGCATCAGCCACTGGGCCCCGTCGACGACCACGGCCACCCGCTGCCGTTGGAGTACCAGGGTGCCCCGCTGCCCAAGAAGATGAACAAGCTGGGCTCGGCCGGCACACCCGGAAGCGGCAGTTTCCTGCGCGCGGACCCGACGACGGAGGACTCGGCGCTGCGGGAGGCGAGCCACGCTGCCGAACACCGTGTCCTCACGGCGCTGCGGGAGCACCAGGAAGGCATCAACGGCTCCGGTAACGGTTCTTCCAACGGCGAGCACCACTAGAGGCACGATCAGCGGGACCGGTCCGGCGGCGGTGACGCGCCGCCAGTGGCCGGCGGCGGTGACGCGCCGCTAGTGGCCGGCGGCGGTGACGCGCCGCTAGTGGCCTAGTGGCCGGCTTGCCCGCTACGCAGCTGTCGCACGTAGGCCCATTCGATCGCCGGCATGCCCGCGGCGATCAGTCCGGCAAACGTGTAGCTGACCCACGAAGGCCCTTCGTGTCCCGCGGCCATCAGGTAGGTCGCCAACGCGACGCCGGTCAGTGCGGCGCCGATGGCACTGGTCAGGGCGAGCGTGCCGCGTAACCAGAGCCGGTCGACGGCCTCACCGGACCACTCGTCAACGCCCCCATAGGCTTTCACCGCGTCCCGGCGCGTCGGCTCGGCCAACGCGCGCGAGCCGGGGCGTCCGCCCACCCGGACCGGCTGCCTGGCGGGCCCACGCCCCTGCAGCGCCCTCGACCGGACCACCGGCTCGGCCTGCGTCGTCCGCCGGGCCCGCAGCAACACCGGGATGGCGCCCGCGATGACCAGCGCGGAGACGATGATGACCGCATACAGCACCCACGTGGTGTGGGGGCTCCGCGCCATTTTGTGGAACCCCCGGCCCAGGTCCGTCAAGGCGACGGCGGCTGCCACGCTGACGCCCACCAAGACCAGCCAGATCGCGGCGCAGGCACCGATCATGACGCGGTCGATGATGTCAGGATTGACCACCGGATCCGGCCCGCGCCGGTACGCGGAATATCTGCCGACCATTCAGCAGCTCGTCTGCGGTGAGTCGTTGGTGTTGGCGGACAATACCGTCCCATCGCTAGTGATGATCGAACAGTTCAGTTTGCTGACGTGGAACAGACTGGAGGCCTCCAGCGAACCGACATCGGATTGCGAGATCGGCGTGACCGTCATCGACCACGGGATATAGACGTTGTGCTGGGTCCGGCGCCGGCCGGAGGAGTCGACGTAGGTGACCGAGATGATGTCGCCCGGAGCCTTGCTGCCGGTCACCGAATAGGTGACCTGTCGCGGACCGGTCAGGGTCGTGGTCGGCGCCGGAGGCGGGGCCGCCGCGCTCGGGCTGGGTGCCGCAGGCGGCGGCGCAGTGGCCGAAGGTGACGGCGGCGGCGCAGTGGCCGAAGGTGGCGGTGGTGGCGGCGGCTCGGACGACGATGGCGGCGGCGGCGGTGGCGGCTCCGACGACGACGGCGGCGGTGGCGGCGGCTCGGAGGACGACGGCGGCGGCTTGGTGGTGGTGATCTCGTCCTGCACCGGCGATGTCGACGACGAAGTGGTGGTATCGGGGTTGGCGAGTTGGCGGGAATCGGAATGCGTCACGAGCAGTGACACCGACGTGACCAGCGCGATCGCGGCCACGATCGCCGCGACGCCGACCACCCAGGGCCAGCGCGGAGCGGAGTCCTCGTCACGGTCGAAGGCGTCGTAACTGTCGTAGTCGTAGAGCGCCAGATCGGCCGGGATGTACGGGCCGCTGAGGAATTGCTCGGACTCCGGCGCCGAGTACGCCCGGGAGTGGGTGTCGGTTTCTGCGGGGTCTGCTGGAACGTCCACGGCATCAAGCGAATCCGGCCCGTCACCGTGGTCTGGGTCTGACAGTTCGTAGTCGAGTGCGTCGCCACCGGAGTCCAGATCGGTGGGCTCACCGGCACGGTCGGATTCGTCAGGTTCCCATCCCGGCGGATACGGCCCGCTCATGTCTGCCTACCCTGTCCAACTACCCGACCGGCGCGCGTGACTGGGCGACTGGATCCGCGCACACGCGCTCGGTGATTTCTCATGGTGCCTCGGAAACCCTACCCAACCGGTTGGGACACAGCCGCCGCGGCAAACTGGCACCGATCAACTGATGCCCTGATTGTGACCTTCTGGGCAGCGCTCAGTGCTTTTCGGGACCAACGTAGTACTCGAAGACCAGTCCGGCTACCGAGGCGAGGATGAACACCACGCCCGCGACGATCAGCCAGGGCAACCACAAGGCCATTCCGGTGGCCGTGACGGACCCGGACAGCGCGATCATGATCGGCCACCAGCTGTGCGGGCTGAAGAAACCCAATTCCCCTGCCCCGTCGCTGATCTCGGCGCCCTCGTAGTCCTCGGGCCGGGTGTCCAGACGACGCGCGACGAACCGGAAGAAGGTGGCGACGATCAACGCCAGCCCGCCCGTCAGCGCCAACGCGGTCGTACCGGCCCACTCCACACCGCCGACGGCGAAGATGGCGGTCAGCACTCCGTAGAGGATCGTCACCACCACGAAGAACGCGGCGACGAACTCGAACAGCCTGGCTTCGATGTGCATGAGTTGTCCTAACCTCTTGGGCTCGGGGCCAATTCGCCGCGGCGGGTGTCGAACGGACGGGTCTTGATCGCCAGCGGCGGCTGGTTGATCGCCTGCAGAGCCTCGGCGTTGGTCTTACCGGCGATGCGCTGCTGCAGGAAGGCCACGAAGTCGTTGGGCTCGACCACGCGGATCTCGAAGTTCATCATCGCGTGGTAGGTGCCGCACATCTCCGCGCAGTGACCGACGAACGCGCCGGTCCGGACGATCTCGTCGACCTGGAACCGGTTGACGCTGTTGTTCGCGACCGGGTTGGGCATCACGTCGCGCTTGAACAGGAACTCCGGCACCCACCAGGCGTGGATCACATCGGCCGAAGCCTGTTGGAATTCGATGCGCTTGTGGGCCGGCAGCACCAGGACCGGGATCTCGGTGCTGGTCCCCAGGATCTCGACCTTGTCGAAGTTCAGATAGGTGCGGTCCTCGGTGTTGAGTCCGTGGACCGGTCCGACGAGCTCCTCACCGTGCCTGTCCTTACCCTCCGGTTTGGACGTCATCGCCCGCTTCTTCGCCTCGTCGAGACCGTCGTACTTGAAGGTCTTGTCCTTGAAGTTGACGCTCTGGTAGCCGAACTTCCAGTTCCACTGGAAACCGGTGATGTCGATCACGACCTCGGGGTCGTCGGCCAGGTGGGTCATCTTCTCCTGCACCACAACCGTGAAGTAGAACAGCACCGAGATGATCAGGAACGGCGTGACGGTGAGCACCAGCTCCAACGGCATGTTGTAGCCGAACTGCCGAGGTAGCTCGGTGTCGGTCTTCTTGTGCCGGTGGAAGGCCGAAGCCCAGAAGATCAGGCCCCACACGATGATCCCGACGACGAAAGAAGCGATCACCGCGCCGATCCACAGTTGCCTGTTGGCGTGGGCCTGGGGGGTGATGCCCTCGGGCCAGCCGAGCGCCAGCGCGTCCTGCCAGGTGCAGCCACTGAGGGTGAACGCCAGCAGACCCAGAGTCGCGACCAGCAACACCGGACGCAGACGGCGGGCCAAACCGCCAGCGCGTCCAGAACTGCACTGCGACAGGCTTTGCGAACGGTCGAGCCCGCGACGTGTCACGTTGGCGCCTCCTGTATCACAAGCTGGGCCGACCGGCCTGTCAGCCGACTCGGCTCACTCGGATGTCGAATACTACGCAGCGTAGACCACGCCCACCCGGCAGGCGACTGCCTGGTCACCCCGACCCGCCGGACGGGGCCCGGGCAGCGGCATCGCGCAGGTATCGGCCGCGTGCGGCATACTGGGGCGCCGTGTGTGGACTGCTGGCCTTCGTCGCCGCTCCGGCCGGTCAACCAGGCGCTACGGGTGCGGCTGACCCGGCGCACATCGACCGGGCCGACGACGCGATCGGCGGCGCATCGCACCTGATGCGGCACCGCGGTCCGGACGAATCCGGCACCTGGGCGGACCCGGACGCCGACGGTTCGGTGATCTTCGGGTTCAACCGGCTGTCCATCATCGACATCGCCCATTCCCATCAGCCACTGCGCTGGGGGCCGCCGGACGCGCCGGGTCGCTACGTGCTGGTCTTCAACGGCGAGATCTACAACTACCTGGAACTGCGTGAGGAACTGCGCGCGGAACACGGCGACGTATTCACCACCGACGGCGACGGGGAGGCGATCGTCGCCGGATTCCACTTCTGGGGCGCCGAGGTGCTCACCCGCCTGCGCGGCATGTTCGCGTTCGCCCTGTGGGACACCGTCACCCGGGAGCTGTTCTGCGCCCGCGACCCGTTCGGCATCAAACCGCTGTTCATGGCGACCGGCACCGGCGGCACCGCGGTGGCCAGCGAGAAGAAGTGCTTACTGGACCTGGCGGAATTGGTCGGCTTCGACGCTGCGGGTTCTGGGATCGACGAGCGCGCGGTGCAGCACTACACCGTGCTGCAGTACGTGCCGGAGCCCGAGACGCTGCACCGTGGGGTGCGCCGGCTCGAATCGGGTTGCTATGCCGTCATCCGCCCCGGCGCCGAACCGGACGTCACCCGCTACTTCGCGCCGCGCTTCGGGGCGGTGCCGATCACGTCGGACACCGAGCAGGCCCGCTACGACGAGATCACCGCGGTGCTCGAGGATTCGGTGGCCAAGCACATGCGCGCCGACGTCACGGTCGGGTCGTTCCTGTCCGGCGGCATCGACTCCACGGCAATCGCGGCGCTGGCGATCCGGCACAACCCGCGGCTGATCACCTTCACCACCGGTTTCGAGCGCGAGGGCTTCTCCGAACTCGACGTGGCGGTGGCTTCGGCGGAGGCGATCGGCGCGCGGCACATCGCCAAGGTGGTCAGCGCCGAGGAGTTCGTCGGTGCGTTGCCCGAAATCGTCTGGTACCTCGACGAGCCGGTCGCCGACCCGGCGTTGGTCCCGCTGTTCTTCGTCGCCCGCGAGGCCCGCAAACACGTCAAGGTGGTGTTGTCCGGGGAGGGCGCCGACGAGCTGTTCGGTGGTTACACGATCTATCGGGAACCGTTGTCGCTCAAGCCTTTCGACTATCTGCCCCGGCCGCTGCGTAGGTCCATGGGCCGGGTGTCCAAGCCGCTGCCGGAAGGCATGCGCGGCAAGAGCCTGTTGCACCGTGGCTCGTTGACCCTCGAAGAGCGCTACTACGGCAACGCCCGCAGCTTCTCCGACGCGCAGTTGCGCGACGTGCTGCCCGGATTTCGGGCGGAGTGGACCCACACCGACGTCACCGCCCCGATCTATGCCGAGTCGGTCGGCTGGGATCCGGTGGCCCGGATGCAGCACCTCGACCTGTTCACCTGGCTGCGCGGCGACATCCTGGTCAAGGCCGACAAGATGACGATGGCCAACTCGCTGGAGTTGCGGGTGCCGTTCCTGGATCCCGAGGTGTTCGCCGTCGCGTCGCGGCTGCCCTATCAGGCCAAGATCACCCGCACCACCACCAAGTACGCGTTGCGGCGCGCGCTGGATCCGATCGTGCCCGCGCACGTGCTGCACCGGCCCAAATTGGGCTTTCCGGTGCCCATCCGGCACTGGCTGCGCGCCGGTGAACTGCTGGAATGGGCCTACGAGATGGTCGAGTCGTCGCAGGCCGGCCACCTGATCGACGTCGCCGCGGTGCGTCGCATGCTCGACGAGCACCGTCTCGGCGCCGCCGACCACAGCCGACGACTGTGGACGCTGCTGATCTTCATGCTGTGGCACGCGATCTTCGTCGAGCACAGCGTGGTGCCCCAGATCAGCGAACCGGTCTACCCGGTCGAGCTCTGAGCGCGAACAGACACAAAAGCACCCATTTTCGGCGAGAAATGGGCGCTTTTGCGTCTCCTCGCGGGGTAACGACTCAGGCGAGCACCGCGGCGATCTCGGAGGCCGCCTCGTCGCCGAAAGCGCTGGTCAGCCTCGCGGCCGCGATCGACCGGTCCCACTCCCAGTTCTGGGTTCCGGTCGATTCCAGTACCAGCACCGCGACCAGCGAACCGAGCTGCGCCGACCGTTCCAGGCTCAGTCCCGCACTGCGGCCGGTCAGGAACCCGGCGCGGAAGGCGTCGCCGACGCCGGTGGGGTCGGTGCGGCTGGTCTCGGGCACCACCCCGACGTGCAGCGACGTGCCGTCGCGTTCGACGATGTCGACACCCTTGGCGCCCAGCGTCGTCACCCGCAGATCGACCTGCGCCATCACGTCGGCCTCCGACCAACCGGTCTTGGACAGCAGCAGATCCCATTCGTAGTCGTTGGTGAACAGGATCGCTGCACCGTCGATGAGCTGCTTGATCTCCTCGCCCGAGAGCCGGGCCAGCTGCTGCGACGGGTCCGCGGCGAACGCCAGCCCCAGCTTGCGGCACTCGTCGGTGTGCACGACCATCGCCGCCGGGTCGTTGGCGCCGATGATCACCAACTCGGGGGTGCCGATGCTCTGCACCACCTCGGCCAGCTTGATGTCGCGGGCCTCCGACATCGCTCCGGGGTAGAACGACGCGATCTGGGCCATCTCGGTGTCGGTGGTGCAGACGAACCGCGCGGTGTGGGCGGTGTTGGAGATGAGCACGTTGTCGCAGTTCACGCCGTGCGACTGCAGCCAGTCCCGGTAGTCGGCGAAGTCGTTGCCGGCCGCACCGACCAGCGCGGCGCTGCCCCCGAGCACGCCGATGGCGAAGGCGATGTTTCCGGCCACTCCCCCGCGATGCACCACCAGGTCGTCGACCAGGAAGCTCAGCGACACCTTGCTCAGGTGTTCTGGCAGCAACTGCTCGGAAAACCGACCGGGAAACCGCATCAAATGGTCGGTGGCAATGGAACCGGTTACCGCGATGGTCACTAAATCTCCGCCCTTCGTTTCTAAGGTCGTCTAGCCTCTCATGAACGCCGGCCGGACAACCAACGCTGCTGCCCGCAGCCGTTGCGCTAGCCTGCCTAGAGAACTCACCCGGTTGCCGGACTCCGGACTCGGACGGCAACCCGCTCATTCCTCTCACCCCACAGCGTAGGAGAACAACGATGGCCGGTCCGCACCCGCCGAACCTCCCGGTCGGCGACCAAGGACCTCAGCAGAGCCAGCCGTACCCCGAGACCGGCCCCAACCAGCCTGAAACCCTCGACTTCCCGCCCGACGGGGGCGGACCGGCGCCTTATCATCCCGGGCCGCCGGCACCGGTCCCCTACCCGGAACGACGGCGTCGCCGGCTACTGCTGGGCATCCTGCTGACGATCGCACTGATAGCGGGCCTGACCACGGCCATCGTCTACGGGGTCCGCACCAACGGGTCCAACACCAGGACCACGTTCTCCGAGGCGTCCGCCAAGTCGGTCATCCAGACCTACCTCAACGCCCTGGCGCACAAAGACACCGACGTCATCGTCCGCAACGCGATGTGCGGCATCTACGACGCGGTCAAGGACAAGCGCTCCGACCAGGCGCTGGCCAAGCTCAGCAGCGACGCGTTCCGCAAGCAGTTCGCCGAGGTGGAAGTCACCTCGATCGACAAGATCGTCTACCTGTCGCAGTACCAGGCTCAGGCGTTGTTCAGCATGAACGCGACACCCAGCACCGGAGGACCGGCGCGCAAAGAGGTGCAAGGCATCGCGCAGCTGCTCTTCCAGCGCGGTCAGATCCTGGTGTGCTCCTACGTGCTGCGCACCGGAGGGCAGTACTAGCTCAGTTGAACGAGTCGCCGCACGCGCACGAACCCGTGGCGTTCGGGTTGTCGATGGTGAAACCCTGCTTCTCGATGGTGTCGACGAAGTCGATCGAGGCGCCCTGCACATAGGGCGCGCTCATCCGGTCCACCGTCAGGGTCACCCCGCCGAACTCAACGGTCAGGTCGCCATCCAGCGTCCGGTCGTCGAAGAACAGGTTGTAACGAAGGCCCGCACACCCGCCCGGCTGCACCGCGATACGCAGCGCCAGGTCGTCGCGTCCCTCCTGATCCAGCAGGGATTTCGCCTTGGCGGCCGCGGCGTCCGTCAGGATCACCCCGTGGGCCGTGGCGGTCGGCTCGTTCTGCACCGTCATTGCTTCTCCTACATGCCTGATATGTCGGGTGGATTCCGCCCGGCTCTCCCGCTCGATGTCCGGGGGACTGTTCGGGTGAAAACCCACTGGTTCAACGGTACCCCGGCGGGCCGCTATTCCCGAGTCGCGCGGCCACCTCGGACGCCAATCCCATCAGTTGATTCGCCGCGTCGGCCAGTGCCAACCGCACCGAACCTGCGTATTCGGACATCGCCAGGGCCGACATGATGCCCGACACGCGGGTGGTGGCCTTGTCCACCGACACCTGCCCGGCCAGCACGATCACCGGTATGCCCAGCGGGCGGGCGGCGGCCGCGATCTCCCCGACGACCTTGCCGTGCAGGGACTGCTCGTCGAAATGCCCCTCGCCGGTGACGATCATGTCGGCGTCTTCGAGGTCGTCGGCGAAATGGGTGAGTTCGGCCACAATGGCCGCCCCGGACTCGCAGCGACCGCCCAGCGCGAGCAGTCCGGCCCCGATACCGCCGGCGGCACCCGCGCCGGGCTCCGCGCTCACGTCGCGTCCGGCGACGGTGTCCAATACCAGCGCCCAGGCCTCCAGCCGTACCTCCAACCTGGCGACGGTCGCCGTGTCGGCCCCCTTCTGGGGGGCGAACACGCGGGCCGCACCCCACGGGCCCAGCAGCGGGTATTCGACGTCCGACGCGGCGATCAGCTCGACACCGGCCAACCGTTTGCGCGCCAGGTCCAGCCCGCCGAGTTCGTCGACCATGCCCTGGCCGCCGTCGGTGCAGGCACTGCCGCCCAAACCGACCACGATCCGCCGGGCGCCGGACTGCAGCGCGGCGGCGATCAGTTGGCCGACGCCCTTGCTGTGGGCGGTCATCGCGGTCTCCGGCGTGGGGGGACCGTCCAGTAGAGCCAGCCCGCAAGCCTGCGCGCATTCCAGATAGGCGGTCGCCGAGCGTTCCTCGAACACCCAGTCGGCGACGACGTCGGTGTCCAACGGGCCACACACCCGCAGTCGACGCAGTCCGCCCATCCGGCTGGTCAATACTTCGACAAAGCCCGGCCCCCCGTCGGATTGCGGGGCGACGATGAACGAGTCGCCCGGACGTGAGCGTGTCCAGCCGGTGGCGATGGCGGCGGCCGCTTCCACCGCGGACAGACTGTCCCCGTAGCAATCGGGGGCCACCAACACCCGCATGGCGGGCAGCTGGAGGCGGCCGGGCCCGAAGTCACCGGCAGCATCATCCGACGCCTGCGAGCCGTTCATTACTGGCAGCGTAGGTCTAACCCGCCCGCCGCCGCAGGCATAACAGGCGCATTCAGCGGGCCGGGCGCGGCGAAGTAACCTGGCGGTCGTGAAGTTGTTGGGCCGCAATAGAGGCTCCGGAAAAAGCGGGGCCGAAGGTGAGGACACGCCGGACTCGACCGAGCAGGAAGCCGGTTCGGCCCAGGCGCCGTCTCGCGCGTCACGCACCACCGGCCCCAAGGGACGGCCGACGCCCAAGCGCGACGAGGCTCGGCGGCAGGGCCGCAAGGGTCCGGTCGCGCCCGCGCCGATGACCGCCGCCGAGGCGCGCGCGCGGCGCAAGTCGCTGGCCGGCCCGAAACTCAGCCGCGAGGAGCGCCGCGCCGAACGGGACGCCCGCCGAGCCCGGATGACCGAGCGTCAGGAACGCATGAAGGCCGGTGAGGAGGCCTACCTGCTGCCGCGCGACCAGGGGCCGGTCCGCCGCTACGTCCGCGACGTGGTGGACGCCCGACGCAACGTGCTCGGCCTGTTCATGCCGTCGGCGCTGTTCCTGTTGGCCGTCATGTTCGCCGTGCCGCAGTTGCAGTACTACATGTCGCCGGCGATGTTGCTGCTGATGGCGTTGATGATGATCGACGGGATCGTGTTGGGCCGCAAGGTCGGCAAGCTGGTCGACGCGAAATTCCCGGACAACACCGAAAGCCATTGGAAGCTCGGTATTTACGCGGCCGGGCGGGCCTCGCAGATGCGGCGCATGCGGATGCCCCGGCCCCAGGTCGAGCGCGGCAGCCGCCCGAAAGCCGACTGACTCCCGGTGCGCACGCTGGTACTCGGCGGCATCAGATCGGGCAAGTCCCGGTGGGCGGAGGAAGCCATCGCCGAAGCACTGGCACCTGGCGAGGCGGTCCGCTATCTGGCGGCGGGTCCGGTCGACGGGTCCGATCCGGAGTGGTCGCGGCGCGTCGCCAACCACCGCGATCGTCGCCCCGCTCATTGGACGACGGTGGAAACCGGCGATCTGGCCGGCGCGTTGCGTCAGTCCCCCACTACTCCGACTCTGGTCGACGACCTGGGTACCTGGTTGACCAGCACCCTGGACCGCCACGGCTGGGACGGCGGATCGGTGAACGCGCCACTCGACGAGTTGCTGTGCGCGGTCGGCACGTTCGCCTCGACACTGGTGCTGGTGAGCCCGGAGGTGGGGTTGACGGTGGTCCCGGCCAGCGCGTCCGGCCGCCGGTTCGCCGACGAGCTGGGCACCCTCAACCAGCGCACCGCGGCGCTGTGTGAGCGGGTGGTGCTGGTGGTGGCCGGACAGGCGCTGACGGTCAAGGCGCCGGTGTGATCGGGTTCGCGCCGGTGTCACCGCCCGACCCGGGCGCCGCGGCGGCCGCCCGCGTCCGCCAGGACACCCTGACCAAGCCGCGGGGCGCGCTGGGACGGTTGGAGGAGCTCTCGGTCTGGGTGGCGTCCTGCCAAGGCGCCTGTCCGCCAAGGCAATTCGAGCGGGCCCGGGTGGTGGTGTTCGCCGGGGATCACGGCGTGGCGCGGTCGGGGGTCTCGGCCTATCCGCCGGAGGTGACCGCCCAGATGGTCTCCAACATCGAAGCCGGCGGGGCCGCCATCAACGCGCTGGCGCAGGTCGCCGGCGCGACCGTGCGGATCGTCGATATGGCGGTGGACTGCGACGACGTGCTGGGCCTGACGAATCAGGTCAGCGACAAGGTGCGCCGCGGCAGCGGCGACATCGCCGTCGAGGACGCCCTGACCCAGCAGGAGGTCGACCGGGCGATCGCGTCCGGTCAGCAGATCGCCGACGACGAGGTGGACGCCGGCGCCGATCTGCTGATCGCGGGCGACATGGGCATCGGCAACACCACCCCGGCCGCGGTGCTGGTGGCGGCGCTGACCAACACCGAGCCGGTCGCGGTGGTGGGCACCGGCACCGGTATCGACGACGCCGCCTGGTCCCGCAAGACCGCGGCCGTGCGCGACGCCCTGTTCCGGGCCCGCTCCGAGGATCCGGTCGGATTGTTGCGCCGTTGCGGCGGTGCGGATTTCGCGGCGATGGCCGGCTTCTGCGCGCAGGCCGCGATCCGGCGCACGCCGGTGCTGCTGGACGGCATGGCGGTGACGGCCGCGGCGCTGGTGGCCGAGCGGTTGGCGCCCGGCGCCCGGCAATGGTGGCAGGCCGGGCACCGGTCCACCGAACCGGGTCACACGCTGGCCCTGACGGCGCTGGAACTGGAGCCGATCCTCGACCTGCGCATGCGGCTGGGTGAGGGTACCGGCGCCGCGGTGGCGTTGACGGTGCTGCGGGCCGCGGTGGCGGCGCTGTCCTCGATGGCGACGTTCACCGACGCGGGAGTCACCGGACCTACATCGTGATCCGTTCGGTGGCAACGGCTTTCGCGTTCGGAACGGTGCTGCCGGTCCCGGGGTCACAGGCCGCGGCAATGGGTCGCGGGGCGATGACGGCGCTACCGGTGGTCGGTGTGGCGCTGGGCGGATTGGCGGCGGCGGTGGCCTGGGCCGGGGCCGCTGCGTTCGGTTCGGCCAGCCCGTTGTCCGGGTGGCTCGCCGTCGGGGTCCTGCTGTTGGCGACGCGGGGCCTGCACGTCGACGGTGTCGCCGACACGGCTGACGGGCTGGGTTGCTACGGCGAGCCGCAGCGTGCGCTCGCGGTGATGCGCGACGGGTCGACGGGGCCGTTCGGGGTGGCGGCGGTGGTCATGGTCATGGGGTTGCAGGGCTTTGCTTTATGCGCGCTGGGCGCGGGAGCGATTGTCCTGGCCGTCTTCGCCGGTCGATGCACCGCGGTGTTGGCGTGCCGGCGCTCGGTGCCCGCGGCCGAGGGCAGCGCGTTGGGTGTGCAGGTCGCGGGCACCCAGCCGGTCTGGGTGGTGCTGGATTGGCTGCTGGTTCTGCTGATCGCCGCGGTCCCGGTGGGGGCGCGGCCCTGGCAGGGGCCGGTGGCGGTGCTGCTGGCGGTCGGGTGCGGGGCGTTGTTCGTCGCGCATTGCGTGCGGCGGTTCGGCGGCATCACCGGTGACGTGCTGGGCGCCGCTATCGAAGTGACCACGACGGTCACCGCGGTGACGCTGGTCGCCTTCTGAGCGCGAGCAGACGCAGAATCGCACGCGGGAGACCCGCGGAATGCGATTCTGCGTCTGCTCGCCCCTAATCGAGCCGCGCCATCCAGCCGTGGGTGTCGGCGAAGGTGCCCCGCTGGATCCCCGTCAACGTGTCGCGCAGGGCCATCGTGACCTCGCCCGGCGTGCCGTCGGCGATGGTGAACTCGTCCTCGCCGTACTTGACCTGCGCCACCGGGGTGATGACGGCGGCGGTGCCGCACGCGAACACCTCGGTGATCTCACCGGACGCTGCCTTCTTCTCCCATTCGTCGACGTCGATCTTGCGTTCCTCGACCGCGAAACCGGCGTCAAGAGCCAACTGCAGCAACGAGTCTCGCGTGATGCCGGGCAGCAGCGAACCCGACAGTTCGGGGGTGACCAGTCGCGCCGAGCCGCCCTTGCCGAGCACGAAGAACAGGTTCATCCCGCCCATCTCCTCGACGTAGCGGCGTTCCACGCCGTCCAGCCACACCACCTGGTCGCAGCCGTGTTCGGCGGCCTCGGCCTGCGCCAGCAACGAGGCGGCGTAGTTGCCGCCGAACTTGGCCGCACCTGTACCGCCCGGGCTGGCCCGCACGTACTCCGTGGAAATCCAGACGGTGACCGGGCTGATGCCGCCCTTGAAGTAGGCGCCGGCGGGTGAAGCGATCAGCAGATAGCGGTACTCCTTGGCCGGGCGCACCCCGAGGCCGGGCTCGGTCGCGATGATGAACGGCCGCAGGTACAGCGCCTCTTCGCCGCCGGCCTTGGGCACCCAGTCGTTGTCGACCGCGATGAGCTGGCACAGCGATTCGATGAAGAACTGTTCGGGCAGTTCCGGGATCGCCAGCCGCCGCGCCGACGAGCGCAACCGGGCGGCGTTGGCGTCGGGCCGGAAGGAGACCACGGAGCCGTCGGTCCAGCGGTAGGCCTTGAGTCCTTCGAACACTTCCTGCGCGTAGTGCAGCACGATCGCCGACGGATCCAGCTCGATCGGGCCGTAGCCGAGCACGCGGGCGTTGTGCCAGCCCCGACCCTCGACGTAGTCGATCGAAACCATGTGGTCGGTGTGGTACCGGCCGAAACCGGGGTCGGCCAGGATCGCCGCCCGCTCGGTCTCGGTGGCCGGGTTGGCCGCGCGCGCAACCGTGAACTCGAGGGGGGCGGCGGTCATGGGGCCGATTGTATAACCGTGCGCCAACGCATTTTCGGCACGCGAATCGCCCCGGCTACCGCGTTTTCAGCTCGACGAACGGTGGCCGCACCACCTCGCAGTCGACCGCTCGGCCGCGGACGTCGACGGTGACCTGGCCGCCGTCCTGCACCCCGGCGTCGGTGTCGATCAGCGCCAGCGCGATGCCGCGCTGCAAGGTCGGCGAGAACGTTCCCGACGTGGTGGTCCCGATCGTCGACCCGCCGTCGAGCACGTTGAGCCCGGGGCGCAGCACGCCGCGGCCGAGCATCTTCAGCCCGCGTAGCAGCCGTCGCGGACCTGCCTGCTTCTCGGCCAGCATCGCGTCGCGGCCGAAGAAGGCGTCCTTCTTCCAGCCGATCGCCCACCCGCACCGCGCCTGCAGCGGCGAGATGTCGGGCGACAGCTCGTGTCCGTGCAGCGGATAGCCCATCTCGGTACGCAGCGTGTCGCGGGCGCCCAGACCCGCCGGCTGGCCACCGGCGTCGGAGACCGCGGCCACCAGGGCGTCGAACACGACCCCCGCGGACTCCCACGGCGGCAGCAGTTCGTAGCCGTGTTCGCCGGTGTATCCGGTGCGGCAAACCCGTACCGGCACACCGGAATACGACGAGTCCGCGTAGCCCATGTAGTCCATGTCGGTCGGCAAACCGAGCGCAGCCAGCACGTCCGAGGACTTCGGTCCCTGCACGGCGAGCACCGCGTAGTCGCGATGCAGGTTGGTGATCGTCAGCTCCGCGGGCGCGGCGGCCTGCAGCGCGTCGACGACGGCGGCGGTGTTCGCGGCGTTGGGTACCAGGAAGATCTCGTCGTCGTCGACGTAATAGGCGATCAGGTCGTCGATGACGCCGCCGGATTCGTTGCAGCACAACGTGTATTGCGCCTTGCCCGGACCGACCCGGGTCAGGTCGTTGGTCAGCGCGGAGTTGACGAACCGCGCCGCGCCGGGACCGCGCACCAGCGCCTTCCCGAGATGGCTGACGTCGAACAAGCCGACCGCGGCACGGGTCGCGTTGTGTTCGCCGACGGTCCCGGCATACGAGACCGGCATCGACCAGCCCCCGAACTCGGCGAAGGTGGCGCCCAGTTCACGATGCCGTTCTTCCAGAGGGCCTTGCTGCAGTTCCCGCGCCTCGCTCACGCTGTCTCACCCTAATGTCTGCCGCTGGTGGCAAACTTGGGCAGGTGTTCGACTGGGATGGCCTGGAAGCCGCCGGAATCGCGAACGCACGCGAGCGCGCCGACCTGATCAAGTATCTGGACGAGCTTGGTTTCACTGTCGAGGAGATGGCCGAAGCTGAGCGGCGCGGGCGCCTGTTCGGGCTGGCCGGGGACGTCCTGGGCTGGTCGGGACGCCCGATCTACACCGTGGCGGCCGCCGCCGAGCAGCTCGGTTTGTCGGCCGGCGAGGTGGCGCATGCCTGGGGGTTGCTGGGGCTGACCATCGCCGGTTCCGACGTGCCCGCCCTGAGCCAAGCCGACGTCGAGGCGCTCCAGACGTGGGTCGCGCTCAAGGGTGTGGTGGGCGAGGACGGCGCGTTCGGGCTGCTGCGGGTGCTGGGCGCCGCGATGGCCCGGCTCGCCGAAGCCGAGTCGACGATGATCCGCCTCGGTGCCCCCGACATCCAGATGACCCACACCCACGACGAGTTCGCCACCGCCCAGGCCTACCGCGCGATCGCCGAGTTCGTGCCGCGGATCGGGGCATTGATCGACATCGTGCACCGTCATCACCTGACCAGTGCTCGCACCCACTTCGAGGGCGTCATCCGTGACACATCGTCAAGCGTGGTGTGCGGCATCGGTTTTGCCGATCTCTCCGGGTTCACCGCGCTCACCCAGGCGCTGACCCCCGCGCAGTTGTCGGAACTGCTCAACGAGTTCGCCGCAGCGGTGTCGGACGTGGTGCACGCCGACGGCGGCCGGGTGGTCAAGTTCATCGGTGACGAAGTGATGTGGGTGTGCGGGTCACCCGAACAGCTCGCCACGGCGGCGCTCGATCTCGTCGGCCATCCCAAGGCACGCGAGGAAGGACTGCAGGTGCGAGCCGGGCTGGCGCACGGCACGGTGCTGGCCATCAACGGCGATTACTTCGGCAACCCGGTGAACCTCGCCGCGCGACTCGTCTCGGCGGCAGCACCGGGACAGATCCTGGTCGATTCGGCGCTGCACGGCGCATTGCCGAAGTGGCGCAGCGCCCCCGTCGGACCCTTGACGCTCAAGGGTTTCGACGCTCCGGTGCCGGCCTACGAACTGCTCGACAACCCGGCGGAGAAGCCAACCTAGGCCGCAGTGACTAGGGTGGTTGCCCGTGGCTACCACCGGTTACCAACCCCCGTCCGTCACCGTCGCGACCGCGCTGCCCAAACGCGGGGCCGGGTCCGCGGTGTTACTGGTCCCGGTCGTCTCGTCCGGTGACGACGAACAGACCGGCGCTCAGGTAGCGGCGGCCGAGACGTTGCTGCCGGCCGAGGCGGTCACCGAGATCGAGGCCGGCCTGCAGGCGCTGGGCGCCACCGGGGGCACCGAGCAGACCCACCGGCTGGTGGTGTCGTCGTTGCCGGTGGCCAGCGTGCTGACCGTCGGCCTGGGCAAGGCCCGCACCGAATGGCCGGCCGACGTGGTGCGCCGCGCGGCCGGTGTGGCCGCGCGTTCACTGGGCAAAGCCGAGGCGGTGATCACGACGCTGGGTGAGCTGCCCGGTCAGGACGTGACGTCGGCGCTGGTCGAGGGTTTGATCCTGGGGGGTTACCGGTTCAGCGCTTTCCGCAGCGCCAAGACGGCGCCGAAAGACCCTGGGCTGCGCAGGATCACCGTGCTGTCTACCGCGAAGGACGCCAAACGGCAAAGCGCGCACGGTGCGGCCGTGGCGGCCGCCGTGGCCACCGCGCGCGACTTCGTCAACACTCCGCCCAGCCATCTGTTTCCTGCCGAATTCGCCAGACGCGCCAAAGAACTCGGCGAATCGGCGGGCCTGGAGGTGGAGATCCTCGACGACAAGCAGCTGAAGAAGGCCGGGTACGGCGGGCTGATCGGTGTCGGTCAGGGTTCCTCGCGCCTGCCGCGGTTGGTGCGGCTGACCCATCGCGGCTCGCGGCTGGCCAAGAACGCCAGACAGGCCAAGAAGGTCGCGCTGGTCGGCAAGGGCGTCACGTTCGACACCGGCGGCATCTCCATCAAGCCGGCCGCTTCGATGCACCACATGACCTCGGACATGGGCGGAGCGGCCGCGGTGATCGCCACCGTGATTCTGGCCGCGCAGCGGGAGCTGCCGATCGACGTCATCGCGACCGTTCCGATGGCCGAGAACATGCCGTCGGCGACCGCGCAGCGGCCCGGGGATGTGCTGACCCAGTACGGCGGCATCACCGTCGAGGTGCAGAACACCGACGCCGAAGGCCGGCTCATCCTGGCCGACGCGATCGTGCGGGCGTGTGAGGACAACCCGGATTATCTGATCGAGACGTCCACGCTGACCGGTGCGCAGACGGTAGCGCTGGGAGCGCGCATTCCCGGGGTGATGGGCAGCGACGACTTCCGGGACCGGGTCGCCGAGATCTCGCAGCGCGTCGGCGAGAACGGCTGGCCGATGCCGCTGCCCGACGAACTCAAGGACGATTTGAAGTCCAACGTGGCCGACCTGTCCAACATCAGCGGGCAGCGGTTCGCCGGGATGCTGGTGGCGGGGGTGTTCCTGCGGGAATTCGTCGCCGACTCGGTGCAATGGGCACACATCGACGTCGCCGGCCCGGCCTACAACACCGGCAGCGCCTGGGGTTACTCACCCAAGGGCGGCACCGGCGTCCCGACCCGCACCATGTTCGCGGTGCTGGAAGACATCTGCGAAAAGGGCTGACGAGCGCCTGTCCCCGCTCTCTACGCGCCGAGCGTCAAGCTGGCGTGGCGCTCGACGACGAATGCCGCGCCAGCGTGACGTTCGGCGACGGCTGCGCGGTAAGGCGTCATTTCGTCAGCAGCGAGATCACCGCACGGCTCAGCTTCCGCCGCGGCCAGCCGGTCAGCCCGTCGGCGGCCAGCGCGGCCTTGGCCGCGTTGCGCCCGCAGGCGCCGTTGACCGAACCGCCCGGCGATGCCGACGCGCTGCCCAGGTAGAGCCGCTCGATCGGCGTCTCGGCCCGGCCCATTCCCGGCGCTGGACGGAAGATCAGCATCTGCTGCAACTGCGACGTCCCGCCGTTGACCGCGCCGCGATACAGGTTCGCGTCACTGGCTTCCAGATCCGAGGGTCGCTGCAGGTGGCGGTGGATCACCCCGGCGCAGAATCCCGGCGCATGTTCCTCGATGACCTGATCCATCGACTCGGCCAGCCGCTCCGCCGACTCATCGTCGTAGATATCCCGCGGCAAATGCGTGTACGCCCAGACACTTTCGGTGCCCTCCGGTGATCTCGTCGGATCCGCCGTCGTGGTCTGACCGAGCAGCATGAACGGACGCTCGGGCACTACCCGCGTGTTCAGGTCCGCCATCCAGCGCACCAACCCGTCGCCGTCGGCGCCCAGATGGACCGTGCCGACGCTGCGCAATTGCTCCGCACGCCAGGGCACGCGGCGGTCCAACGCATAGTTGACCTTGACCACCGGCGGATCCCACTCGAAGTGCTCGAGGTCCTGTAACAGGCTGTCCGGCAACGTGTCCGGTGGCAACATCTGGCAGAACAGTTGCGGCGCAGTCACATCGGCCACCACCGCGCGGCGCGCCCGAACCGTGCGGCCGGACGCCGTCGTCACCCCGACCGCCCGGCCGGCCTGCACCTGGATGCGGGCGACGTTCTGGTTGCACTCGATGCGTGCGCCCGCCGACGATGCGCGCTTGACCAGCGCTGCCGTCAGTTGGCCCGAGCCGCCGACGGGCACCGGCCAGCCGACGTCCTGACCAAGCATCGTCATCAGGAAGCCCATGACGCCGCTGCCCGGGGCGTCGGGTGGGATGTCGGCGTGCATTGCATTGCCCAGCAGCATGATTCGCGGCGCCTCTCCGTCGAACATCCGTTGGGCCATCGAATTGGCCGGCTGGACAAGAAGATTGGCGAGGCGTATCGCTTCGGAAGTGCCGAGCTTGCACAGCAACTGCAGCAGAGCGCCAGTCGGTGGAAACGGTGAGAGCATCGCATTGAGCAGTGGGTCTTTGACCTTGTCCCACAACTCCACTACCCGCAACCAGTTGTCGGCGTCGGCGGGCTCACGACGGCCGAACTCCGCAGCCGTCCGCGCCGGGTCAGGGTAGAGCACGGGCGGGTCGTCGTCCGCGCCGTCGCGCGGGTGCCCCACCACAGCCGGCGCGTACGACCAGCGCAGGCCGTGCTCCTCGAGCCGCAGCTCGGTGATCGCCGGCGACGCCACCGTCATCGGGTAGTAGGAACTGAACAGATCGGTGATGTAACCCGGCGTCAGTTCGGCGCTGCGCACCGCCCCACCCGGTTCGGGTTGAGCCTCCAGCACCAGCACGTCCCAGCCGGCGTCGGCCAACATCGCCGCCGCGACCAAACCGTGGTGTCCGGCCCCGATGACGACGGCGTCGACGGCTTCCATGCCTAGGCGACCTGAGCCGGCTCGAGTCGTTCGGCGAGGGCACCCAGTACGGAGGCCTCGACGTCCCGGTTCGTCGCCAGCTCCTCGGTCAACGTCATCGGCAAGTCCTTTCTTCGTTCGTCGCCTGCCGGATACCCCAACCACGCCGGATTACTGCCCCTCGGGCGTCCCCGACCGAACCGACCCCGCACGCGTTTAGCGGGGGTCGCACGCGGCTAAACATCTTTTCGACGGGAAACCCTGCGCGGGAAGGGCGGATGATGACGGTGCGACGGTTGATAATCGCAGTAAGTGCTGCACTTTTGCTGGCAGGCGTGATCGGCCTGCTTGTCCCGGTGACCGTGTCCAACAGCAACGGCGGAACGATTAGCTGTGGCAATGGAATAGCCAGCGACCTGAGCGGCGCGCGGGCCGCCAACGACAGGAACGGCGCCAACATCCCGATCCTCAACCAGATCATCCCGCACACCGATTTCGTGAGCGCGTGTCAGTCGTCGGTGTCGAGCCGTCGGACGTGGATGATCCCGTTGACGGTGATCGGCATCGCCGGCATCGCCGCTGCGTTCGCCCTTCGGCGCACCGAGGGCGCACCGGTCGGCACGCAGCCTTAGATCACCTTCACGCGTGCGGTGCTGCGCAGTGCCTGCGGCAGCACCCGCGAGACGCCGTAAAGCGCATAGGCCTCGAAGGTGACCGGCCGGATCGGCTTGTTCTTCTTCACCGCGGACAAGATCGCGTTGGCCACCTTGTCCGGACCGTAGCGGCGGATGTCGAACATCTTGTCCAACTGGCCGCGCCGGCCGTCGACCCGCTCGTCGTCGATCCCGACCAGCGTGTCGAACCGGGTCGTAGCGATGATGTTGGTGTCGATCACACCCGGGCAGATGGTGGTCAGCCCGACGTCGGCGGCGTCGAGCTCGGCGCGCAGGCAGTCGGAGAACATGAACGTCGCCGCTTTCGAGGTGCAATACGCGTTCAGCGAGCCGAGCGGTGCGTAGGCGGCCATCGAGGACACGTTGACGATGTGCCCGCCGGTGCCGCGCTCGGCCAGGCGGCGCCCGAAGGCCCGGCAGCCGTTGACCACGCCGCCGAGGTTGACGTCCAGCACCCGGTCGAACTGCTCGGCCGGGGTATGCAGGAACGCCCCGGCCTGCCCGACCCCGGCGTTGTTGACGACGACGTCGGGCAGCCCGTGCTCGGCGCACACCCGCTCGGCGAACGCCTCGACCGCGTCGGCGTCCGACACGTCCAGCACATAGGCGTGCGCGACCCCGCCGCGGTCCGCGACCAGCGCGGCGGTCTCTTTCACGGTGGCCTCGTCGATGTCGCTGATCACGATCTCGGCGCCCTCCCGGGCGAACGCGAGCGCGGTCTCGCGCCCGATGCCGCTGCCGGCGCCGGTGATCGACACCAGCGTGTCGCCGAAGTCGCCGCGCGGACGGCCCACCTGGGCGCGCAGCAGCGCGCGGCTGGTCGGCTTGCCCTCGGCGAGATCGGCGAAGTCCTGCACGGCGGCGGCCATCACCTGTGGGTGCGACATCGGGGAGAAGTGCCCGGCCCGGATGTCGCGGCGCCACAACCGCGGCACCCAGCGAGCGGTCTCGTCGTACCCGTGCGGCCGCACGTACTTGTCGCGCGTGTTGACGATGAGCTGCACCGGTACGTCGACCACATGCACACCGCGGCGGCGGAAGCTGCCGGAATACGAGCGCCAGTAGTTGGCCGGATACACCTTGACCGAATTCGCCGCGTCGCTGGCGATGTTGTCGGAATGACGGATCTGCTCGACCGGGATGTTGTCGACGACGGCGCGGCGTACCGCCGCACTGCGAAACGCCAACCGCAGCAGCAGCGGCGCCAGCACGGGGATCGAGAAGAAGGCCATATAGGTCAGCCGCACGGCCTGGCTGACCGCTTGGGCGAACCTGCGCGGACGCCACGGTTGCCGCAGACTGCCGAAGATGAACTGGATCAGCTGATCGTGCGCCGGGCCGGACACCGAAGTGAAGGTCGCGACCAGGTCGCCCGCGCCGGGCCGGGTCAGGTACTCCCACACCCCGACCGAGCCCCAGTCGTGAGCCAGCACGTGCACCGGTTGGCCGGGACTCAACTGGCCGATGACCGCGGCGAAGTCGTCGGCGAAACGAGCCATCGTGTAGGCCGAGACCGGTTTGGGAGCCGAGGACAATCCGACGCCGCGGTTGTCGTAGCGAATGATCCGGAATCGTTGCGCCAGCAGCGGTACGACCCCGTCCCACAACACGTGCGAGTCCGGCCAGCCGTGTACCAGGACCACCGGCGGCCCTTCCCGATTGCCCTCTTCGTACACGGCGATCCGGGTGCCGTCGGCGCTGTCGACGAACTGTTGTGGTGCGTGTTGTGTTGCCGGCATCGAACCTCCGCCACCTGCGACTTGCTGTCTGTACCAGTGGCCCACCGTAGCAGCGGCGCGGCGCCGGTCGGTGGATCAGTCACGCGCCCTGCATGTGCTGCGACGACCGCACGTGACAGGATGAGTTTTGACATCCACGCGGGTTTCGTACCCGGTGCACGACCATGTGGTAAGCCAGAGGTCGAGCTGTGCCGACCGACGACCGATCGAGGAGTCAACAAAGATGGCCTTCTCCGTTGAGATGCCGGCACTTGGTGAAAGCGTCACCGAGGGAACCGTGACCCGCTGGCTCAAGCAGGAAGGCGACACGGTCGAGCTCGACGAGCCACTGGTCGAGGTCTCGACCGACAAGGTCGACACCGAGATCCCGTCGCCGGCCGCGGGCGTGCTGACCAAGATCATCGCCCAGGAAGACGACACGGTGGAGGTCGGCGGCGAGCTTGCCGTCATCGGTGACTCCGAGGACGACACCGACGGCGACGACAGCGACGACACCGAAGACAGCGGTGACGCCGAAGACAGCGCCGACACCCAAGACGACACCCAAGACGACACCGACGACGGCGGCGACGACGACAGTGCGCCCGCCCAGCAGGAATCGGTTGCCGAAGAGGAAGAACCGGCGCAGGACGACGACGAGTCCGAGCCCGAGCCGGCGAAAGACGAATCGGGTGAGGATTCCGGCGACGGGGATTCGACCCCGGTGTTGATGCCCGAACTCGGCGAGTCGGTCACCGAAGGCACCGTGACGCGCTGGCTGAAGAGCGTCGGCGACTCGGTGCAGGTCGACGATCCGCTGGTGGAGGTGTCCACCGACAAGGTCGACACCGAGATCCCGTCGCCGGTGGCCGGTGTCCTGGTGAGCATCACCGCCGAAGAGGACGACGTCGTTGAGGTCGGCGGTGAGTTGGCGCGCGTCGGCAGCAAGGACTCGGGCTCGAAACCCAAGAAGTCCGAGCCCAAGGAAGAGGCGAAGAAAGAGTCCGAGCCGAAGCAGAAGAAAGAGCCCGAGTCCGAGGAAGACGCCGAGCAAGCGCCCCCGGAAGAGGCCAAAGAAGAAGAAGCCAAGGAAGAGCCGAAAAAAGAGCCCAAAAAGGAACCGAAAAAAGAGCCAGAGGACGAATCCCAAGCGGAACCAAAGGGAAAGGCCAACGAGCCGCTCAAGGCCGAACCCGCGTCGACTCACAAAGAGCCCACCGAATCGGACGGCACCCCGTATGTCACTCCGCTGGTGCGAAAGTTGGCTTCGGAGAACAACATCGACCTGTCCGAGGTGACCGGCACGGGCGTGGGCGGCCGCATCCGCAAACAGGATGTGCTGGCGCTTGCCGAGAAGAAGACAGCGAAGAAAGACGCGCCCGCCGCCGAAGCGCCCGCAGCCGCGCCGGAGAAGAAAGCCCCTGCCGCCGCGACGTCCTCGTTGGCGCACCTGCGCGGCACCACGCAGAAGGCCAGCCGGATCCGTCAGATCACCGCCAAGAAGACCCGCGAATCACTGCAACTCACGGCCCAGCTCACCCAGACCCACGAGGTCGACATGACCAGGATCGTGGCGTTGCGCGCGCGGGCCAAGGCGGCGTTCGCCGAACGCGAGGGCGTGAACCTGACCTATCTGCCGTTCATCGCACGCGCGGTCATCGACGCCCTCAAGGCACACCCCAACGTCAACGCCAGCTACAACGAAGAGAGCAAGGAGATCACCTACTACGACGCCGAGCACCTCGGGTTCGCCGTCGACACCGAGCAGGGGCTGCTCTCCCCCGTCATCCACAACGCCGGCGACCTGTCGCTGGCCGGGCTGGCCCGCGCCATCGCCGACATCGCCTCCCGGGCACGCTCGAACAAACTCAAGCCCGACGAGCTTTCCGGGGGCACGTTCACCATCACCAACATCGGCAGCCAGGGCGCGCTGTTCGACACCCCGATTCTGGTGCCGCCGCAGGCCGCCATGCTGGGCACCGGCGCCATCGTCAAGCGGCCCCGGGTGATCGTCGACGACCTGGGCAACGAGTCGATCGGGGTCCGCTCGATCAGTTATCTGCCGCTGACCTACGATCATCGCCTCATCGACGGTGCCGACGCCGGGCGCTTCCTCACCACCGTCAAGCACCGGCTCGAAGAGGGTGCCTTCGAGGCCGATCTAGGACTGTAGGGAAGCTTCCGTACTGTGGCCAAAGCCGTTGTCGCCATAGCGGGTTCATCTGGATTGATCGGCTCGGCGTTGCGCGCGGCGCTGCGCGCGGCCGACCATGACGTGCTGCGGATCGTGCGGCGCGCGCCGGCCAATTCCGAAGAGCTGCACTGGGATCCAGAGGGCGGCGAGTTCGACCCCGACGCGCTCGTCGACGTCGACGTGGTGGTCAACCTGTGCGGCGTCAACGTCGGCCAGCGGCGGTGGTCGGGAGCGTTCAAGCAGAGCCTGCGGGACAGCCGCATCGCACCGACCGAAGTGCTGGCCGCCGCCGTCGCCGACGCGGGCGTGGGCACCCTGATCAACGCCAGCGCGGTCGGCTACTACGGCGACACCAAGGACCGCGTGGTCGACGAAAACGCCCCGGCCGGAAGGGGATTCCTGGCTCAGCTGTGTGTGGATTGGGAAGCGGCCACGTTGCCGGCCCAGTACGAGGGCACCCGGGTGGTGTTGGCCCGCACCGGCGTGGTGGTCGCTCCGTCGGGCGGCGCGCTGCGGATGATGCGTCCGGTGTTCTCGATCGGTCTGGGCGCCCGGCTCGGCAGCGGCCGGCAGTACATGTCCTGGATCAGCCTTGAAGACCAGGTGCGCGCGCTGCTGTTCGCCATCTCGCACCCCACGTTGTCCGGTCCGGTCAACATGACCGGGCCCGCGCCGGTCACCAACGCCGAGTTCACCACCGCGTTCGGGCGCGCGATGAACCGCCCGACTCCGTTGGTGCTGCCCGGCTTCGCGGTGCGCGCGGCCCTCGGTGAATTCGCCGACGAGGGACTGCTCACCGGTCAGCGGGCCATTCCGACGGCCTTGGAGCGGGCGGGTTTTCAGTTTCACCACAACACGATCGGTGAGGCGCTGCATTACGCCACCGCCCGCCGCGACGGGGATTAGCGCGCGTCTGAGCAAGCTTCGGCGGGGCTTTCTCGCAACATGCCAGGAAACTTTCACAGGCGCGGTTCACGCGGCAGCTTGCTCGAGCCGGTCCACGGCCTTGAGCGTGAATCCTCGGCGTTGGTTGTGAAATGACGGCTTTCGGAGTGAACCCATGGTGGGAAAGTCGGCGCGATTCCGCCCAGGCTTCACTCGCGAAGCCCACGATTCACACTGAACGCCCACGATTCACACCGAACGACACAGTGACCCAAGCCGACGCCCCGCCGTGGCGCTCGGGGCGGCTCCGGCCGGTAGCGTGGCGTTCGTGACCAAGGTGACGGAGTCGATCCGCGCCGCCACCAGCGCGATCGACATCCGCCAGCTGGGCAGCGTCGACTACGGTGCCGCCTGGCAACTGCAGCGCGAGCTGGCCGACTCCCGGGTCGCCGGTGGCCCCGACACGCTGTTACTGCTGGAACACCCCGCCGTCTACACCGCCGGACGTCGCACCGAACCCCAGGAACGCCCGCTGGACGGCA
Organism: Mycobacterium sp. NGS59; assembly: GCF_059812345.1. NCBI lineage: Bacteria > Bacillati > Actinomycetota > Actinomycetes > Mycobacteriales > Mycobacteriaceae > Mycobacterium > Mycobacterium sp. NGS59. The sequence continues at coordinate 115,656 of NZ_JCALCN010000003.1, forward strand.
CTCCCGTCGTGGACACCGATCGCGGCGGCAAGATCACCTGGCATGGCCCCGGCCAGCTGGTCGGCTACCCGGTCATCGGGCTGGCCGAACCGTTGGACGTGGTGAATTACGTGCGGCGCCTGGAAGAAGCCCTCATCCGGGTGTGCCGCGAGGCCGGGGTGGAAGCCGGACGGGTCGAGGGACGCTCGGGAGTGTGGATCCCCGGCCGGCCGGCGCGCAAAGTCGCCGCCATCGGGGTCCGGGTGGCACGCGCGACGACGCTGCACGGGTTCGCGCTCAACTGCGACTGCGACCTGGCTGCGTTCACCGCGATCGTGCCGTGCGGCATCAGCGACGCCGGCGTGACGTCGTTGTCTTCCGAACTGCAGCGCACGGTCACTGTCGACGAGGTACGCGGCGCCGTCGCCGACGCCGTCTGCGCTGCCCTCGACGGTCTGCTTCCGGTCCGGGAACACGACATCACCCGCGTAACATCGACGTCGTGACTGTCGCACCCGAAGGCCGCAAATTGCTGCGTCTGGAGGTGCGCAACGCCCAGACACCCATCGAGCGCAAACCGCCGTGGATCAAGACGCGGGTCCGGATGGGGCCGGAGTACACCGAGCTCAAGAGCCTGGTCCGGCGCGAGGGTCTGCACACGGTCTGCGAGGAAGCCGGCTGCCCCAACATCTTCGAATGCTGGGAGGACCGGGAAGCCACCTTCCTGATCGGCGGCGACCAGTGCACCCGCCGCTGCGACTTCTGTCAGATCGACACCGGAAAGCCGGCCGACCTCGACCGCGACGAACCGCGCCGGGTCGCCGAGAGCGTCCACACCATGGGGTTGCGGTATGCCACCATCACCGGAGTCGCCCGCGACGACCTGCCCGACGGCGGAGCCTGGCTGTATGCGCAGACGGTGCGCGCCATCAAGGAGCTGAACCCCGACACCGGTGTCGAACTGCTGGTCCCCGACTTCAACGGCGAACCCGCCCGGCTCGCCGAGGTCTTCGAATCACGTCCAGAAGTGTTGGCGCACAACGTCGAAACCGTGCCACGAATCTTCAAGCGGATCCGGCCGGCGTTCACTTACCAGCGCAGCCTGGACGTTCTGGGCGCGGCGCGCAAGGCCGGCCTGGTCACCAAGAGCAATCTCATCCTCGGCCTGGGCGAAACTCCCGACGAGGTGCGCATCGCGCTGGCCGATCTGCACGCGGCGGGTTGCGACATCGTCACCATCACCCAGTACCTGCGCCCGTCGGCCCGACACCATCCCGTCGAACGGTGGGTCACTCCCGAGGAGTTCGTCGGCTTGGCGCAATACGCCGAGGGGTTGGGCTTCGCCGGCGTGTTGGCCGGGCCGCTGGTGCGCTCCTCGTATCGGGCCGGGCGGCTCTACGAACAGGCCCGAACCGCGCGCACCTCGACGCCCGGGTAACCGGCGCGTACGTATCCTTGGTGACTATGGCCAAACCCCGAACTGTTGCCGAGAACAAGGCCGCCAAGGCCGAGGCGACGGCCGCCCGCAAGGCGGCGTCCAGAGACCGTCGCAAGCAGCTGTGGCAGGCGTTCAACATCCAGCGCAAGCAGGACAAGCGGCTGTTGCCGTACATGATCGTCGCGTTCGTGCTGATCGCCGGCACGTCGGTGGGGGTCGGGATTTGGGCCGGCGGTCTCACCGCAATCATGATGCCGGTGTTCGGCCTGGTGCTGGGCGCGCTGGTGGCGTTCATCATCTTCGGACGCCGCGCCCAGAAAAGCATCTACCGCCAAGCCGAGGGCCAGGCCGGGGCGGCGGCATGGGTGCTGGACAACATGCGCGGGAAGTGGCGGGTGACCCCCGGGGTGGCGCAGACCGGTCACTTCGACGCGGTACACCGGGTGATCGGCCGGCCGGGTGTGATCTTCGTCGGGGAAGGGTCGACGGGCCGCGTCAAGCCGCTGCTGGCGCAGGAGAAGAAGCGCACGGCGCGCATCGTGGGCGACATTCCGATTTACGACATCATCGTCGGCAACGGCGAGGGCGAGATTCCGCTGGCCAAGCTGGAGCGCCACCTGACCCGGCTGCCGGCCAACATCTCCGCCAAGCAGATGGACTCACTCGAGTCGCGGTTGGCCGCGCTGGGATCGCGGGCCGGCACCGGCATGCTGCCGAAGGGGCCGCTGCCGAACTCGGGCAAGATGCGCGGCGTCCAGCGCACCGTGCGCCGCAAATAGCCCATACCCGTCAGCGTCGCAGTATCGCGGTGTTGGTCAGCCTGTCCTGCAGCCCCCGCCCGTCGGCATCGGTGAACAGCGGTGGGACCACCAGGAAGATCAGCACGCCACGTGCCAAAGACCGTCCGATGCCGATCGGCAGCCGACCGTCCACGGCCGCCACTTGCAGTCCCAGCACCAGCTGACCGGGACTGACACCGAACAGTCGCACCGACACCGCACCCAGCACCAGCCAGATGACCAATTGCATCGTGGACAAGACCGTGTCCGGGATCGCACCGAGCGTCAGAGCCAGCAGCGCAAGCCCGCCCGCGATCAGCCAGTCGACCAGCAGGGCCAGCAACCGGCGCCCCATCGGGGCCAGCGAACCCGACCCGGACTGCGGCAAGCCCAGCGCCTGACCCGGATAACCGGCAGTCGATTCCTGCGTCACCGTGTTCGTCCGGTCACCACATGTCCGGGTGCCGGTACAGCGCAGTGCCGCACTGACACGTGACCGGTTACGATCTTGCGGGCCATGGCTTCAACAATAGGGCTCCGGACTTGCCCGAGCTCTGCTGCGGTGCCGTGGTACGTAACGCCCGCGCAATACGGGGTTGACGGACTTGTAACAACACGTCCCTAGCGTCGGCCGCGAATCACCGAGTAAAAGGAGCCTTCTGTGACGGATAAGACGCCCGACGACGTCTTCAAACTTGCCAAAGACGAAAACGTCGAGTTTGTCGACGTCCGTTTCTGCGACCTGCCGGGAATCATGCAGCACTTCACGATCCCGATTTCGTTCTTCGACGAGAGCGTGTTCGAGGACGGCCTGGCCTTCGACGGCTCGTCCATCCGCGGTTTCCAGTCGATCCACGAGTCCGACATGCTGCTGCTCCCGGACCCCGTGACGGCCAAGATCGACCAGTTCCGCGAAGCCAAGACGCTGAACCTGAACTTCTTCGTGCACGACCCGTTCACCCTCGAGCCCTACTCCCGCGACCCCCGCAACGTCGCCCGCAAGGCCGAGAACTATCTGATCAGCACCGGCATCGCCGACACCGCCTACTTCGGCGCCGAGGCCGAGTTCTACATCTTCGACTCGGTGAGCTTCGACTCACGCACCAACGGTTCGTTCTACGAGGTGGATGCCATCTCGGGCTGGTGGAACACCGGCGCCCCGAACGAGGCCGACGGCAGCCCCAACCGCGGGTACAAGGTCCGCCCCAAGGGTGGGTACTTCCCGGTGGCGCCCGTCGACCACTACGTCGACCTGCGCGACAAGATGCTCACCAACCTGATCAACGCCGGGTTCAGCCTGGAGAAGGGCCACCACGAGGTTGGCACCGGCGGTCAGGCCGAGATCAACTACAAGTTCAACACGCTGCTGCACGCCGCCGACGACATGCAGCTGTACAAGTACATCGTCAAGAACACCGCGTGGCAGAACGGCAAGACCGTCACGTTCATGCCCAAGCCGCTGTTCGGTGACAACGGTTCGGGGATGCACACCCACCAGTCGCTGTGGAAGGACGGCACCCCGCTGATGTACGACGAGACCGGGTACGCCGGCCTGTCGGACACCGCACGCCACTACATCGGCGGTCTACTGCACCACGCGCCGTCGCTGTTGGCGTTCACCAACCCGACGGTGAACTCCTACAAGCGCCTGGTGCCGGGCTACGAGGCTCCGATCAACCTGGTGTACAGCCAGCGCAACCGCTCGGCGTGTGTCCGCATCCCGATCACCGGCAGCAACCCGAAGGCCAAGCGGCTGGAGTTCCGCTGCCCCGACTCGTCGGGCAACCCGTACCTGGCGTTCTCGGCCATGCTGATGGCCGGCCTGGACGGCATCAAGAACAAGATCGAGCCGCAGGCGCCGGTCGACAAGGACCTCTACGAGCTGCCGCCGGAGGAGGCCGCCAACATCCCGCAGGCTCCGACCCAGCTGTCGGCGGTGATCGACCGGCTCGAAGAGGACCACGAGTACCTCACCGAGGGTGGGGTGTTCACGACGGACCTGATCGAGACCTGGATCAACTTCAAGCGGGAGAACGAGATCCTGCCGGTCCAGATCCGGCCGACCCCGTACGAGTTCGCGCTGTACTACGACGTGTAACCCGTATCACCCCCTGCTGGACCCCTTTTTCGACGAAGCCACCCGCGCCGCAATCCGTTGCGGCAAGGGTGGTTTCGTCTTTGTCGGTCGCGGTCGGCGGCAACGAGGCAATCGGCGAGCAGCCGCGTGGGGGTTTGGGACGGCACAGGCGCGGCTATGTGAATGAGCAACCATTCACAGCATCGGTTCGCGTCCCGGGCGATGCGAGCGATGCCTTGCGGGAACGAGACGAAGCGATGACCGGCAGCCAGCCCTTTGCGCCGGAGGCAACGACACGGATCTCCTATCTGTGGACCGAACCGCGTTCGCCCAGTGGAGAGCGGAACCCCCTGGTCGCGGGCGCCACCATCGCAAGCGGCCGGATCCGGTTGATGCTGTTCTACGGCGAGTCGCCGCATCTGCAATTTTGGCAAGCCGCCGACACGGTCACCGGGCAGCATCTGGCGGTCACGGTCGTCGATCCGGAGAATGCCCTGCCCAAAGCGACTGTCGATGCGATCCTTGCCCGCACCGCGAGTCTGCGGGGCATCGACTCGCCCCACCTGGCAACGGTGATCGACGTGGGTCGCGACTACTGCGGCGGGGTGGTGGTCTCCGAATGGCTACGCGGTGCCACCTTGAGAGAAGTAGCCGATATCGGCCTGTCGCCCGCCCGCGTCGCAGATGCCGTGTCATCGCTTGCCGAAGCCGCGGACGCCGCGCATCGGGCTGGATTGATGTTGTCTATCGACCATCCGGCTCGAATCCGGGTCAGCAGGGACGGGAGTGCCGCGTTGGCCTTTCCGGCGACGATGCCGGACGCGACTGCACGTGACGACCTCCGCGGCATCGGTGCGGTCATGTATGCCCTGCTGGTCAACCGCTGGCCCTTCAAAACCGAAGGTGTGAGCCAGGATTGGCGTCACGCCGAACTGGATGCCGAAGGTCGCATCAAGGAACCCGCAGCCTTCGACCCGCGTGTTCCGTTCCTCATCTCGTCCACCGCCGCCGGCCTGGTTCGTGACGGAGAGGGTATCCGCAGCGCCAAGACACTCACGACGTTGCTGCGCGAAGCCAGTGCCGAAGCCAAACACGCCGCGGATCCCGCCACCACTCAGGAGCTGCTTGCGGTACCCGCCCCGGGTAGCTATGCCGGCTTCCGCAATTTCGGGCCAGCCGAGCGGGCCGAACACGCGCGCCGTCAGCTCGTCAAGACATGCCTCGGGACGGCGGCGGCGATCGTCCTGGTGCTGTTGCTCAGCTTCGCCACCACACTCAGCCGGGTGGTGGGCGTCTTGGACACCGACGTCGCGATGGACGGGCACAAGCTGGGGCTCCAGGCGACCCAGACGTCCCAGCCCTCGGCCCTGCCGACACTGGCGGCAGCCGGCCCGGGACCGCTCAAACCGCTTCAGGCAGTGGTGTTCTCCCCCGGCGGTGCGCCGGACAGTCCGGATTCCGCAGGCCTGGCGATCGACGGCAACCCCGGCACCGCCTGGTCGACCGACACCTACTTCGACCCGCAGCCGTTCCCCAGGTTCAAGGACGGTGTGGGACTGCTATTGCAGGCTCCGCAACCGACATCGCTCAGCACTGTCACCGTCGACCTGAACAGCACCGGCACCGTGATACAGATCCGGTCATCGGCGACGGCAACGCCCGCGAAGCTCTCCGACACCGCCGAACTCAGTCCCCCCACCGCCGTGCATCCCGGCCACAACGTCATTCCGGTAACCGCCTCCGCGCCAACGACATTCGTGTTGGTTTGGATAAGCACTCTGGGCGCCACCGGCGGCCGGAGCCATTCCGATATCGCCGAAGTCAGTCTCGAGACCGCCGTTCAGGTCAGGTGACCGACACCTCAGAGCTTCGGGCGGCGCCCGATGATCATCACCCGTCGAGACCCAGATCCTTGCGGAAGCGCCGCATGCCGTCGATCTTGTCCGACAGCGACGCATCCGGGCCGCTGTAGAACATCCACGGCATGGTGATGATGCCGGTGATGCCGGCCTCCTCGGCGCGCCGGTAGTCGGCGGCGGTGAACGCGTCGGTCAGCGGGGTCAGGACCGTGAAACCGTCCATGGACAAACCGTTTTCGTCCCGCAGCTGGCGCAGCCGGACGACGGCTTCCACGGCACGCTCGGTCTTGATCAGATCCCCGATCCAACCGTCGTGGCGGGCGGCGCGGCGCAGCGCGATGTCGCTGAGGCCGCCGACGTACACCGGTATCGGCGGCGGCGTCGGCTGCATCTCCAGGCGCGGCGCCTGGTAGAACCGGCCGTCGAATTCGGTCCAGCCCGGTTGCCATAGCGCCCGCATCAACTCGATCATCTCGTCGGTGCGTTTGCCGCGCGCCTCGAACTGCTCCCCCATCAGGGTGAACTCTTCGCGGCACCAGCCCACGCCGATACCTAACTCCACCCGGCCGGAGGCCAAAACACCTGCGGTGCCAATGGCTTTGGCCGCCGAATAGGGATTGCGCATCGCCGGGATGTAGACCGTGTTGACGAATTTCAGCCGCGTGGTGACCTGTGCGAGCGCACCGATGAGAACCCAGGGATCGGGCCAGTCGGTGAACGGCTGCCAGCGTCGTTGCCCGTCCTTGGTGTACGGGTACGGGGTCTGCAGCGTCTCCAGGTTGACGACGTGGTCGGGGATGCCGATGCCGTCGTAGCCGAGTTCGTCTGCGGCCTTGGCTATTTCGATGATCTCCGGGGTGTTCAGGAACGCGCTGCTGACGTAGAACTTCACTGCCCGTTCCTCACCCAAGAAGGCTCGATGAAGACACCGTCGGCTTCGACCGTGACACCTGTGGCATCCGAAATGGTGCCCCGCGCAAACACTTTGACGCCCTCTTTGCGTTCGATCCAGGCGTCGCAACGCAGCGGCCCCAGCGGAGTGCCGCGCAGATACTTCACCGTGATGGTCCCGGTGAAGCGCGGCTTGGAGAGTCCCTCGCTGGCCGCCTCGCCGAGCATGTGGTCGAGCACCAACGCGCTGACGCCGCCGTGCACCAGTGTGGGTGGACCCTCGTAGGCGCAGCCGAGGACGAATTCGGACCAGCACCTCCCACCGCCTTCGTGCTGCACGACGATCGGTGGCGCGATCGGATTGCACACGCCCACAACGGCATTGCCCAACGGCAGGGGACGGTCGCCGACGCGGTAGCTGACCCTGCCGGGGCGGGTTCGTTGCCGCAGCGATTCGGTGACCGACGCGATCGCGGCCGTCGCCGCAGCGACGGCGTCGTCGTCAGCCTCGGTGCGGATGGTCGCGTCCAAGAGTTCCCGGACGGCCTGCGCCAGCGGCGCATACAAGGCGGTCACCCGGCCCGCCTCCGCGGCGCTCAACTCCTCGAAGTCGACGCCGCCCAGCGCCCCCATCTCCTGACTCAACTGCCGAACACCTTGCGCACCACCGCTTTCGCCCGTCGCGTCACCCGAAGATAGTTGTCCAAGAACTCTCCGCCGTCGTCGTTGTGCCACCCGGCGGCGACCGCCACGGCGTTGAGCTGACGTCCCGGTCCGGGCAGCTGGTCGGTGGGCTTGCCCCGGACCAGCACCAGCGCGTTGCGGGCGGCGGTGGCGGTCAGCCACGCCTGCCGCAACAGGTCGACCTCGTCGTGGTCGACCAGACCGGTCTCGGCGATCACGTCCAGTGACTGCAACGTCGAAGTGTTGTGCAGGGCTTCGATCTCGTGGGCGTGCTGCAGTTGTAGCAGCTGCACGGTCCACTCGATGTCGGCCAGGCCACCGCGGCCCAGCTTGGTGTGGGTGTTCGGGTCGGCGCCGCGCGGCAACCGCTCGGACTCCACGCGCGCCTTGATCCGGCGGATCTCGTGCACCGTCTCGGCCGACACCCCGTGCGCGGGATAGCGCGTCTTGTCGATCATCAGCAGGAACCGTCTGCCCAGCTCCGGGTCGCCGGCCACCGCGTGCGCACGCAGCAGGGCCTGCACCTCCCACGGCTGCGCCCACTGCGCGTAGTAGGCCTCGTACGAGGCCAGGGTGCGCACCAGCGGGCCGTTGCGGCCCTCCGGCCGCAGGTTGGCGTCGACCTCCAGCGGCGGATCCACGCTGGGCGTCCCCAAATGCTTGCGGACCTGCTCGGCGACCGTCGTCGCCCACTTCACCGCCTGGGAGTCCGGCACACCCGCGGTCGGCTCGCAGACGAACATCACGTCGGCATCCGAGCCGTAGCCCAGTTCCGCGCCACCCAGCCGACCCATCCCGATGACCGCAAGCGCCGCCGGCGCGCGCCCGTCCTCGGGCAGGTTGGCGCGCACCACCGCATTGAGCGCGGCCTGCAGCACGGCGACCCAGATCGAGGTCAGCGCGGCGCACACCTCCCGGACTTCGAGCATCCCGAACAGGTCCGCCGAGCCGATGCGGGCCAGCTCGCGACGGCGCAGCGTCCGCGCGGAGCTGACGGCACGCGCCGGGTCGCTGTAGCGTCCCGCCGAGGCGACCAGCGCGCGTGCCACCGCCACCGGTTCGGTCTCGAGCAGCTTGGGCCCGGACGCGCCGTCTCCGTAGGACTGGATGACCTCCGGTGCTCGCATCAACAGGTCGGGCACGAACGCCGACGTGCCGAGCACATGCATGAGACGCCGGCCCACGGTCGGTTTGTCGCGCAGCGTCGCCAGGTACCAGGTCTGGGCGGCCAGCGCCTCGCTGAGTTTGCGGTAGGCCAGCAGCCCGCCGTCGGGGTCGGGCGCGTAGGACAGCCAGTCCAGCAGTCGCGGCATCAGCACCGACTGCACCCGGCCGCGCCGGCCGCTGAGGTTGACCAGCGCCGACATGTGCTTCAGCGCGATCTGCGGCGCCTCGTAACCCAGCGCGCCCAATTGACGCGCCGCGGCCTCCGGGGTCATGCGGCCGCCGGCGATCTCCAGCCCGGCCGGGCCGACGGACTCCAGCAGCGGCTGATAGAACAACTTGGCGTGCAGCCGGGAGACCCGGACGTTCTGGTGCTTGAGTTCCTCGCGCAACACCCCGGCCGCGTCGTGGCGTCCGTCGGGGCGGATGTGCGCCGCGCGGGCCAGCCAGCGCACCGCCTCGTCGTCGTCGGGCTCGGGCAGCAGATGGGTGCGCTTGAGCCGCTGCAGTTGCAGCCGGTGCTCGAGCAGTCGCAGGAACTCGTAGGAGGCGATCATGTTCGCCGTATCCTCGCGCCCGATGTAGCCGCCCTCACCCAACGCCGTAAGCGCGTCCACCGTGGAGGCGACGTGCAGCGAGTCGTCGCTGCGGCCGTGCACCAACTGCAGCAGTTGCGCGGCGAACTCCACGTCACGCAACCCGCCGCTGCCGAGTTTGAGCTCACGGCCGCGGATGTCGGCGGGCACCAGCTGTTCCACCCGGCGCCGCATGGCCTGCACCTCGGGCACGAAATCCTCGCGCTCGCAGGCGGTCCACACCATCGGCATCAACGCTTCGAGGTATCGCTCGCCGAGTTCGGGGTCCCCGGCCGCGGGCCGGGCTTTCATCAACGCCTGGAACTCCCAGGTCTTGGCCCAACGCTGGTAGTACGCGACGTGCGACTCCAGCGTCCGGACCAGTTCACCGCTGCGACCCTCCGGGCGTAGCCCCGCGTCGACTTCGAAGAACGCCTCCGACGCCAGCCGCATCATCTCCCCGGCGACGCGGTTGCTGATCGGGTCGGCACGCTCGCCGACGAAGATCACGTCCACGTCGCTGACGTAATTCAGTTCGCGCGCACCGCATTTGCCCATCGCGATGACGGCCAGCCGCGGTGCTGTGCGGTCGCCGCACACCGTGTTCTCGGCCACGCGCAACGCGGCCGCCAGGGCGGCGTCGGCGGTGTCGGAGAGCTGCGCGGCGACCGTGGTGAACGGCAGCACCGGCTCGTCCTCCACCGTCGCGGCCAAATCCAGCGCGGCCAGGACCAACAGTTGATCGCGGTACTTCGCCCGCAACCGGTGCACGACCGTAGCGGGCGCGCCCGAGGATTCCTCGGCGCATTCCAGGAACGCCGCGCGCAACTCGGCGCGGGACGGCAGTTCGACCTTGCCCCGCAACAGTTTCCACGACTGGGCGTTGGCGATCAGATGATCTCCCAGCGCCAGTGAGGAACCCAGCACCGCGAACAACCGACCGCGCAGGCCGAGCTCGGTCAGCAGTGCCGCGTTCAGTTCGTCCCAGTCGGCGTCGGGATTCTCCGAGAGCCGGATCAGCGCACGCAACGCAGCGTCGGCGTCCGGCGCGCGGGACAGCGACCAGAGCAGATCGACGTGCGCCTGGTCGTCGTGGCGGTCCCACCCCAGTTGGGACAGCTGAGCACCGGCTCGCGGGTCCACCAGTCCGAGACGGCCGACGCTGGGCAGCTTGGGTCGCTGCGTCGTCGGCTTGGTCACGACACGCGCCGACGACAATGCAGAGCGAAGCGATGAGGAGTGGCGCCCACGACAATGACGGTAGCGCAGTGGGCCTGTCGGTCGCCGATCAGCTACAGCGACAGGTAGGAGCGCAGCTCGAACGGCGTGACGTGGCTGCGGTAGTTGGCCCACTCCGCGCGCTTGTTGCGCAAGAAGAAGTCAAATACGTGCTCCCCCAACGCCTCCGCGACCAGCTCGGAGGATTCCATGGCACGCAATGCGTTGTCCAGACTGGACGGCAGTTCGCGGTAGCCCATGGTGCGGCGTTCCTCGGGTGTGAGGTCCCAGACGTTGTCCTCGGCCTGCGGGCCCAGCACGTAACCCTTCTCCACGCCGCGCAGTCCGGCGGCCAGCAGCACCGCAAACGTCAGGTAGGGGTTGCACGCCGAGTCGGGGCTACGCACCTCGACCCGCCGCGACGACGTCTTGTGCGGGGTGTACATCGGAACGCGCACCAGCGCGGAGCGGTTGGCCGCGCCCCAGGACGCCGCGGTCGGCGCCTCACCGCCGTGCACCAGTCGCTTGTAGGAGTTCACCCACTGGTTGGTGACGGCGCTGATCTCCGAGGCGTGTTCGAGTATCCCGGCGATGAAGGACTTTCCGACTTCGGACAGTTGCAGCGGGTCGTCGTCGCTGTGGAAGGCGTTCACGTCGCCCTCGAACAGGCTCATGTGGGTGTGCATCGCCGAACCCGCGTGCTGTCCGAACGGCTTGGGCATGAACGACGCGCGCACGCCTTCGTCCAGCGCCACCTCTTTGATGACGTAGCGGAAGGTCATCACGTTGTCGGCCATCGACAGCGCATCGGCGAACCGCAGGTCGATCTCCTGCTGTCCGGGCGCACCTTCGTGATGGCTGAATTCCACCGAGATGCCCATGAATTCCAGCGCGTCGATCGCGTGGCGGCGGAACTTCGACGCGGACTCGTGCACCGCCTGGTCGAAGTATCCGGCGTTGTCGATAGGCACCGGCTCCGACCCGTCCTCCGGACCGGGCTGCAGCAGGAAGAACTCGATCTCGGGGTGCACGTAGCAGGAGAACCCGAGGTCGTTGGCCTTCTGCAACTGGCGCCGCAGCACGTGGCGCGGGTCCGCCCAGGACGGCGAGCCGTCCGGCATGGTGATGTCGCAGAACATCCGGGCCGAGTGGTAGTGGTCGGTTTTGTCGGCCCACGGCAGCACCTGGAAGGTCGACGGGTCGGGGTGCGCGACGGTGTCGGATTCCGACACCCGGGCGAAGCCTTCGATCGACGATCCGTCGAAGCCGATGCCCTCTTCGAAGGCCCCTTCGAGTTCAGCCGGCGCTATCGCAACCGACTTGAGATACCCGAGCACGTCGGTGAACCACAGCCGGACGAAACGGATGTCGCGCTCTTCCAGCGTGCGGAGGACGAACTCCTTCTGCCGATCCATACCCGCACCCTAGGCATGCTCTGTTAAATCCGTGTTACCGATGCCTCGCCAGACGCGTTGCGGTGCTCATCCCTGGCAGCGCAAATTGGGTGGCGGCAGCGTCAGATCGAGGAAGTAGCGGACCACGGCCGCGTCCACGCAATTGTTGCCGTCGAACACCGCGGTGTGCTGGGTTCCGTCGTAGGTGATCAGTGTGCCGCCCAATTGCCGGGCCAGGTCGACGCCGGCCTGGTAGGGGGTGGCCGGGTCGTGCGTGGTCGAGACGACGACGACCTTGCCCGGCGGGGCCGGTGCCGCAGTGTGCGGCGTGGAGGTCGCCGGCACCGGCCACAACGCGCAGATGTCGCGGGGAGCGGCACCGGTGAACTGGCCGTAGCTCAAAAAGGGGGCCACCTCGCGGAGGCGCCGATCGGCCGAAACCCAGGACGCGGCGTCGGTCGGTGTCGGCGCGTCGACACATCGGATCGCGTTGAACGCATCCTGGCCGTTGTCGTAGTGCCCCTGCTTGTCCCGGCCGTTGTAGTCGTCGGCCAGCAGCAGCAGGTCTCCCGCGTCGGTGCCGCGCTGCAGTCCCAGCAGGCCGCTGGTCAGATACTTCCAGTGCTGGGGCGTGTAGAGCGCGTTGATGGTGCCGGTGGTCGCGTCGGCGTAGCTCAAGCCACGCGGATCCGAAGTCTTGCCCGGCTTGGCGACGAGCGGGTCGATCAGGGCGTGGTAGCGGCTCACCCATTGGGCTGGATCGGTGCCCAGCGGGCAGGCGGTCGACTTCGCGCAGTCCGCGGCGTAGTCGTTGAACGCGGTCTGAAAGCCCGCCATCTGGTTGACGGTCTGGTCGATCGGGCCGATCATCGGGTCGATGGCGCCGTCGAGCACCATCGCCCGCACGTGCGGTGCGAACCTCTCGATATAGGCGGTGCCCAGCTGGGTCCCGTAGCTGTAGCCGAGGTAGTTGATCTGCTCGTCGCCCAGCGCCTGACGCACCAGGTCCATGTCGCGCGCGGCCGACGCCGTGCCGATGTTGGCCAGGAATGCCTGACCCAGCCGGTCTGCGCAGTGCTGGGCGATTTCCCGGTACAACTGCTCGATGTGCGCGACTCCGGCGGGACTGTAGTCCACCATCGGATCGCGCCGGTAGGCGTCGAACTCGGCGTCGGTGCGGCAGCGCAGTTCCGGCGTCGAGTGGCCCACCCCGCGCGGGTCGAATCCGACCAGATCGAAATGCCGGGCGATGTCGGTGTCTTGAAGGTTGGGCGCCATGCCGGCGACCATGTCCACCGCGGACGCGCCGGGCCCGCCCGGGTTGACCAACAGCGATCCGATCCGCTGCCCGGAAGCCGGGATTCGGATCACCGCGAGCTTCGCTTGCGCTCCGGCGGGTTTGTCGTAGTCGACGGGCACCGCCACCGTGGCGCACTGCGCGGTGGGTATGTCGGTGGTGTCTCCGACGAGGTCGCGGCAGGAGCCCCAGCTCTGTTGTGGCGTCGCGGCGGGCGCCGCCGGGACCGGGGTCTGCCCGCTGTCGGGCTCGGGAGTCGCGCCGGCGACCGACTGTCCGCAGCACACCAGTCCGAACGACAACAGCGCCGAGCTCACCGTTCTCAGGCGCAACATGGCCGAAATCGTCTCACCTTCGGATACCGCAACAGGACGCGGAATGGTCACGCCTTGATCACTTGTCGGCCTTGTGCCGAGTGGGAATCACACGACGCGACACACCGCTGTACCGTCGCGCGATTCACGCTCGCGGGATCGGGAGAGGACTCAGCAGGTCGCGCCGCCCGGCGGTGTGGTGCCGCTGATCAGGTAGGCGGTGACGTGGTCGTCGACGCAGTTGTCGCCCTGGAACACCACCGTGTGCTGGGTCCCGTTGAAGGTCAGCAGCGCGCCTTTGAGCTGCGCGGCCAGGTCGACTCCGGCCTGGTAGGGCGTGGCCGGGTCGTGGGTGGTCGACACGACGATGGTCGGCGGCAGCCCGGGGGCCGAGACGGGGTGCGGCCGGCTGGTCGGGGGCACCGGCCAGAACGCGCAGGTGCCCAGCGGCGCGAAGCCGGTGAACTTCCCGTAGCTCATGAACGGGGCGAGCTCGCGGGCGCGGCGATCTTCTTCGACGATCTTGGCACGGTCGGTGATCGGCGGTTGGTCGACGCAATTGATGGCCACCCGCGCGTCCGTCGAGTTGTTGTAGTGACCGTGTGAGTCGCGACGCATGTACATGTCGGCCAACGCCAGCATGGTGTCGCCGCGGTGTTCGTCGGCCAGTTCGGTCAGCCCGTCGTTGAGGTGGTGCCACAGGTTGGGCGAATACAGCGCCATGATGGTGCCGACGATGGCGTCGCTGTAGCTCAGTCCGCGTGGGTCTTTCGTCTTCGCCGGCCTACTCACGGTCAGGTTGTCCGGATCGATCAGCGGGTTCACCAGATCGTGGTAGACGTCCACAGCCTTGGCCGGGTCATTGCCCAGCGGGCAGCCCGGATCCTTGGCGCAGTCGGCGGCGAAGTCGTCGAACGCATCTTGAAAGCCCTTGGCCTGGCGCAGATCCGCCTCGATCGGGTCGGCGTTCGGATCAACGGCGCCGTCCAAGATCATCGCCCGCACATTCTGCGGGAACGCCTCGGCGTAAGCCGCGCCGATCCGGGTGCCATAGGAATAGCCGAGGTAGGTCAGTTTGGCGTCACCCAGCGCGTTGCGGATCGCGTCGAGGTCCTTGGCCACATCGACCGTCCCGACGTTGGCCAGAAAGCCCTTGCCCATCTTGTCCACGCAGCGCTGCACGAACTGTTTGGTCTCGTTCTCCATGCGTTCCACGCCGGCCTGGCTGTAGTCGACCTGGGGCTCGGCCCGAAGCCGGTCGTTGTCGGCGTCGGAGTTGCACCAGATCGCGGGCCGCGATCCCGCTACGCCCCGAGGGTCGAAGCCCACCAGGTCGAATCGTTCGTGGACCCGTTTGGGCAGTGTCTGGAAGATGCCCAGCGCGGCCTCGATGCCCGACTCCCCGGGCCCACCCGGATTGATCACCAGCGAGCCGATCCTGTCCCCGGTCGCCGGGAAGCGAATCAAGCCCAGCGCCGCCACCTCGCCGTCGGGGTGGGCGTAGTCGACGGGCACGGCGAGCTTCCCGCACATCGCGTTGCCGGGGATCTTGGCCGCGGGATTGGAGCTACGGCACGGTGTCCACACCACCGGCTGGCCCAACCGCGGCTCCGCCATGCGTGCGCGCCCGGCGACCACGTGGACGCAGCCGGCCAGAGTCAGCACCGCGATGGCCAGAGCGGTCCAGACCAGCAGCAGGCGCGCGAGATGGGCGCGGCGACTCAGGCACATGGCTCCCCATGCTGCCAGAGGGCATCCACGGCCCTGGTCAGCGGCCAATTGCCGGGCTCGCCTTCTCCCCCGCGAACGTGCGCAGAGGTACGGCGACACGCCGCTGGCGTTGGCGATGTGTGCACCCTCGCGCGGTGGTACCGGCGGTGCACGCAGGTCGCGCGATGGCGCTTCTCACACGGTCCGGTCGGTGCATCCGCAGGTCCCAGATGGCAGAATGGCAGGGTCAGACGAACCCGGGGACCCTGATTTGGGCCACGAGGATCGACCCGACCACCTTTAGGACAACGATGTCTGAGAACGTCTACGGTTCGAACGCTGCCGCCGCTTCGGCGCCCCGACCCAAGATTCGCACCGTTCACCTGCAGAAATGGAAGTCCGAAGGCCACCGCTGGGGCATGCTCACGGCCTACGACTACTCCACCGCGCGGATCTTCGACGAGGCCGGCATCCCGGTGCTGCTGGTCGGCGACTCCGCCGCCAACGTCGTGTACGGCTACGACACCACGGTGCCGATCTCGATCGATGAGCTGATCCCGCTGGTCCGCGGTGTGGTGCGCGGCGCGCCGCACGCCCTGGTGGTCGCCGACCTGCCGTTCGGCAGTTACGAGGCCGGCCCGGCGGCGGCACTGGCCTCGGCCACCCGGTTCATGAAGGAGGGCGGCGCGCACGCCGTCAAACTCGAGGGCGGTGAGCGGGTAGCCGAGCAGATCGCGTGCCTGACCGCCGCCGGCATCCCGGTGATGGCGCACATCGGTTTCACCCCGCAAAGCGTCAACACCCTGGGCGGGTTCAAGGTCCAGGGCCGCGGTGACGCCGCCGAACAGACCGTCGCCGACGCGATCGCCGTCGCCGAAGCCGGCGCGTTCGCCGTGGTGATGGAAATGGTGCCGGCCGAACTGGCCACCCAGATCACCGGCAAGCTGACCATCCCCACTGTCGGAATCGGGGCCGGACCCAACTGCGACGGCCAGGTATTGGTGTGGCAGGACATGGCCGGAATGAGCGGCGGCAAGGCCGCGCGCTTCGTCAAGCGATTCGCCGACGTGGGTGGCGAATTACGGCGCGCCGCAACCCAATACGCCGAAGAGGTGGCAAGCGGCACGTTCCCCGCCGAAGAGCACTGCTTCTAGGCGCGGCTACCCGACCGCGGGCGGAGTGCCCCACAGGTCGACGACTTCGCCGATGTTGCGCAGCATCACATAGCGGTATCCCGATGCCTCCGCTTTCGCGGTGAACTCGTCGTAGGCAGCGCGCGCACCGGCCTCGTCGCCTTCGTACACAGTGGTCGGCACCGGCGGCACGCCCGTGCTCTGCTCGTCGGCTTCGCCGATCACGACGTTCCACGACTGCTCAGTCATGGCACCCACGCTAACCTGCCGCGTAACCCCGGTGTGGCACTCTATGGTTGCCCGTCCCGCCCCGATCCTCTTACTGGAGAACAAATGCCCGGTAAAGCGCCCAAGTCGGCGCGACATCTGGAGGTCGAGCGCAAGTTCGACGTGGTGGAGTCGACGGTGTCGCCGTCCTTCGAGGGCATCGCGGCGGTGGCGCGGGTGGAGAAGTCGCCGGTCCAGGAACTGGATGCGGTCTACTTCGACACCCCGGCGCAGGACTTGGCGCGCCACAAGATCACGCTGCGCCGCCGTACCGGCGGAACTGACGCCGGCTGGCATCTGAAGTTGCCCGCCGGACCTGACTCGCGCACCGAGATCCACGCCTCGTTGGACTCATCCGACGATGACACGGTGCCGCCCGAGTTGCTGGACGTGGTGCTGGCCATCGTGCGTGACCGTCCGGTCGAGCCGGTCGCGCGCATCACCACGCGACGCGAACGCCAAGTCCTCTACGACGGCGAGGGCGCGGCGCTGGCCGAGTTCAGCGACGACCACGTCACCGCCTGGTCTGCCGCTGAACGCTCCGACGACGCTGACCCCCACGAGCAGCATTGGCACGAATGGGAACTCGAGATTCTCGACACCGACGAGGCCGCCGACCAGACCGCGAACCACGAGCTACTCCACCGGCTGAGCAATCGGCTGCTGGACGCCGGGGCAGCGCCGGCCGGGCACGGGTCGAAGCTGGCGCGGGTGCTCGACAAGACTGCGCAACCGGCCAGCGCCCCGCCGCCCTCCGATCCGGTGCATAGGGCGGTTGCCAAGCACGTCGAGGAGCTGGTCGCCTGGGATCGTGCCGTTCGTGACGACGTCTACGACTCCGTGCACCAGATGCGGGTGATCACCCGCAAGATCCGCAGTCTGCTCAAGGATTCCCAGGAATTGTTCGGATTGGCCGACGGCGCATGGGTTCTCGACGAACTGCGCGAACTCGCCGGTGTGCTGGGAGTAGCACGTGACGCCGAGGTGCTCGGTGAGCGGTACGAGCAGGCGCTCAACGATTTCGATGCGGCGTTGGTGCGTGGCCCGGTGTGGGAGCGTCTCGTCGAGGGCGCCCGGCGCCGCTACCAGATCGGGCTGCGACGCTCGCTGGTGGCGATGCGGTCCAAGAGGTACTTCCGGTTGCTCGACGCGCTCGACGCGTTGGTCGCCAAGCGGCCGGTCACCCCGTTCGGCGAGGAACCTGCGCCCGTCACCATCGACGCGGCGTACAAGCGGGTGCGCAAAGCGGTGAAGAAGGCCGAAGCCGCGGAGAAAGCCGAAGACGACGCCGGCCAGGATGCGGACGAGGCGCTGCATGTCATCCGCAAACGCGCCAAGCGGCTGCGCTACACCGCCGCGGCCACCGGGGACGACGAGGTCGCCGCGCAGGCCAAGGCGATCCAGGCGTTGCTCGGCGACCATCAGGACAGCGCGGTCAGCCGGGAACACCTGTTAGCCCAGGCCGACGCCGCGCACGCCGCCGGCGAAGACACCTTCACCTACGGTCTGCTCTATCAGCGGGAAAGCGATCTGGCCGAGAACAGCACCGCGCAGCTGGACCCCGCGCTGCGCAAGCTGGACCAGGCGGTGAAGCGCGCCCGGCGCTGAGCGGCTCATCAGATCCTGGCGTCGATCGCGTCGGGTACCGCCGTCAGGAGTTTCGCGTCGGCAGTCAGCAAAGTGAGCCGCTCCGCGGACGCCTGGGCGACCAGGATGGTGTCGAACGGATCCTGGTGCGGTAGCCCGGTCATCTCGCAGGCGAGGGTGTGGCGACGCGTGATCGGAAGGTCCTGCAGGCCGGAGCGGCTGATCGCCTCGTCGAGGTGGTCGGGCAGCGTCAGCTTGCCGAGCGCCGACTTGATGGCCAGCTCAAAGGTGCACGCGGCGGAGACGAAAACCGCCGGGCTTTCGGTGATGCGTTCGCGCGCGCCGATTCCCAGCCGCGGGTTGTCTTCGAGAAGCCAGATCAGGACGTGAGTGTCCAGCAAGAGCCCGGTCATTCGATGCCGAACAAGGCGTTGAGGTCGCGGTCGGTGTCATCGAAGTGGTCTGTGTCGTAGCTGAATTGGCCGGCGAGGCCGCCGAAGGCGATGTCGGCACGGGAGTGAGGCACCAGATCGGCAACCGGTTTACCGGCCCGCGCGATAGTGATCTTCTCGCCGTTTTCGACGCGAGTGAGCAGCTGCGACAGATGTGTCTTCGCGTCGTGGATGTTGACCGTCGCCATGAAAACCAGCCTAGTCGACTTAGTCTAGTCGGACTAGGTTGAGCTCAGCGCGGAAGTCGGCCGAGCCAGTTGGAGTTGCCGTCGATCGATTCACCGTCGATGACGACCATGGGCACGCCGGGATGGGGCAGAGCGCGCAGCAACACGAGGTTGTTCGCGGCGATGGCGCGCGGGTCGTAGGGGATCGGCAACCCGAGGTTGATCATTGCCTGTGCTGACGGCGGCGCGCCGACACGTTCGGCGAGTCCGGCGAGTTGATCGTTGCTCAGATCCGTCGGACCTTCTTCTTCCGGTTGCTGATCGGCGGAGAAGATCTGCTCGATGAACCGCCAGGTGACCTCGCTCGACCGGGACTGATCGGCGACGACGTAGGACGCGTAGATCGCGCGGCTGTCGTAAGTGCCGCTGGCCGAGTACTTTTCGAGGAAATCGACGAGTCGCAGATTGACGTGCAGGCGGCCGGCCTCGATGCGGCGACCGATTTCGCTGCCCTGCTCGCGGATCATCTTCCCGCTGTGGGGGCACAGCGGATCCAGATACAACTCGATCTGGCCCGGCGCTGCCGGGTCGCCGATCGACAGGATGTCACCGGCCGAGGAGGCGTCGGCCGCGTATGCGCGTCCGGGGCTGGACACCAGCAGCGCGGCCAGCAGTCCGAGCGTCATCGCGACGGCAATCGATGTTCGGGCGGGCCGTTTCACGGAAGCGCTCACTGTCATAAGCACCATCATGTCGGAAGGATCGGCGGAGGCTTTGCGCGGACGAGTTGGCCTGTAAGCCGGATTCTGTTCCCCGCCGCCGCGGGGGTAACCAACGGCGGCGCGGCGGCGACCATCCATCTGGACACACCGTTGCCGGGTGCCTCGAGCGGCCTACCCGCAGACTCGGGCGAGCAGCCCTCGAACGTCTGCGCAGCCGCACTTTCGGTGCGGCCTTCTTGGCCTTGCTTCGGGTGGGGTTTGCCTAGCCATTCCGGTCACCCGGGATGCTGGTGCGCTCTTACCGCACCGTTTCACCCTTACCACCGCGAGGATGGCGGTCTGTTCTCTGTGGCACTTTCCCGCGAGTTGCCTCGGATTGCCGTTAGCAATCACCCTGCTCTGTGAAGTCCGGACTTTCCTCGACTCGCTACCACAAGGCACGAGCCGCGGCCGCCCGGCCAACTCGTCCGCGACGAACACGGTACTCCCTTTGCCGTGAAATGTGTCAGCTGTCGCCACCTACTCTCAACACGCCGAACGTGCCGCCACTGGAAAAACCGGCCCCCATTGTCAAGTGGAAGACAACATGGCGTGGTGGTGAGCGCCGAGCGTGTCGCTGTTGCGAAATTTCGGCCTGGATTTGGCAGTGGTTACACGTTCGGCGAAGGGGGCCACGGGCAGGTTCGCCGAGCGTGTCGCCGCTGCGAAAAACCGGCTCGATTTTGACAGTGGCTGCACGCTCGGCGGCTACAGGTAGGCCGTCTGGTTGACCAAGCGCACCGACGAGGCGCCGTCGGGGTAGAACTCGGCGATACTCAACGACGCCAGGTCCAGATGCATGCGGTACAGCATGCCCGAACCCGCGTCCAACGCCATGCGCAGCAGCAACTTGATGGGGGTGACATGGGAGACCACCAACACGTTCTCGCCACCATAGGTGGCAAGGATGCGGTCGCGTCCCCGACGGACGCGCCGCAGCACGTCGTCGAAGCTCTCCCCGCCCGGCGGGACGGTGCCGGTGTCGTAAAGCCACCGACGGTGCAACTCGGGATCGCGTTCGGCGGCCTCGGTGAAGGTCAGACCCTCCCAGGCTCCGAAGTCGGTTTCGATGAGGTCGTTGTCGACGATGACCTCCACCCCCAGCGCCCTGGCCGCCGTCGTCGCGGTGTCATGTGCGCGCTGCAGCGGCGAGGAGATGACGGCAGCGATCCCGCGCCGCTGGCTGAGATACCGCGCCGCCAAACCCGCTTGACGCCAACCAATTTCGTTCAGCGGTGGATTGCCGCGTCCTGAGTAGCGGCGTTGCGCCGACATCTCGGTCTGCCCGTGCCGCAACAGCAGCAGCCGGGTGGGGACGCCGCGTGCACCGGTCCATCCCGGTCCTGTAGTGATTTCGTTGGGGGTTTCCGTCGTACCTTTGCGGGCCGCTTCGGTAACGGGCACCGCGACCTTGTCGACGCGACGGTCGGTCTGGGCCGCGGCGTCCATCGCGTCGTTGGCCAGCCGGTCGGCGTAGGCGTTCTGTTCCCGCGGAATCCACGAGTAGCTGATCCGGCGGAACTGCGACGCCAGCGACCGCGCCTCGGCGTGCAGTTCCACCAGGTCGGGGTGCTTGACCTTCCACCGCCCCGACATCTGTTCGACCACCAGCTTGGAGTCCATCAGCACCGAGGCTTCGGTGGCACCCATCTTCACGGCGTCGTCCAGACCGGCGATCAGACCGCGGTATTCGGCGACGTTGTTGGTCGCGCGGCCGATGGCGTGCTTGGACTCGGCCAGCACCGTCTGGTGATCGGCGGTCCACACCACCGCGCCGTACCCGGCGGGCCCCGGGTTGCCCCGCGATCCGCCGTCCGCTTCGATGACCACCTTCATCGCTCAAAACCTTTGACTCGCAACAGGATCGCACCGCATTCCGGACAGCGCAGCACCTCGTCTTCGGAGGCGGCCGTGATGCGGGCCAATTCGCCGCGGCCGATTTCGATCCGGCAGGCGCCGCACCGATGTCCCTGCAGCGGTCCGGCGCCCGGTCCTCCCCCGGCCCGCAACCGTTCGTAGAGTGCCGAAAGCTCGGAGTCCAGGGACGCTTTCAACACTTCGCGCCGCGATGACTGTTCGCCGCGGGTCTGGTCGATCTCGGCCACCGCCGCGTCGAGGGCCTGCTGGGCGCCGGCCAGATCGGCCTGCAGCCCCTCGATGGTCCTCGCCTCGGCGGCCTGCTGCGCCTGTAACTCTTCGCGGCGTTCCATGATTTCCAGCAGCGTGTCCTCCAGGCTGGCCTGACGACGCTGCAGAGTCTCCAGCTCGTGCTGCAGGTCGGAAAGCTGCTTGACGTCGGTGGCGCCGGAGGCGAGCAATGAGCGGTCGCGGTCTTCACGTTTGCGCACCGCGTCGATCTCCGATTCCAGACGCGACACTTCGGCGTCCAGGTCCTCGATCGCAATCTGCAGCGCGGCCAGCCGGTCACTGGCCGCGGTGTGCTCGCCATACACCCGCTCGTAGGCCTCGCGTTGCGGCAGATGGGCGGCGCGGTGCGCGATGCGGGACAGCTCGGCATCCAACGTCGCCAGTTCCAGCAGCGAACGCTGCTGTGCCACTTCGGCTTTCATGACGGGTCTCCTGGTCTCGTTCTCAGCATTCGCCCCCACTTGCACTCAGGTTCCACGGGTCGGTGCGCAGGGGGGACACCCGCACCGGCAGCGAAGCCCCGAACCGCGACCGCAACACCGCGGCCGCCTGAGCGCACCACGGGAATTCGCTCGCCCAGTGCGCGACGTCGATCAGCGCCACCGGCGAATCCCGACGGTGTTCGTCGGCCGGATGGTGTCGCAGGTCGGCCGTGACGTAAGCCTGCACATCGGCCGCGGCTACCGCGCTCAACAACGAGTCCCCCGCTCCCCCGCAGACCGCCACCCGCGACACCGGCTGGTCGGGGTCGCCCGCCGCCCGCACCCCCCACGACGTCTGCGGCAAGGACGCGCCGACGCGGGCGACGAAGTCGCGCAGCGATTCCGGTTGTGCCAGCGTGCCGATCCGGCCCAGTCCGGTGCCGGCGGGCGGTGACGCCAGGGCGAAGATGTCGAAGGCCGGCTCCTCGTAGGGATGCGCGGCCCGCATCGCCGCCAGCACGGCGCCGCGCGACTTGCTGGGCGCGATGACTTCAACCCTGTCCTCGGGCACCCGTTCAACGGTGCCGACGCTGCCGATCGCCGGATTGGCCCCGTCGTGCGGCAGGAACTGGCCGATGCCGGTGACGCTCCAGCTGCAATGCGAGTAGTCCCCGATGTGTCCGGCGCCGGCACCGAAGACCGCGTCGCGCACCGCGTCCGAGTTCTCCTGCGGCACGTAGATGACCCATTTGTCGAGGTCACCGACCGCCGGCGAGCGCTCCAGCACAGCCTCCACGGTGAGGCCGAGCGCGTCGGCCAGCGCGTCGGACACCCCGGGCGCGGCCGAGTCGGCGTTGGTGTGCGCGGTGAATAACGAGCGGCCCGAGCGGATCAACCGGTGGATCAGCGCACCTTTGGGCGTGTTGGCCGCGACCGTGTCAACGCCGCGCAACAGCAGCGGATGGTGAGCCAGCAGCAGGCCCGCCTCGGGCACTTCGTCGACGACGGCCGGGGTCGCGTCGATCGCAACGGTCACCGACTCCACCGGGTCGGCCGGGTCACCGCATACCAACCCCACCGAATCCCACGACTCGGCCAGCCGCGGCGGATACGCCTCGTCGAGCACGCCGATCACGTCGGCCAACCGCACGCTCACCGAGTACCTCCGCTGTGCGCGCAGACCGGTAGTTCGGCCATGGATTCGACCAATCCGTCGACCAAGACGGGCCATTCGGCACGCACCGCCGCCCGCAGATACGTGTCGTCCAGGCCGACAAAGGTGTCGCAGCGTCGCACCGCGATTCCCTTGTCGCGCAGACTATTTCGTATTGACTCTGCGGCGGGGCTGCGGAACAGCACGAACGGTGCCGAGCCGTCGACCACCGCCACACCTGTCGACTCCAACCCGGCCACCATCGCCGCGCGCAATGTCATCAGTCGCGTGGCATCGGCGGCCGCCTCGGCGACGGCCTGCGGCGCGCAGCACGCGGCGATGGCCGCCAGTTGCAGGGTGCCGACCGGCCAGTGCGGGCGCGCGGCGGTCAGCCGGGCCAGCACGTCCGGCGCGCCGAGCGCGTAGCCCACTCGCAGCCCGGCCAGCGCCCACGTCTTGGTCAGGCTGCGCAACACCAGCACGTCAGGCAGTGAGTCGCCGGCCAACGAGTGCGGCTCGCCGGGAACCGAGTCCGCGAAAGCCTCGTCGACCACCAAGATCCGTCCGGGCCGGCGCAACGCCAGCAGCTGCTCGCGGGTGTGCAGCACCGACGTCGGGTTAGTGGGGTTGCCGACCACCACCAGATCGGCGTCCTCCGGCACCCGAGCGGCGTCCAGGGTGTACGGCGGCGGTAAGACGACGTGGCGCACCGGTACACCGGCCGCGCTCAGGGCGACCTCCGGCTCGGTGAACGAGGGCGCGATCAGCGCGGCCAGACGCGGGCGCAGGTTGGCCAGCAGCGCGAACCCTTCGGCCGCGCCGGCCAGCGGCAGCACCTCGTCCCGGGCCCGGCGGTGCCGCGCGGCCGCAGCGTCCTGGGCGGCGTGCAGTTCCGCGGAGCCGGGATAGCGGGCCAGGTCGGTCAGTCGCGCGCTCAACCGCTGCACCAGCCACGCCGGCGGCTGCGCGTGCCGGACATTGACGGCGAAATCCAGCATGCCCGGCACGACGTCTTGATCACCGTGATAACGCGCCAGCGCAAGCCGGCTCGACGCGCTCGGATCTGGACGTGCCATCACTGAAACCTTAGTGCGCGATCGGCCAGGCCAGACATCCGGCGCAGCCCTGCGCCACCCATCTAGGACAATGAGGGGCGTGACACGCTCGATCGCGGACGAGGCGCCGCAGCTGGTGATCTTCGATCTGGACGGCACCCTGACCGATTCGGCACTGGGCATCGTGTCCAGCTTCCGCCACGCCCTCACCCACATCGGCGCCCCCATCCCGGACGGCGACCTGGCGGCCCGCATCGTCGGGCCGCCGATGGACGAGACGTTTCACGCCATGGAACTCGACGGGCGGGCCGACGAGGCCATCGCCGCGTTTCGGGCCGAGTACGGCGCGCGGGGCTGGTCGATGAACACCCTGTTCGAGGGCATCGCGGCGCTGCTGGCCGACCTGCAGGCAGCCGGGATCCGGCTGGCGGTGGCCACCTCCAAACTGGAGCCGACGGCTCGGCGCATCCTCGCCCATTTCGGCGTGGAGCAGCACTTCGAGATCATTGCCGGCGCCACCGCGGACGGCTCCCGCAAGTCCAAGACCGAGGTCCTGGCGCACGCCATCACCCAATTAGAGCCGCTGCCCGAGCGGGTACTGATGGTCGGCGACCGAAGTCACGACGTCGACGGCGCCGCCGCGCACGGCATCGACACCGTGGTGGTCGGCTGGGGTTATGGACGTGCCGACTTCCCCGACCGGATCGGCGTCACCGGCGTGACGCACGTCGCGACGGTCGACGAGCTGCGCAGGGCGCTCGGTGTCTGAGCACGAACTGCACGTGACGTTCGTGTGCACCGGCAACATCTGCCGCTCCCCGATGGCGGAGAAGATGTTCGCCCACCAGATCCAGGAACGCGGACTGGGCGACGTCGTCCGGGTGTCCAGCGCCGGCACCGGCAACTGGCATGTCGGTGAGGGAGCCGACCGGCGGGCCAAGCGCGTACTGCGCGACCACGGCTATCCCACCGACCACCGCGCCGCCCAGGTCGACGACGAACATCTGCAGGCCGATCTGGTGGTGGCGTTGGGCCGTAACCATGTCCGGCTGCTGCGTGATCTGGGAGTGGAGGAGCAGCGGCTGCGGATGCTGCGTTCGTTCGACCCGCGGTCGGGGGCTTACGCGCTCGACGTCGAGGACCCCTACTACGGCGACCACAGCGACTTCGAGGAGGCGTTCGTGGTCATCGAGTCCGCGCTGCCCGGTCTGCACGATTGGGTCGACGAGAGACTCGCGCAGAACGGATCCGGTTGATGTCCCGCAGAGTTCCCAGTCTCGGGTTCCTGCTGCGGCCGGGATGGGTGGCGCTGTGGCTGGTGTGCATCGCATTCACCTACCTGTGCTTCACCGTGCTGGCACCGTGGCAGCTGGGCAAGAACACCAGGACGTCGCGGGAGAACCAGCAGATCGCCGATTCGCTGAACACGCCGCCCGCACCGCTGAAAACACTGTTGCCGCAACAGGATTCGTCGGCCCCGGATGCGCAGTGGCGTCAGGTGACGGCCACCGGCCACTACCTGCCGGACGTACGGGTGCTGGCCCGACTCCGCGTCGTGGACGGCGACCAGGCGTTCGAGGTGCTGGCGCCGTTCGTCGTCGACGACGGGCCGACGGTTCTGGTCAACCGTGGTTACGTTCGGCCCGAGAGCGGCTCGCACGTGCCGCCGATTCCGCGGCCACCCGATCACACGGTGACCATCACCGCGCGCCTGCGCGATTCCGAGGCGACCCTGCCGGGCAAGGAGCCGTTCACCAGAGACGGCTACCAGCAGGTGTATTCGATCAGCACGGGTCAGGTGTCGGCGTTGACCGGGGTGCCGTTGGCCGGGTCGTATCTGCAGTTGGTGGAGAGCCAGCCCGGCGGGCTCGGCGTGATCGGGGTACCGCACCTGGATGCCGGCCCGTTTCTGTCCTACGGCATCCAGTGGATCCTGTTCGGCGTCGTGGCCCCGTCCGCGCTGGCATATTTCGTCTATGCCGAGGTCCGCGCTCGGCGCCGGGAGAGACAGGTCCGTCCGGCTCAGTCCCGCGACGCACCCACCGGCGGTCCCGCGCCACCGGACCAGCCGATGACCGTCGAGCAGAAGCTCGCCGATCGGTACGGACGCCGACGCTAGCGCGGCCGGATGCCATAGTGAGCAGATGAGCGCTGGGTCAGACGTCGGCGACGCACCCGCGGCGCGCAGTTCTGCCAGACCGTTCGCGTTGCGGCTGACCGATGTCGGCAAGACCTACGGCGCCGAGCCCACCCGGGTCGTTGCCCTGCACGGGGTGAACCTGGAAATCCGGGCCGGTGAATTCGTGGTGCTGCTCGGGCCGTCCGGGTCCGGAAAGACGACCCTGCTCAACATCATTGGCGGAATCGACCAGCCGACGCAGGGTCAGGTCGAGGTCGACGGCGCCGATGTCGCAAGCCTGAACCGCAAGTCGCGCACCCGGTACCGCCGCGACCAGGTCGGGTTCGTCTTCCAGTTCTTCAACCTGGTGCCCACCTTGACCGCGCGGGAGAACGTCGAACTACTCGCCGAACTGACCGGGCCCGACGCCCCCTCGCGCAGTCGCGCCGCGCTGGAACGGGTGGGTGTCGGAGACGTTGCAGACCGCTTTCCCGCCCAGCTTTCCGGCGGTCAGCAACAGCGGGTGGCCATCGCCCGGGCCATCGTCAAACAACCCCCGCTGCTGTTGTGCGACGAACCCACCGGAAGCCTGGATCTGGTCACCGGGCGACACGTCCTGGGTGCGCTGGGCGACCTGGCCCGTGGCGGTGGGCAGACAGTCATCGTGGTGACCCACAACTCCGAGATCGCGCGCATGGCCGACCGGGTGCTGTGGTTACACGCGGGCGCGATCAGCAAGACAGAGATCGTCGAAAACGCGGTGGACGCAACGGACTTGGACTGGTGAGCAGCGCCCTGCGCCGCAAACTGCTCCGGGACGTGTGGCGGGAACGATGGCGATTCGCCGCTATCGCCGTCGTGATGGCAATCGGTGTGGCCGTATTCGTCGCCGCCACCGACAGTTACCGCAATCTCGATCAATCCTTCGACCGGTCCTATTCCAGTCAACGACTGCCGGACGCGGTCCTGTCCGGACCGGGGGCCTTCCACCTGCGCGATACCGTCGCCGCACTGCCGGGCGGCCCGCTGGTCGAGGCGCGCCATCAAGCCGACGTCGGGATCCGGGTGAACCGGCACGCGCTCTACGGCCGCGCCGTCGGGGTACCCGAGGCGAAGCAGCCGAGCGTGTCGCTGCTCGACGTGCGGGCGGGTGCACTGCCTCGCGACGGGCATGTGCTGGTCGAGCAGCATCTGGCCGACCACTATCACCTCGATCCGGGGGGAACCGTCGAGTTGCTGGGAAGTCAAGGCTGGCAGCGCTTTACCGTCTCGGGCACCGGGTTGTCGACCGAATATCTGTGGCCGGCGCGCTCGGCCCAGGAAGTGCTCACCACTCCGGAGGATTTCGGTGTGGTGTTTCTGCCCGACCAGGAATTGCAGCGCGTGCTGCCGAATGCCACCTCTCAGTTGGCCGTCTACGCACGTGACCGCTCGACTGCCGCAGCCCTGACCGAGTCGGTGCGCCGGCTTGCCGGAGACGCCGGGCTGCAGTTCGTCGCACGCGAGGATCAGCCGTCCTTTCACACATTGCGCGACGACGTCATGCAGTTCGGCAGCCTCGCCGGGATACTGCCGTGGTTGTTCCTCGCGGCTGTCGCGCTGGGCACCTATGTGCTGCTCTTCCGCATCGTCGCCGCACAGCGGGGCGTCATCGGAACCCTGATCGCCAACGGCCTGTCCGCGGGCGCCGTGCGCCGGCACTATCTGGCCTACGGGGTGGCATGTGCGGCGATCGGCGTGCCGCCCGGGCTGCTCGGCGGTTACCTGTTGGCACAGTGGATTACGTCGAAGTACACGACTGCCATAGCGCTGCCGATGCGTCTCACCGCGATCCAGCCGGTGACCTACCTGGTCGCTGCCGTCGCCGCATGCGCCGTCGCGCTGCTGGCCGCGTCGGCACCGGCCCGTGCGGCCGCGCGGATGTCACCCGCCGAAGCCATGCGGGTAGCCCCACCGTTGCAGCGCGGTCCCAGGATCAGGATCGGCTCACGCCTTTTACTGGGACGGATACCGGCGCGGTGGCGAATGATGTTGCGGGCCATCGGTCGGAACCGTCGGCGGACGGTGCTCACCGTAACGGGTGTTGCCGTCGCGGTCGTCTTGGTGATGGTGTTCGCCGGCATGCGCGACACCCTGCCCGGCATGGTCAATCGGCAGTTCGGTCAAATCGCCAAGCAGGACGGGGAAGTCGTGCTGTCCGGGCCGACCGATGCGGTGGTGGACGGGCTGCGCACGGACCCCGAGGTGACCGCCGCGGAGCCTTACAGCGCGCACGGCGTCACGGTCACCGCCGGCGCACACCGTTACGAAACCCAGCTGATCGGGCTGGCGCCGCAGCCCCAGATGCACACGTTCCCGGCGGAATCCGGGGCCGACCGGCTGCCGCAAGAAGGCGTTCTGCTGGGGGTCGGTTTGCGCGACCTGTTGTCCACCTCCCTCGGCGACCGCATCGACATCGCGGTCCCGCAGTACGGGCTGCGATTCACCGAGCGGGTAGCGGGATTCGTCGACGAGCCGTTCTCACCCGTCGTCTACATCTCGCTGAATCGGCTACGAGCACAAGCCGATCGACTTCCGGTCAACGGCGTGCTGGTCAAACTCAAGCCCGGTGCCGACCAGCGCTCATTCGGGGACCGGATGGCCGCGGTACCCGGAGTCGTCGCGTACCGTTCGACGACATCGCTGGCATCGACCATGCGGAAAGCCTTCAGTCTCTACGACACCCTGGTCAGCATCATGCTCGTCTTCGCGGCCGTCATGGCGGCCGCGCTGTTGTACAACGCCATGTCCGCCAACATATCCGAGCGACTCGGCGAGCTCGGAGCGTTGCATGCCCAAGGGATGGGTGCCGGCATGTTGTCCCGGCTGATCGCCGCGGAGAATTTCAGCCTCGCTTTACTCGCGGTCCCGTTCGGAGTGGTCGGCGGCGCGCTGCTCGCCGACGGCCTGCTGTCCACCTATCACAGTCTGGGTTACCACCTGAGACTCGAGATGCGCGCGACCACGCCAGTGGTGGTGGCGGGCGTCATTCTCGTGGCCGCGGCGTTGGCCCAATTGCCGGTGGCGCGACGGGTTTACGGAATCGATCTGGCGCGGATCGGGCGCGAACGCGCGCTGTGAGCGTCGACGGCACCGTCACGGGGCCGTCAACTCCGACGCCGTGATCTCTCGCGGTGGCGTCGGATCCAGTGCGGCAGCGGGTCCGATGGCGGAGGTGAAGTCCGACCACAACCGGGCCGCGCGAATGAAGCGCTGCGAGATCAGGCCGCGAGAACGCTGGATCGACTCGACGAAGTCAGTCGCCGCCAGCCGGATTGCGTCCGGCCACAACTCGTTTCGCACCCACGCGGCGGTGGGCTGGTATGCGGTGCCGACGAGTTGGGCGATCGGCACCTCGGCCCCGCCCGCGTCGGCATGCGGGCGTCGATGCCAGTGGGTGGATCCATGGGTATGGGCCAGGACCAGTTCGCCGGCATCGGACCCGGCGGTGATGGTATGCATCAACCGCGCGTAGTTGTCGGGGTCATCGGCGCACAGTTCGTTCTGGATCAGCACGTCCACTGTGACGTCGCCGAGGACGACGCGGCCCGCGACGAAGGCGCTGGGCGGGCCTTCCGTGGGTTGCGGCACCGTGATCCGTGCCGGAGTGAGCGGGCCGAGGAAGGTGCTCAGGAGGGTGAACAGCGGATAGGCGACGTGAACCGACGATCGGGCATGCACGTAGCGGATGGGCGACAGCCCGTCGAGACGCTGTGCGGCGGCGATGAATTGGCGCATCGGTGCGATGCGGCTGTAGAAGTCGTTGACGGCGTAGGTCGTCGAGTGCGCTTTGGCGACCCGCAGCAGCGACAGCATCTCGTCGGCGTGCACCGGTTGTTCCTGCATGACGTGGATGCCTCGGGTGAGCAATTGCGCACTGATCCGGGTGCCGTCGCCGCCCACCACACCGGCGCGCACCACCACGAACGCGACGTCGACCGGCGGCAGACTGTCCAGATCCGTATACAGACGCAGTCCCAGGCCGTCCGCCACTCGTGCGGAGGCCCCAGAGCCGTTGGCCACCAAGCCGATCAGCTCGACCGGTGAACTCGGCGCCGTCAAGGCTTCGGCGTAGACCGCACCGAAAGTCGCTCCGACGACGAGTGCTCGCGGCCGCTGCGTCACAGGCAACCCTCCTCGATCAGCGGCGGCGCCCCGGCCGATGTCAATTCCGCCTGCGGCACGGCGTCGATCATGAAATTCAGTGCCTGCCAGGGCTCCTCGATGCGCCAGAACGCGCGGGCACCCGCCGGCATGTCCGCGACCCGCAGGGCTGCGAATGCTGTCAGCGCACCCGTCACGCGGTAGCTGTCCGGACAGCTGAAGGCGACGGTGGTCGGGCCCGCGGTCGCGACGATCGCGAAATACGGTCGGCGCCCGAACAGATCCAATCTGGCCGCCGACAGCACCTCCGCCGGGCCGCATGATTGTTGGTTGTCCAGGGCCAGTAACTGCATCGCACGCGTGGTGTGCGCCCCGTCGAACACGTTGAGCCAACACAGATTGCCCATGTCGAGATGCGCTGCCACGGCCATTGTTTCGGCATCCAGATGCGGGTGGACGCTGGCCGATCCCGGGAAGAACCGCGCTGGGGCGGGCTCGCAGTCGCTACGGCCGATCCGGCGGACCGCCCCGTCGCAGAGTGCGGCGCCGGGGTGGCTGTCCGTGTCGTGCAGGCTGGCCAGATATTCGAGCACCGACGCCTCGGTCAGCGGTTGCAGTCCGCCGCACCAGACGGTGACCGGTTGTCGCCCGTCGAGCAACCGCAACAACAATCCGGACAACCCGGGCTGCACACCGGTCTGCAGGAGGATGGGAACCGTTGCCGTCGTGAGCCGGTCGAGCAGCGCTGAGTCACCACCCGGGTCGACGTAGGGCACCCCGGCTGCGACGGCGACAGCGGCCACCTGAGCGCTGAGTTGTCGTGACGGCCCGGCGCAGTTGATCACGACATCGCACCCCGCGACGACATCCGCCACCGCCGACAGGTCAGTGAGGTCGACCACGGCCGTGTCGACATCGGATCCCGCCTCGCGCAGCCGTCCCTCGTCTCGACCGGCAAGCAGCACCGATGTGTCACTGTCCCGCTTCAGGACCTCCAGGCAACTGCGGCCGACCGCGCCGGTACTGCCGAACAGCAGGACCCGTTTCACGGGCCGGGCGTCCACGAGTCCACCAACATCGCGGCGACGGACCGCGCGTTGTCGCCAGTGAGACAATCGAAGTGGTCGCCGTCGATGTCGCTGATGGTCAGCTCGCCCAGGCAGTAATCCGCCCAGAACGCGGTCATGTCTTCCTGCAGTGTCGGCAGGAAATGGATGTCGCCGCGCTGCCGCAGGAAATGGATGTCGCCGAGGAACGGCTCGGCCGCTCCGTGCACGACGGCCCGCAGGCTGTGCACGAAGCTCGTGCGCAGTTCGCGCAGAGACTCGACGTCCCAGGACTCACCCAGCACGCCGGATTCGGCCAGCAGCTCGAGCCTCGGGTCACCGGCTTGCGCGCTGCGCTGCAGGCATTCAGCGAGCACGGGTTCGGCGACGCTGCGCAGGGCGCCGGCTGGTATCACGTCGACGTAGCGGGCGCGGGCGCGGGCGAATGCGCCGCGGACCGCGTCGTCGTCGACTTGCAGGCCGAGGACTTC
The DNA here is from genome assembly GCF_059812345.1 of Mycobacterium sp. NGS59. Taxonomy (NCBI): domain Bacteria; kingdom Bacillati; phylum Actinomycetota; class Actinomycetes; order Mycobacteriales; family Mycobacteriaceae; genus Mycobacterium; species Mycobacterium sp. NGS59. The sequence continues at coordinate 147,979 of NZ_JCALCN010000003.1, forward strand.
CGGTGCCACGCCGAGGATTTGCGCAAAACAGTAATCGAGGACGTCATCGTCCTCGACGTCCATCGGGACGCGGTAGGAGCTGACCACGGTCACGGGGCCGACGTCGATGCCCGACTCCTCCAGGCACTTGGCTATCTCGGCGGCCAGCAGACCCCCCATGCAGTAGCCGAGCAGATGGACCTTGCGGGGTGCCAACGCGACGATCGGCGCGCAGTATCGCGCGGCTAACGTGGTGAACAACTCCGCAGGTTCGATCCTGCAGTAACCGTCCCCCGGAACCCGTTGCAGCCCATACAAATCGATGATACCGGCCGCGCTCAGGTGTGGAATCAGATGATGGTAGGGGGCCAGTCCCCCGCTGCCGTCGTGCACGCACACCACCAGCTCGGCACCGCGGAGGAGTCCTTGGCCCGCACCGAGGTAAACCAGGGGCGAGACGCGCGACGGCTGCTCCGGCGGGCTCGGCGCCGAACGCGGTGCGCGTACCGCGTCGGCGGCCGCGGCGAGGGTGGAGTCGGAGACCATCGCGCGCAGCAGGTCGTCCCAGGCCAACCCGGCGGCTTCGGGGACCTCGCGACGGATCCGGGCGATCGCCTGCGCCATCAGCAGTGAGTCACCGCCCAAGAGGAAGAAGTCCGAGGCCGGCGTCAGAGCTTGACGTTCCAGTCCGAGCACCGATCCCCAGATCTCGGCGATGCGAGATTGCATGCCGTCCAGGTCTTCTGGTCGTCCCGCAGTCGCCAGTCCACCGGCGCGACCCGCGGATCGAAGGGTCTCGAGTTCTGCCGTCACCGCCGTCCGGTCGATCTTTCCGTTGGCGGTGAGCGGCAATGCGGGTAGGCAGATGATCTGTTGCGGCACCAGGTAACTCGGCAGCACCTGCCTTGCCCGCTGGGTCACGTCCGCCGTCCGCAGCGCGTGAGCGGTGGAGGCGGTATCGCACCAGAAGACGTGTTGGCCCAGCCAGCCAAGCGGGTGTTCCGGGGGCGGGAAGGTCTGCACGTCGCCGAACGGCGACCGTTCGAGAGCGTTGCGCCACTGCGTGTATGACAGAAACGCGGCGTTGGTCCCGGCTCGCGCGTCGGTGAAGCCGTGCAGGCCCTCCTTGAATTCCATCGAGATCATCAGCGGGTGGTTGACCGCTGTGGCGTCGATGAAGACCAGCGCTCCCCCGGGTGCCAGGAGCAGGTCCAGCCGGTTGAGTGTGGCGTCGATGTTTGTCGCGTTGTGCAGCACGTTGGCAGCGACGATGACGTCGAACGAACCGGGCGGAAAGCCCTGCTCTGCGGCCGAGTGGTTGACGTCGAGCATCCGGTAGTCGATGAAGTCGTGCTCGGCGAACTGCTGGCGGGCGCGGACGAGGAAGAAGTTCGACACGTCGGTGAAGGTGTAGCGCACGGGGTAGGGCGCGAGCGCGGTCACCAGTCCCGCGCTGGTGCCGCCGACACCGGCCCCGACTTCCAGTACCCGCAACGGTCGCTCCGGCATTGCTCGGCTCGCGCGGCTTGCGACGCCGGACACGACCAGGCTGTTGGTGTACCGGCTGAGCAGGTTGTCGCGGTAGGCGGCCGTCGCGGTGTCAACCGTCCCCTCGCGAAACAGCAACCCGAGCGGATCGACGGTGCCGGCGAGCAACCCGGGAAGGTTCTCGACGCATTCGCCCACATATGCGAGCAGGTCGTCGCCGTAGTCCACGGCCGCACCCAACTCGCGTGCCCGCTGCCAGGCCACGGCGCAGTCCGAAAGTTCGTGGAAATCTTCGAGTTCCAGGATGAATCCCGGGTGTCGCGTCACCCGCCTCTCGTCGACGAGCGCATCCAGCCAGCGTTGGAACAGCCGCTGCAACCGGTCGGGCACCGAGAGCCGGCGCGCCAGTTCGTCGACGGGGACCCGTTCGCGCGGGCTCATTGCGGTGGCCAGCACCGCGCACATGCTGTCCAGTGCGGCCGCCCGGGCTGACGCAGCGAACCGCAGGATCGCCCCGGTGTCCAGGTCGGCGAGCTGGTGGTGGTGTGCCTTCTCCATGTCGCGCCGGATCGCCGCTGCGAGGCAACGGCGTTCGGACAACTCGTCGTCTGCCGCGGCGTCGGGGACCACTGCGGCCGCGAGGATCCGATCCTGCGGTGCCTGACCGAGCGCCGCGCTCAACGCGGTCCGCACTCCCGGCAGGTTGCACAGCGCCGAGTCCACCTCCGCCAGTTCGATGCGGTGGCCGCGAATCTTGACCTGGTTGTCGCGACGGCCGAGCAGTTCGATCACGCCGTCGTCGATGAGCCTGCCGTAGTCGCCGGTCCGGTACAGTCGCTCGCCGCTGACCGGGTGTGTGATGAACGCTGTCGCGGTGCGGGAGGGATCGCTGAGGTAACCCTGCGCGAGACCCGTTCCGCCGATGTGTATCTCACCGACCTGCCAGGGTGCGGCCGGCTCGCCTCGGTGGGTCAGCACGTGCACACTCTGGTTGCGCATCGCGGTACCGTACGGGACGCTGCGCGCGTACCGTCGTGCCTGCATCGGGTGGCAGATCGACCAGATCGCCGCCTCGGTCGCCCCGCCGAGGCTGAGCATCGACGCCCGCGGCGCCAACGCGGCGATCTGTTTGGGCTGGGACACCGGGATCCAGTCCCCCGACAGCATGACGTGGCGCAGCGACGGCAACGTCGCCCGCCGGTCGACGTGGTCCAGTAGCAGTTGCATCTGCGCGGGAACCGAATTCCACACGGTGACACCGTGTGCCGAGATCGCGTCGAGCCAGGCCTGCGGATCGTTACCGCCGGCCGCGAACACCAGGGTGCCCCCGGCGGCCAATATCCCGAAGATGTTGTAGACGGACAGGTCGAAGGTGTGCTGCGACACGGCGAGCACCGCATCGGTCACGCAGATGCCCAGTCGATCGTTGACGTCGGCCACGGTGTTGAGTGCGGCTCGGTGACTCACCATGACGCCCTTGGGAATTCCGGTCGATCCCGACGTGAAGATGACGTAGGCCGTGTCGTCCGGTTGCGCCCGATCCGGTGGTGGCGCCGTCCGGGCCAGCCAGGCTGCCGGGTCGGCCAGCAACCGCTCGATCGGTCCGCCGGGTTCGCACACCACAGCGGGTGAACACTGTTCGCTGAGCTGCGCGATCCGGCGCTCCGGCCACGTCACGTCCAGCGGGACGTAGGCGGCGCCGGCCAGCATGGTGCCCAGGATCGCCGCCACCTGAGTTCGCCCTTCCGGCAAGCGGATTGCGACATGATCACCGGAGTCCACACCGGCCGCCGACAACTCGGCGGCGACCGACGAAGCGGCGGCCAGCAATTGCGCATAGGTGGTGGACTGATCCCCGTGCCTGATCGCCACCGCCTGCGGCGTCCGGGCCGCGTGCTGCAGAAACCCCGAGTGCAGCAAGGCGTTCGGCGCAGCCCGCACCGAGGTGGGCGCCGGCGCGGTTGCGGGCAGCACCGGCCGGTCCCAGGCCGGCGGGTCGGTGCTCAGGGTTTCCAGCACGGCGCGAAAGTCGGCGAACGCGCGGTCGAGCACCTCGGGGGCGATCCCGTCGTCGCGGGTGTCCCAGTTGATCTCACACGCACCGTCGAGCGCGAAAACCTGGCAATCCAACAGCACTTGGGGGGTCTGGCTCAGTCCCCGGCCCGGTATGGGACGCAGGAACGACGATTCGGCGCTCACGCCGGCACCCAGCGTGGAGGTGAGCACGACGGGCGAGAGTTCGCCGCGGGTTTCGTCACCGTGCGCCAGCATGCGCGCGACGTCCACCCCGCTGACACCGGCATGATCCATATCGTCGAACAACCGACCGCCGATCACGCGCAGCAAGTCGGCGAACGTGCGCTGCCCGCCGACGTCGACTTCCAGCATGCTGGTGCCGGTGAAATCCCCGACCAGTCGGCCGACCTCGGGGGTGAAGAGCTGACGAGTCATGGTCGTCAGGGTCAGCGAGAAGTGGTCGCGGTCACCGTAGCGGCCCAGCACCGAGCTGAACGCGGCGGCGATCGCGACGCTGGCGGTGCCGCCGTGTGCTGTCGCGTGCCGGGTGAAGGCAGCGAATTCGTCTGCCGGCAACCGCATCGACCGTCGCGTAAAGCTCGGCGCTACTTCGGCCTCGGGCGCGGACGGCAACAGCGGCAACGTAATCGGCGGCGGCAGCTGGTCGAGCCGGGCCCGCCAGTAGTCCAGGTCTCGTTGCCGCCGGTGCGATCCGGCGGCCGACTCACGGTAGCGGATCACATTGAGCAGGTAGTCGCGGAAGCTGAAACCTGCTGCGGGGGGAGTGTATTCCGGGTCCAGCAGACAGTGCCCGAAGTCGGTCATCAAGAGGAAGATGCTGACGAAGTCGGCGATCAACAGGTCCACCGACACGTGCAGCACGGTGTCTTCCGGACCGATCGTGACCACGACGTCATACATCGGGCCGTCGCCCAGCGGGTAGGTGCGCTGCGCGAGTTCGTCGGCGACACGGGCGCGTTCGCCGGCGATGTGCCGACTGTCGGTGCTCTCCCGGATGGCGATGCCGTCGGTCAGGTCCGGCTGGATGACTTGGTAACCGTCGGGGTGCACGACGCAGCGCAACATGTCGTGGGCCTCGACGACCTTGCGCCACGCGGTCCGATAGGACTCGGCGCTCGGTGTCGCGACACTGCGGTCCACGGTGAACTCCGCATAGCCGTGACAGCCGACACCACCCCACCGGAACGCCGACGTGCGGCCCACCGCATAGGCCGCCTGCACGTCGGTCAGCGGGAACGGCTCGAACCTGTCCTGCGGCGCCCGAACCACTTCCGTCTCGCTCGTCAGCGCCGCGATGACGTCGGCTTTGGCCGCGGACAGTTGCGCCTTCAGATCCGCGCCGAGGACGCCCTGGGGCGCCCGGAAACGCAGGTTCTCGCCGTCGACCCAGAGCTGTACGCCGACGCTGCGCACCCGGTCGATCAGCTCGGCGACGCTCACAGCACGCCCTCTTCGAAGTCCGCCTCGGCCGCGCTCGCCGCCAGAGCCGTCCTGAGACTGCGGGCGAAGTCCCCGATCACCGGATGCTCGAACAGCAACCGTAGCGTCGCGGTGCCGGCCACCTCCCGGCTCAGCTGCTCGACCACTCGCGTGGCGGCAACCGAATCGCCACCGAGCTGAAAGAAGTTGTCGTGCGCCTCGACCCGCGGCCTGCCCAGCGCCGCAGCGCAAATCGTCAACACGCGTTCGTCGAATTCGTCGCGTGGGTCGTCCTGCGCCGACGCGCCGCAGGCGACGGCCGCGGCCATGGCGCTGACCATCGCCTCGAGGTTGCACCGTGCCACCTCCGCGGGGATCGCCTGCGTGACGAAGTCCCACGACAGCGCCAACGATCCGGCCTTCTCCCACATCTGGAAGTCGAGCACCGTCTGCGGTGTCTGAGAGAGGCCGAATGTCATTGCGCCGAAATCGAATCCCGATGCGGCGGCCGTATCGAGCAGGCCCAGCCCACTGGTGAACACGACCGGGAAGACCGCGTCCGACGGCCGGCCGTGGTGGCGCAGCAGTTCTCGCTGCAGCCATATTCCGTCCGCAACCCGGTGCGACAGATCGGTGATCAGTTGCCGCTGCAGCCGACGAGCTTGCTCCCAGATCGACAGGGTCGCATCGACATTGCATTCCACCAGCAGTAGCGAGGTGAAGTCACCGATGACGTCCTCGATCCCGGGGACACCCGGGTCGCGGTCGAACAAGGTGACGTTGACGCAGAAGTGGGTGGTGGCCGTCCACTGCGCGAGCACTCGGGCGTAATTGGCCAGCAGGAAGGAGGCCGGGGTGACCTTTTCACTCCGGCAAGCCGCACCGATGCGCTGCCAGTCCGGCGCGGCGACAACGGCTTCCACTCGTTCGAACACCGGTGTGCCGACGTCGAAGAGCACCGACATGGGCGCCAAGGGGGGCGCGGGCGGCAGCGTCGGCAACCGCGCCCGCCAGTAGTCACGGCTTGCGGCCAGCTGCGGCAACGCGGTTTCGTCCGCGTCGGGCGACAACTCGGGATGGGTGCGCAGGTAGTCGGCGAAAGTCGTCTTCAACGCCGGCAATTGATCGCTGGTGCCGCCGCGGTAGAGATAATCCAGCTGCGCCAGCGTGATCATCATGCTGGTCCCGTCGAGCATGACGTTGTCCATGCTGATACCCACGATGCTGCGCCCGTCGCCGCCCACCTGCACGCCGAAGTCGATCCCGGGTCGCGTCGCGATGTTGATCACCTGGTCACGCATTCGTGCCCGCACGTCGTCGTAGTCGTGCACGACGGGTTCGATCGGCGCCGCGTGCACGATTGCCGTCGTCGCGGATGCCACCGTGGTGCGCAGTCCGGGGTGGTGCGCGACAAGTCGACGTGCGGCGGCGTCGAATCTCGGCCGGTCGAACCCGGTTGTCTCGAACTCGAAGTAGCAGTGCGCCGCTACGCCGCTGAGCATGAACCCGCCTTGCCGTCCGGCCAGATATGCCCGCTGCACGGCGGTCAGCGGAAACTCGGCACCCTGGTCGGCCTGGGGCCGGGGTGTCTGCCGCACCGGTTCCGGCGCTGCGGGTACGCCGGCGTGCGCGGCGAGTTCGCCGAGTACCGGGTAGTTGAACAGGTCGACGAGGGCCAGACTTGTGAACCCGGCGGCGCGTAGCTCGGCATAGACCCGGGTCGCCACCAGGCTGTCGCCGCCGAGCAGGAAGAAGTCGTCGGTGGCGGCGGGCGCCGCGGCGATGTGCAAGTGCCGCTGCCAGACCCCGGCTATCTGGGCCAGCACGGCTTCGTCAGCGCCAGTGACGGTCTTCGTGACGGCCCTTGGCTGTGCCCGGTGGGCAAGGTCCGCGGCTTGCGGTCGAGGCAGCCGCGGCTGCTGGTCGGCGACGAGCGTCAGGCCCGGGCCGTCCTGCACCATTTGCGTTGGTCGCCAACGGCTTTGGGCGACGAACCGCCACCACTGGTCCGGGGCGTGCAACGAGCCCGGCGTGAGCAGCGCCGGGTTGAGCACGGCGGCGCCGGCCAGTGTCGCCGGGGTGACTTCGCAGACCTCGGCCACCCACAGCCAGCCGCCCTCGGTCACCGGGAGCGCATCGAGGATCGTCGCGGGTTCGGGCAGTTGGTGCAACGAGCCGCAGCAGAGCACGACATCCACGGCGGGCGCACTGCTCGGTGACGTGACGGGCACGGTCTGCAGTTCTCGGCCGGCAGCGATCTCGGCCAGCACCGGATTCGGTTCGTAGCAAAAGTATTCGTCGAGGACCGCACCGACCGACGCTGTGATTCGTCGGGTGATCAGACCGGTCCGGGAGCCGATTTCCAGGAGGCGTAGCCGGCGGCCGAGTCGGCGGGCATGCCCGAAGATGCGTTCGGTCAGCTCGTCGAGGGCCCGTTGCAGCCGCTCGTCGGCCAGCAGCATCACCTCGGGGGCGAGTTGCGGGTCGCCGATCAGCGTCTGCGGTGACGCCGCTCCGGTGACGATGTCGGCCAGTCGCCGCGACGCCCGCCGCACGTCGTGCGCCGGGTTCGGCGCGTATTCCCGCCAGCGTCGCACCAGCTGCGCATACTCCGGGCGGATCCGCTCAGAGTCACACAGACCCGCTGCCTCGGCAATCACCGCAGCGGCCCAACAGGATTCGGCGACGGTCTCTTCGACCTGACCGGCATGCCGGCGCACCGCGCGCTCGAAATGTGCAAACGCCGCCGCCAGCGGTTGATCGGCCACCATACCGGCCGCGATGTCCCAGCTGATCCGGGCACCACCCTGGTCGTCCTCGACCTGACAGTCCAACCAGATCCCGGGTGTCTGGGTCAACGAGCGGACACTCACCAGCTCCGCCCGCCCAGCCGGAATGAGGCCCAGCGTGCTGGTGAACACGACCGGATAGCCGGTCGAATCGGCCGAGCGCAGCGCGGCCAGCTGGCCGGTGGCATCCGTGCTGTTGCCGACCGCACGCCACAGCTGTTGCTGCGCGGTGCTTACCGCTTCCGGCGAGCCCGGCTGAACGACGCGATAATCGGTGTCGCACAGCGCCAATCGGGTGAAGTTGCCAAGCACCTCGCGATCGGTCGGCGCATAGTCGGGTCGGTGTGAGACCGGGACGACAACGGCGAACTGCTCGCCCGCGCCGATCGAATGCAGCGCGTCGGTGAACGCTTCGAAGATCAGCGCGGTGGGGGTCACGCCCTGTTGCGCTGCCTGATCACGCAGCTCGGCGAACTCCCGCGGGCGCAGGTTGAAGCTGCGACGTTCGAAACGGGTCGGCGTGGCGGGGTCACGGCCGGTAAGCGGCAGCACCGGCGGCGCGCTGAATCCCTCGGCGACAGGCATGGTTTCGGTGACGAAGCGCGCGAAGACGTCGACGGACGGATCGACCGGTCTCGGCCGCGGATCCTGTTGATAGTCGGCGACGATCGTCGCGATCACGGTGGCTAGGCTGCGGGCGTCCAGGCTCAGGTAGTTGACCAGCAGACCGACATGGCGCGACGAGCCGGACAGCGCGTAACTCCGGATCGCCGGGACCGCCCGGGGATCGAACGACTCGTCCGCCATGTGGCGCAGCAACGCGTCCGGGTCGGACCCGGCGACCGTGACCAGGGCCACCGGTCCGACGTCGGTATGTACGCGTTGGCTGGTGTCGGACTCCAATGCGCAGCGCAGCACCGCGAATTCGTCGACGCAGCGGCTGACGGCGGCGGCGAAGCGGTCCAGCTCGACGTGGTCGGTCTCCAGAACGACGGCGAAAGATGTTGGTGCGCGGGTACTCCCCCGGAGACCGGCGCTGCCCAGCACATACGCCTGCTGCAGTCGGGTCAGCGGGAATTCGCTTCGGCTCACCGCCACGTGATCTCGGATCGGCCGTTCACCGAGAACACAGATCGAGCTGAACTCGCCGAGGGTCTGCCGGCCGAGCAACTGGCCCACGTCTGCGCCGAGCACCCCTCGTCGGCGCAGCTGCGCGGCGACTTGGGTGGCGCGCAGGCTGTCGCCACCGCGGGCGAAGAAGTTGTCGTCGCGCCGGGTGATCGGGGTGCCCAGCACCTCGGACCACACGTCTGCCACCTGCTGTTCGACAACGCTCAACCCGCTGCCCGTCGGGTCGGTCGACACCGCCGCGAAGGTCTCGACTTCCAGTGCGGCGCAACGCCGGTCGACCTTGCCGTTGTCGCTGAGGGGAAGTGCGGCCCGGCAGACGAAGGACTTCGGGATCATGTACTGCGGCAGCTGGGACGCGAGGTACCGGCGCAGCGCCGCCACTTCCGCATCGGTGAATTCGGTGGCGCTGCAGACCAGCACGGCGCCCAGCGCGGTGTTGGTGTGAATCGGCACCACCGCGGCCGCCTCGATCTGCGGGTATCCGCGCAGCACGTGCTCGATCTCGCCGCATTCCACGCGGTGGCCGTTGATCTTGACCTGTGCGTCTATGCGACCCAGGAATTGCAATGTGCCGTCGTGCCAATAGCAGCCAAGATCACCGGTGCGGTACCAGCGCTGTCCCGCCTCGTCCACCACGAACCGCTCGGCGGTCATTTCGGGCGCATGGTGATAGCCCCGCGCGAGACCCGCCCCGCCGATCCACAATTCTCCTGCGACGTAGTCGGGTCTGTCGCCACCCGATTCGTCGACCACCCGGAATCTCTGATTGGACAACGGATATCCGTAAGGTACGGAAGCCCAGTCGGGGTCGACGTCGGACACGACGAATTCGTTCGACCAGATCGAGGCCTCGGTCGCACCTCCCATCGCGACCAGGCGCGTATCCGGGGCCGCCCGGCGCAGCCGGTCCGGCATGTCCAGCGGGATCCAGTCGCCGGACAACAACACCGTCCGTAAACCGGGCATCGCCGCGGCGCGGTCCCCCGCCGCGATCAGCAGCATGTCGAGTAGGGCGGGCACGGAATTCCACACGGTGACATTGAATTCCGTCAGCATCGCGTTCCAGCGGAACGCGTCGCGGCGGGACTTCTCCGAGATGACCACGACGGCGGCGCCACAGCTGAGCGGGCCGAAGATGTCGTAGACACTGAGGTCGAAGTCCAGCGCGGACACCGCAAGCAGTGTGTCGGTGTCCCCGATCCTGTTGCGGCGGTTGACGTCGACGATGGTGTTCAGCGCCGACGCGTGCGAGATCAGCACGCCTTTGGGTGCACCGGTGGAGCCCGATGTGTAGATGACGTAGGCCGTGTCGTCCGGGTGCACGGTAACCGGCTGCACCGGAGCGGAGCGGAGCATCGACTCGATGTCCTCGGACCGAATCAGCCCCGACATACCCGACAGCGAACGGATCCGGGAGAACCTCTCGGCGGGCTGCTCCACACCGACCGGTAGGTAGCTGCAGCCGGCCATCAACACTCCGAGCACGGCGACCACCTGGGCGGGGCCCTTGGGTAATTGAATGCCGATGACGTCCCCGGGCGCATGCCGGACGGCCAGCGCCCCGGCGACCCGTCGTGCCTGTTCGTCGAGCGCACCGTAGGACATGTAGGTGGACGAGCGGGCGATCGGATCGCCGTCTGTGTCGAATTCTTCTGCGGCCCAGCGCAATGCTACCCGGTCCGGATCCAGCTCGGCCTGTCGCCGGAAAGCGTCGTAGAGCAGGCCAGGTGGCCGCGGAGCGGCGGTGGCGTTGCGTTGCCGACGCACCAGCCGGGACCGTTGCGGGAGATCGATGGTGACCCGCGCGGACCAGTCGCGGGTGCCGAGACTTCGAAGCAGGTCGACGTAAGCGCCGAACATGTCGTCGACGACATGGGGCGGGAAACAGCCCGCGCGGTAGTCCCACGACACGATCAGGTCCCCGCCCAGCGCGCCGATCTGGTTGTCGATGATCACCTGCGGAGTCATCGAGGTCACTTCGCCGACGGATCCCAATGTCGCCATGTCACTTTGGCGCAGCACGGTGGTGCCGGCGGCGTAGGTGAACACGACGGGCGCCAGGCCGCTGTGGCCGGTTCCCGCCCGCAGCTGAGCCTCCAGCAGTGCGGTGGATTCGGCTGCGCGCAGTGCCGCGCGCAGGCCGTGTTGGGCGCCTCGCGCGGCGGCGGCGAATGCGGTCGGTCGATCCGGCCCCGTGCGGTAGAGGTGGGTCTTGGTGAAATCGCCGACCACATCCGGGATGTCGGCGGGGCGACCGAATGTCGTCACGTTGATCAGGAAGTCGTCGGTGGCGCTCCAGTGTCCCAGCACTGTTGCATAGGCGGCCAGGAACGCCGCGGCACGGGTCACGTCGTGCCGCACGCAGGCCCGGTCGAGGGCCGCGATCTCGTCGGCGGGCACCAGGTGTTGCCGGCGGCGGAAGGAGATGGCGCGTTCGCCGGCACGGGGCAGCTGCGGGCCCTCCGGGAGTGGATCGACGGCACCCGACAACGCCGGCGCCGACGCTGACACACCGAAACCGAAAGGAACAAAAGGCAATTCGTCGCCGCGGTACAGGGCCGCCAGATCGCGCAACAGAATACCGATGCTGGTCAGGTCGGCGATGATGAGATCGACGGCGAAGTGCAGGATGCACCCGTCTGGCAGGCGGGTCAGTTCCACCCGCCAGTTGTCTCCGCGCTCGACGTCGAACTTGTGGCTGCGCAATCGGTCGCGGATCTCGGCCAGCTGCGTGGCGTCGGCGAGTTCGTGTACCCGCAGTGGTGGGTGGATGATGTCGGGCGCGATGCGGCATCGGGAGGCATCGGGAAAGCTGCTGCGCAGCATCGGATGCCGGCGTGCCAGTGCGGTCAGTGCGGTGTCGAGCCGGGCCGGGTCGATGGTCGCGCCGCTGAGTTCGAAGTAGGTCTGGCAGCCGACCCCGCCCAGGGGCTGCTGCGCGCCGCGGCCGATCCAGTAGGCGCGTTGCAGCGCCGTGGTAGCGAGGGTGTCGGATGCGGCAGATCGCGGCGGGGGCAAGGTGGGGGCGGTGTCGTAGATCCGTTGCCAGTTGCCCAACTTCGGTTCGGCGTACAGGGCGGCGAAGTCCAGCTGCCGGGACCGGGTCGCCGCCCATTCGACAACCTGAGCGGTCATCATCGAGGTCAGCCCCAGCCCGATCAGATCGACATCGGCGCCAAGGGTCTGCACACCGAGCAATCCCGCCACAAACCCGGCCAATTCGGACACCGGACTTTCGGCTTCCGACGACACCGAAAGCTTTTGCACGATCTCGAATTCGCCGGCGTCAAGCATGTCCAGCGTCTTGCGGCGCCTGATCTTCCCCGACGTCGTCCTGGGCAAGACGCGGGGGTGCACCCAGATGATGCGCTCCGGGGCGGTCTGGTGCACCGCGAGAATCCTGCGTCGCAGCACCCGGCTGAAATCTGCGAGATCTGCTGCGGGAACGTCGGTTTCCGCCACCAGCCACCAGTGCTCGGAGCCTTGGGGCTGTACGGCGCAGGCGCCGCCGCTCGCGATGCCGCAACGCGCCTGTTCGGCGGTCGACTCGAGGTCGTTCGGGAAGTAGTTGCCGCCACCGACGATGATCAGATCCCGGTAGCGTCCGCAGATGTACAGTTCGTCGCCGCTGCGGAATCCGGCGTCACCGGTGCGCAGGTATGGCCCGCGGCCGTCGGTGGTGGTGGCGCCGAACGTTTCCGCGGTTTGTCGCGGCCGGCGCCAGTAGCCGTCCGGCAGTCCGGTGCCACTCACCCAGACTTCGCCGACTGCGCCGTCGGGCAGGACCGCGCGGCGGTCGGGGTCGACGATGCGCACCTCCCAGCCCAATGTGCTGTTGCCGCAACTGATCAGCGTGTGGGTGCGCTGGTCCGGCGCGGGCGCGGTGACCTCGACCGCCCGGCCCCGGTTCAGTTGCTCGGCATCGAAATCGGCTTGTACCCATGGACGGCGGTGGTGTGTCCCGGATACGGCCAGACCGGCCTCGGCGAGTCCGTACTGGGGCGACAGCACGTCATCGCGCAGGCCCGCCGGGCGAAACTTGGCGGCGAAGTCACGCAACGTGGCGGCACGGACGGGCTCCGCGCCGCTGACCGCCAACCGCAGACAGGACAAGTCGAGGGACTCGATCGCCGTTTCATCGAACGCCTCCAGGCACAGCCGGTATCCGAAATCCGGTGCGGCGATCCAGTTTCCGCGCACCTCGTGGACGGTCTGCAACCAGATGCGCGGGTTGCGCACGAATTCCACCGGCGGGATCAGCGTCGCGATCCCACCGGTGGCCAGCGCCAACAGCGTGCCCCAGAAGATGCCGAGATCGTGGTACAGCGGTAGCCAGCTGACCGTGTGGATGTCCTCGGGGTGGTTCCACAGCAGCCGCGCGATGTCGAGCTGATGCAGCATCGACTCGTGGGTGTTGATGATCCCCTTCGGCTCTCCGGTGGACCCGGACGAGTACTGCAGGAACGCGACCCGTCCGGGTCCGCCGGGCGCGCGCCTCGGGGCGTCGACGGCGGAGTCGGGAGTCCGCAACGCCAGCCCGTCCAGCAGCGGATCGCCGGTCAGCACATCGACGAGTTCGGCGCTGGTGTAGACGGCCGAGGGCGCGCAGTCACGCAGAATGTGCCGGGCGCGCTGCAGAAACCGTTCGGGCGCGTCGACCGTCGGCAGATACAGCGGCACCGGTACCAGCCCGGCGTCCATTGCGGCCAGAAACCCGGCCACGTAGTCGGCGTCACCGGCTTGGGCCATCACCACCCGTGACCCGGCCGGGAGATCGGCGAATGCACCGTCGCGGATCCGCCGGACACGGTCCCACAGGCGCCGGTATGTCCAGACGTCGCATCCGGTCGCGTCGACCATCCGAAGCGCGACCGCATCGGGCCGTCGCGCCGCAATGTCGGCCATCACCTCGTTCGCGCGTCGGGCCACCCCGGGGGCGCTGGACATCCGTCCGGAGGGGTCGACCGCGGTTGCCGACTGCGGGGGTCCCGTCGCCGCGAACGCCACTGTTGCACTCCTCTGGTCAGCCTCGAAGACAGACGAGCCGGCCGATTTCGGACACGTTCAGCCCTACCACACGACACCCCGCGACGCGCCTCGCGAGAGTTGACAAGCGGTAACCCTGGGTGCAAATTACTACATGCAAATCATGCGCAGGACGGGTTTCTGGGTGGCGCTGGCGACAAGTTCGAAGTTGGGCCCCACCCGGGGTGCGCTACTTCGTTGTCAGAATCGGCTCGAACATCCCGAACACGCAGACTCGCAGTCCCGCTCTTGCCGTCCTGAGTAGCCGAGGAGATCTGCCTCATGTCGTTTGTGACCGCAACAACGGAGTTGCTGCACGGCGCAACTCAGCACCTGGCAGGTCTCGGGTCGGCCCTGTCCGATGCCGCCGCGAGCGTGTCGGGTCCGACCACCGGGATCGCCGCGGCCGCCGAGGACGAGATCTCGGTGGCGATCTCTTCCTTGTTCGGCAGCTTCGGCCGGGAGTTTCAGGCCGTCAGCGTTACGGCGCAAGCCTTCCACAGCGAGTTCGTCAGCTTGCTCGGCGCGAGCGCCGGCAGCTACGCCGCGGCCGAAGCCGCCAACGCCGCGGCCGTCGCCGGCATCGACCCGCTCGCGCCGTGGCGACAGACGTTCACCACCACTGCTCGAAATGCCTTGACACTGGTCGACGCATCCCGGGAGAGCCTGGGTACCTTCGCCGGCGGTGCCGCGACCGGGTTGCGGCAGCTGACGACCAACCCCGCGGCGTTCTTCGGCAACCTGACGACCGCGGCCCAATCGGTCTTCTTGGTCGGCTCACCCCAGAACGTCGCGGAGGCGGTCATCCGCCACACCCTGGGCGGCGTCACGACCGCTACCAACGGGACCGTCATACCCCCGGAAATCGTCCCGGTCGACGATGCGCACGTCCAGGTGTACACCGGGCTGCTCGGCGACGGCTACATCCCGTCGGGTCCGGACGGTCTGTTGCTCTCGACCGTGCTCAATTTCGCCTCGTCCCCGTTCAGCGGTGTGCTGCTCGGCGCGGTCAGCCCGTTCGTCAGCCCGGGTGTGGCGCTGTGGAACAGCGCGGGCAGCATCTTCGCCGACCTCACCAACGGCAACGCGACCGCCGCCCTCGGCCACTTGATCGACACACCCGCCGGCGTCGTCAACGCCTTCTTCAACGGCGCCACCCTCAACCTCGACCCGCTGGCGCCGATCTTCAACCCGTTCGTCGAAAGCGGCTCCGCCGGTGCCGAAAAGCTCAGCGGCCTCAGCGTCGCCTTCGGCGGATTGTTCAGCCCCGGCCAGGTAGTCGACGGTCCCGGCGGACCGCTGTATCACGGGACCGGCGGCTCAGCTTTCAACGCCCTGGGACTGGATTTGGACTTCTTCCCACCCGACGACTTCGCCGGCGGCAGAATCGAGATCCCCGCCATCGGCATCGGTCCGATCGGTGCCGCCGCGGGGTTCCTCGACCTCCTCGGACACGCCCTGGGCGGTAGCCTCCGGTAGGCGCGACGAAACGTTCACGGAAGGCGGCGCGATGAGTAAGACCGCTCCCGACCTGGGCGACGTCCAAGAGACACTGCTGATTCCGCTGTACGCGCGAGCGTGCGACGCGGCGTCGCGTCGTCCGGTGCTCGGTGACCAGCGGGCGCGCGAACTGGTCGCCGCGATCGACTACGACTTCAGCGGATTCGGCGGATCGTCGCTGTCCGGATCGGTGTATCGATCCTCGATCTTCGACGGTTGGGTGGCCCAATTCCTGCGCGAGCACCCGGCGGGCACCGTCGTCGAACTGGGCACCGGGCTGAACACCAGATTCGACCGCCTCGACAACGGCAGCGTCCACTGGTTCGACATCGACCTTCCCGACAGCATCGCGTTGCGCCGCAAGTTTTTTCGCGACAGCGACCGCTACCGGATGCTGGCCGGTTCGGTACTCGACAGTGACTGGTTCGACACGGTCGCCGCCGCTGCGGGACCCTATCTGTTCCTGAGCGAGGCCGTGTTGATCTACCTCGACGGCGACGAGGTGCGTCGCGCTGTTGCCGAACTGTCCCAACGGTTTCCGGGCGCGCAGTTGGCTTTCGACACCGCGGGCGAACGCATGGTCGGCAACCAGGACCGCAACAAGTCGCTGGCGCAGGTGAAGGCGCGGCTGCAATGGATCTGTGACGACCCCGGCGACATCGAGGGTCTCGAACTGCTCGACACGCGAACACTGGCCAAACCCCAGCCGGCCGTCGCCCAAACCTGGCCCCCGCTACGGCGTTACGGGATGCCGGTCCTGGCCCGGCTGATGCCTGCGATGGTCGACACTTACAAGTTCAACCTGTTCCGGCTCTCACCGCGTTAGTTGCCAACCGCGGGCGCGCAATCGTTGCGCCCAGAACCGGGCATAGGTGCCGCCGGCGGACAGCAACTCCTCGTGGCGGCCGCGCGCGGTGATGCGCCCGTCTTCGAGGACCAGGATCTGGTCGGCGTCCATCACCGTCGAAAGCCGGTGTGCGACAACGACGATTGTCCGGTCCCGAGCCAATTCCCGGATCGCCGCCGCGACCGCGGCTTCGTTGACCGCGTCGAGCGCGGCAGTGGCCTCGTCCAGCAGCACGATGGGCGCGCTCTTCAGCAGCGCACGCGCCAGAGCCACCCGCTGGCGTTCCCCGCCCGACAGTGCCGATCCCGCCTCGCCGACGCGCGCCTCCCAGCCACCGGGCAGCCGCAGGATCACCTCGTCCAGGCGCGCGATCGCCGCCACGCGATCCAACTCGGCCGCGCCGGCTTCCGGATCGGCCATCCGCAGGTTGTCGGCGATGCTGGCGTCGAAGAGGTAGGCGTCTTCGAAGACGTGTGCGGTCAGGTGGGCAACCGTACCGGTGCCCAGTTCACGCACGTCGCAGCCGCCGATCGAAATGCCGCCGTCGTCGACGTCGAAGAAGCGGCCGATCAACCGCAGCAGCGTGGTCTTTCCGGCCCCGGACGGCCCGACGATCGCGGTGAGGCTGCCGGCGGGAATGCGGGCGTTCACACCGCGAATCACCTCGACACCGTCGTAACCGAAACGGACGTCCCGCAATTCGATGCCGGTGCCGGCAGGTGCCGCACCTTGCTCGGGTTCGGGCAGCGGCCGCACCGTCAGCAAGTCGCGCACCCGGACGATCGCGTCGGCGGTGACCTGGACATGGCCGGCAAGATCGCCGAGCTGAGACAACGGGTCGATCATCCGCAGGGTGATAATCAGCAGACCGATCATGGTGGGCAGGGCCACGTCGCCGCGCAGCGTCAGAACAACAGTCAGCGCCACCACCGCGGTGACGACCAGTTGCATGGTGCCGAAGCACCCGATCAGACCCCACGCTCCGCGGATCGTGAGCCGGGATTGCGAGCGTTGTTGCCGGACAAGGGAATCCTCGATCGTGCCGAGTTCGCGGTGGCTCAACACGCCGTAGGCGCGCAGCGTGGGTTGCAGCCGGGCGTATTCGACGATCCGGGACGCGGTGACGCCGATGTCGTGCTCGTACTGGTCGTCGTTGCGGTGCACGACCGACGTGAACATCCGCAACGACAGCACACACAGCACCGCACCGAGCGTCAATGCCAACCCGATCCGCCAGTCGCTCAGGTAACTACCTAGAATCAGCGTGACCGGCGCACTCACGCCGACGACCAGATATCGCAGCAGGTGCGCCGGGAAATCCGCGAGATCCGTCGCATCCTTGGCGACCAGACGCCCGATCGGCCCGGTCCGGTCGGCGCCGAACCAGCCGATCGGCAAGGCGGCCAGATGATTTCCGATCCGATCGTGGAAATTGGTCAGCACGTCGGTGCCGACGCGATAGCCCAGCGAAGTGCTCCAGGCCAGCAACCCGTGATGGGCGACCACGGTCACGCAGATCGCCGCGATCCAGAACCACAGATCACCCCCCCGCACCGGTCGTTCGAAGAGGACGCCGAGCAACGGAACCACGAACAGGAAACCCAGACCTTGCAGCACTCCCTGCACGGCTTGCACGACGAGCATGGTGCGCAGCTGCCGGCGGCCGCGGTCATCGAGCAGGTCGAACAGGTAACGGATGATCGTGCTCATCGCCATGCCTCCAACTGCTCGGCGACACCACGTTCTGCCTCGCGTTCCCGTCTCCACAGTTGTGCATAGATTCCGTTGTGCCCCAACAATTCCGGGTGCCTACCGGTTTCGGCAATGCGGCCGCCGGCGAGGACGACGATGGTGTCGGCGCCTCGGACGGTGCTGAGCCGGTGCGCGATCACCAGCACCGTCCGGTCCGCGGCGACCGCGCTCAGCGCGTCTTGGATCCGGGCCTCGTTTTCCGGGTCGGCGCTGGCGGTGGCTTCGTCGAGGACCAGGATCGGGCGGTCGGCCAGGATCGCGCGGGCGATACAGACGCGCTGCCGTTCACCACCCGAGAGCGCAGCGTCCTCGCCGACCACCGAATCGAATCCGCGTGGCAACGTCTCGATCCTGGACAAGATCTGCGCCCGGCGGGCGGCTTCCCGCACGGCTTGCTCGTCGGCGTCGGGACGGCCCAGCCGGATATTGTCGCGAATACTCATGGCCGACAACAGGTGTGGGTCCTGAAAGACAAACGCGACGTGCCGATACAACGTCGCGGGGTCGATCCGGCGCAGGTCGACCCCGTACAGCTCGACCGCCCCTTCGCACGGATCGTCGAACCGCGGCAACAGCTTGGCCAGGGTGGACTTTCCGGAACCGGACGGGCCCACCAGCGCGGTGATCGTGCCGCGCTCCAGACAGAGATCGATCCCGGCCAAGGCGACCGTGTCGCCGTAGGTGACGCGCACCCCGCGCAGCCGCACCACCGGGCCCGGTGTCGCGGGATCGAGTTCGGCCGGGCGGTCCGGCACCGGAAGTTCCGCAGTCCCAAGCAGTTCCCGGATTTCGCGGGACACCTGCAACCCGGTGACCAACGGGTGTATCGACATCAGCAACGTCATCCAGTTCGACGTGATGACGGTGCCGAAGACGGCGAATGCGATGAAGTTCTGCAGCGGGAGGTCGCCGTTGGCGGTCAAGATCCCGCCGGTCGTCGCGACCGCGAGCAGGATGCTGGGCGGCGACAGCAGGATTTCCGCCGTGACGCTGGCCACGCTGGTGGATTTGGCCCAGTCGAGGAAGAAGTGTGCGAACGCGCGGGACACTTCCTGGAACCGACGACTTGCCGCGCCCGGCGTGCCGAAGGCTTTCACCACGCCGATGCCGTTCACGAACTCCACGGCCGCGCTGTTGAGCCGCCTCAACCAGTCCATGTACTCCGGATACTTGGTTCCCGCACTGGCCGCCGCGCGCTGATACGCCGCCAGCCCGGCGCACACCGGCAGCAGCGTCGCCAGCGCCATCCGCCAGTCCAGGACGAACAGGTACCCGAAGGCCACTACGGGCGGCACCGCCGCCGCACTGACTTCCACGATCGAATGGGCCACGAGCCGATGCAGGGCCGCGACGTCGTCCTCGACGGCCTTCTTGACGATCCCGGAGTTGCGCTCGCCGAACCAGCCAAGCGGCACCCGGCTCAACTTGGCCAGCAACTCCCGACGGATCCGGAACGACACCCGGATGTCGGCCAGATGTGTCATCACCCCGGCGGCCAGGACACCCAATTGCTTTGCCGCCAGCGCGATGACCGCCACCACGACGATCGGCCAGACGTCGGTGTTCCCCGCGAGGAGACGCCGGCTCACCTCTACGACGACGAACAGTGGTGCCATGCCGGCCAGTGCGCTGATCGCCGCCAGTAGCGCGCACGCGACAAGTGTCGTCCGAGCCGACCGCAGGATCGCCGGGGGGCGCCCGGGTCCCGCTGGGCTGTCTCGTCGCACGCTTTTCCTCCGTCGCAACGCTCGTGCTGCCGACCCGGGCAATACTGCTACGCCGAACACCAGCACCGAGCGGCGGCTAACTACATGCAAATTATTCGCAGGATTGTGGCAAATTGCCCGCCTAGCTCTCCCGCCAGGTTTATGGTCGGGGGAACAGGTGCTCTGCGGGGGTGACTTTGATTCTGCGAAGTGCGATCCGCCGGCCGACTCAAGTGCGACAATGTCGCCTGTACGGCGATGATGATGCAGGAAGCCGGTGCGAATCCGGCGCGGTCCCGCCACTGTCATCGGGGAGCGACCCTCACAAGCCACGGCCATTGGCTGGAAGGCGAGGCGAGCGGTGATCCGAGAGCCAGGACACTCACGTCATCGCATCCTGCTAACCCGGGGCGGAGCACCCCGGAGAGAGCTGGTGCCTCATGATGCGGCACGCCTGCGGTCGGTCCAGCGCTCGGCCTAGCCGCCGATGACGGTCTGGATGGGTTCCCCGCCGGAGCTGCACTCGACGTTGCTGTCGAGCGGTCCGGGGCCGGGTCCACTCTTGGCTGCGGCCGCGGCGTGGAGCACGCTGAGCACCGAGTACGCCCAAGTGGCCGACGAGTTGACCGCGCTGTTGAGCGGGGTGCGCGGCGGCGCCTGGGAGGGCCAGAGCGCCGAGTCGTATGTGGCCGCCCACGCGCCCTACCTGGCCTGGCTGGTGCAGGCCGGCGCGGACAGCGCCGCGACCGCCGCCCGGCACGAGGCCGCGGCTACCGCCTACACCGCGGCCCTGGCCGCCATGCCTACGCTGGGCGAGTTGGCAGCCAACCATGCCGTCCACAGCGTATTGGTGGCGACGAACTTCTTCGGGATCAACACCATCCCGATCACGCTGAACGAGGCCGATTACGTGCGAATGTGGATTCAGGCCGCCACCACCATGAGCGCGCCTATGAAGGGGTCTCGGCTGCGGCGGTGGCCGCGTCGCCGGACGCGACCGCGGCACCACAGATCGTCAAAGCAGAACCGGCCGCAGCAGCCGGAGATCCTTTTTCGACGATCACAGATTTCCTTGCCGCCGTGGAGCGAGTCTTCAACACCGTCGGCGGCGACAGTGGCGACCTGGTCTCGTATATCTTCAGCGTCCCCCCGGGCACCGACCCGATGACGTGGTTCGTCACCAAGATCGCCGACCTGTCGTCGCCGGTGAGCGGCTATCCCGCGCTGATGCAGGGACTGCTCAATGCGGCCGGTGACAACCCGCTGTTGCTGCTCGCGGCCTACGCCTTCGGTGGTGTGGCGATCGGCTACGACCTGTCCATCCAGGTCATCCAGTTTCTGGTCACCTTCCCACTGCTGGCGGCCGGACTGAGTCCGCTGCTGGTCGGCCCCACCCTCCTCGGCACCGGTGGCGCGCTGGGTATCGCCGAGGTAGCCCTGCATGTGCATGCGGGCATGGAATCAGTTCCGGGTCCCACCGACGTGCTTGCCGCGAACCCCGCCACCGTGCCGGGTCCGGTTGCGACGGTGGCCGTTTCGAGCCCGGCCGTACCGGCGCAGGTTGTCGCGCCGGCCGCCCCGGTACCGGCTGCGGCTCCGATCGCATCGAGCGTTGCGAGCGCATCGCCACCGCCGGGCGCGGGTCCCGGGCAGTTTCCGTATCTCAGCGGCACGGGCAGGATGGATTCCCCGGCCGGCACCCGAACTGTGGTCAAGAAGAGGGCTTCGCAGCCGGACGTCGCGGCGGCCCCGGCCGCGGCAGCGGCTTCCGCAGCGGACAAAGCGCGGGAACGCCGTAAGCGGCGTGCCAAGGTCGACGTGAAGGGTCGCGGCTACGAATACATGGACCTCGAGCCCGTTTCCGACCCCGACGCCGCCGTCAGCTCCGATCGCGGCGCAGGTCCGCTGGGGTTCGTGGGAGCCACCCGGCGGACGGCCGGTGGTGAAGCCGCGGGGCTGGCCACGCTCACCGGTGACGCGTTCGGTGGCGGTCCGCGCGAGCCACTGATGCCCAGCACCTGGGCGCCGGACGAGTCGGAGTGCGCCGAGAAACAGGAGGGCATGTGTCAGCGCTGACCGTCGAACCCGACCTCTTGCGTTCGGCTGCAATGAATCTGGCGAGGATTCAATCGTCACTGGCGGAGGTGCAGGGGGCCGTCGCCAGTCCCACCACCGGATTAATTGCCGCCGCCGCCGACGAGGTGTCGACCCGGGTCGCGGCACTGTTCGCCGAGTTCGGCCAGGAGTATCAGACGCTCAGCGCTGAGATCGCCAGGGTGCACCAACTGTTCGTCCGAACCTTGAGCACGGCGGCCGGCTCCTACCTGGCCGCCGAGGCATGGAACGCATCGGCACTCAATAGTGTTGCGCCGGAAGCGATTTCGGCATTCGCAGGCGTGAACACCCTGATCATGGGCGGCACCGGCAACCCGGTTCCGAATCCCGCTTACGTGATGAACATCTACCACACCTACATCGCGCCCATTGCTCCCACCGCCATCCCGACGGGTTTGACCACCCCGGAGCAGGGGTGGCCCCTGACCGGGCTGAGCAGCCTCACCTTCGACACGTCGATCGCGCGCGGTGTCGAGATATTGCGGCAGGCCATCGCCGCTCAACCGCCGGGCACCCAGACCATCGTGTTCGGCTTTTCCCAAAGCGCCACCGTCGTGACCAATTACCTCAACGGCATCGCCGACGGTTCCATACCGGCACCCAACCCGGCCGATCTGAGGTTCGTCCTGGCCGGCAACCCCAACAATCCCAACGGTGGTCTCTACGAACGCTTCACCGGTCTGTACATTCCGGGCTTCAACCAGACCTTCGGCGGAGCGACGCCGAACCTGGCCTACCCCACCGACATCTACACCATCCAGTACGACGGCTTCGCCCACTTCCCGCGCTACCCGCTGAACCTGCTGGCGTCCGCCAACGCCATCGCCGGCCTGTACTACGGGCACTTGAGCCCCACGCCCGCATACGAATACCTGACGCCGGCACAGGTCGCGTCGGCGATCGTCGCCCCGGTTTCCCCCGGGTCCACCGGCAGCACAACGTATTACCTGATTCCCAGCCAGGACCTACCGCTGCTGAGGCCGCTGAACTTGCCGCAGCCGCTGCTCAACCTGATCCAGCCGAATCTGCGGGTACTGGTAGATCTCGGCTACGGCGACATCGGCGGAATGCACTCCGAATACGCGGATCTCCCCACCCCGGCGAGCCTGTTTCCGCTAATCGATCCGTTCGCCGTCGGCACCTATCTGCTGCAGGGCACCGCGCAAGGCGTGCAGGCCAACCTGGTGTGGGCCGGGTTGCTTCCGCCCTCGGCCATGCCGAACGCCTACCCGTTCGTGCCGTCGCCGGATCCGGGACTCACGCTCAACTGGGGCCAACCCAGTGTCACCGGAATCTCGTTGCTGACCAATGGGATCGGCTCATTGCTGCGCGCTCTCCCCATCCCGCCACTCGGGGGTGGATGAGCGCGGCAACGCCGACCCCGACCAGGGTGGCCACCGCCTGCACTGCCCGCGACAGGGTCACCGCGCGGCGCAGGTCGGCCACGGTGGGTGGGCGGCCGTTGCCCAGTGCCGGCCGGATCTGCAGCTCGTGGTGGTACTGGGTGGGTCCGCCCAGCCGCACCCCCAGCGCACCGGCGAACGCCGCCTCGACGACGCCGGCGTTCGGACTGGGATGGCTGGCGGCGTCGCGCCGCCAGGCGCGCAACGCACCGAGCGCAGATCCGCCTACCAAGGGCGCGCAGATCATCACTGATCCGGCCGTCACCCGGGCGCCCACGACGTTGACGATGTCGTCCAATCGGGCTGCGGCCCAACCGAATCGGATGTACCGCGGTGAGCGGTAGCCGATCATCGCGTCCAGAGTGTTCGCCGCGCGACAACCCAGCACCGCCGGTGCGCCGCCGACCGCCGCCCACAGCAGCGGCGCAACCTGCGCGTCGGAAGTGTTCTCGGCCACCGATTCCAGCGCCGCGCGGGCCAGACCGTCCCGGTCCAGCACAGCCGGATCGCGACCGCACAACGAGGGAAGCAACGCGCGCGCGGACGCCATGTCACCGGACTCCAGCAGATCTGCCATCCGAGAACCGGTGTGCGCCAACGAAGATCCACCCAGGGAAACCCAGGTAGCCACCGCGGTCGCCGCGACCGGGCCGGTCCTGCGCTGCAGCACCACGCCCAGTAACACCGCCGCGCCCACCAGCACCCCGACATGCACTGCCCCGGCTGCCCGCGCGTCGCGGTAAGTGAGCCGTTCCAGGTTCGCAGCGGCCGTGCCGAACAGCGCCACCGGGTGTCCCCGCCGCGGGTCGCCCACCGCCAGATCGGCCAGAAAACCGGTCAACACGCCGACGCTTCGAGCCGAATTCGGTGACACGAACACCTCGGCAGCGTCTCACACGACCCGGCCGGCGCGGCTAGAGCGCAGCGATCAGATCAGCCATGCCTCAACAAGCGCCCGCTATGACTCGCTCTACCCTCCGCCGCGCCGAGATTCTCGGCGCACCAACCACCCGAACATGATGTACTCGACTCATGGGTAAGGATCCGCGATGAAGCGGCCCGTAACCAGGGTCGCCGACCTGTTGAACCCGGCGGCGACGTTGCTGCCCGCCGCGAACGTCATCATGCAGTTGTCGTTGCCGGGTGTCGGCTACGGCGTGCTGGAAAGCCCGGTGGACAGCGGCAATGTCTACAAGCACCCGTTCAAACGGGCGCGTACCACCGGCACCTACCTCGCCGTGGCGACCATCGGGACCGAATCCGACCGCAAGCTGATCCGCGACGCCGTGGACACCGCGCACCGGCAGGTTCGTTCAACGGCGTCCAGCCCGGTGTCCTACAACGCCTTCGACCCGAAGTTGCAGCTGTGGGTCGCCGCCTGTCTGTACCGCTATTTCGTCGAGCAGCACGAGTACCTGCACGGCCCGCTCGACGACGCGAGCTCGGACGTGGTGTTCCAGGACGCCAAGCGGCTGGCCACCACACTGCAGGTGCCCGAGCGCATGTGGCCCGCCGACCGGGTCGCGTTCGACGAATACTGGAAGCGTTCCCTCGACGAACTGCGCATCGACCCGCCGGTGCGCGAGCACCTGCGCGGGGTGGCTTCGATGGCGTTCATGCCGTGGCCGGTGCGGATGCTGGCCGGACCGTTCAATCTGTTCGCGACGACGGGATTCCTGGCGCCGGAGTTCCGGGCGATGATGCGGCTGGACTGGTCGGAATCTCAACAGCGGCGATTCGAATGGCTGCTGGCGGCGCTGCGGTTGGCCGACCGGCTGATCCCGCACCGCGTCTGGATCCTGGGATACGAGCTGTATCTGTGGGACATGAGATCTCGGGCGCGACGGGGTCGCAGGATCGTCTGATCCCGTCAGCGCACCGTCGCGAAGAACTTCCGGAGGTCTTCGACGAACAACTCCGGCTGTTCGAACGCGGCGAAATGCCCGCCGCGCGGCATCGTCGTCCAGTGCGTCAGGTTGAAGTTCGGCTCACACCACGAGCGCGGCGCGCGCAGCACTTCTTTCGGGAAAGCCGCTACGCCCGTAGGCAATTCGACCCGCGAATTGTCCCCCCACACTTTGTAGCTCTCCCAGTACAGCCGCGCCGAGGACGCGCCGCTGCCGGTCACCCAATACATCATCACGTTGTCCAGCAACTCATCCCGCGTCAACACGTTCTCGGGGTGTCCGTCGCAGTCCATCCACGCCCAGAACTTCTCGACAATCCAGGCGAGTTGGCCCACCGGCGAATCCACCAGCCCGTAGCCCAGCGTTTGCGGTCGGGTGGACTGCTGCTTGGAATAGCCGGTCCCCGATTTGCGGTGCTCGGCAAGCGCGGCCATCGCCGCCTGCTCCTCCGGTGTCGGGTTGGCCAGCGTTTCCTTCGTCGGCGTGCCGAGCGGCATGTTCAGATGGATCCCCGCGCAGTTCCCGCCGTTGCGGCCGATCTGGGTGGTGACCGCCGCGCCCCAGTCGCCGCCTTGGGCGCCGTAACGGTCATAGCCCAGGCGACCCATCAGCTCCTCCCACACCTGCGCGATCTTCTGCACGCCCCAGCCCGTGCGGCCCGGCTTCCCGGAGAAGCCGTACCCCGGCAGCGACGGGCACACCACGTGGAAGGCGTCCTCGGCGCGGCCGCCGTGCGCGGTGGGATCGGTCAGCGGCTCGATCACCTTGTGGAACTCCACGACCGAGCCCGGCCAGCCGTGGGTGATCACCAACGGGAAAGCATCATCGTGAGGCGAGCGCTGATGGATGAAATGAATGTCCAGACCGTCGAACTGGTCGACGAACTGGTCGAACCGGTTCAGCGCCGCCTCCCGGACGCGCCAGTCGTAGTCAGCGGCCCAGTAGGCGGCCAGGTCGCGGGTGTAGCGCAACGGGACGCCCTGGCTCCAGTCGTCCACGCATTCGGCGTCCGGCCATCTGGTGCGCGCCAGCCGCGACTGCAGATCCTCCAGGACGTCGTCGGGCACGTCGATGCGAAACGGCTTCACCTACTTCTGCGCGTCCTTGATCAGCGTGCTGATCTGCTCGAGCAGCTGACGCATGTCGGCGCGCATGGCGTCCACCGCCGCGTAGAGGTCCGCCTTCGTCGCCGGTTGCTGGTCGGCCGACAACGGCCGCACCGGCGGCCCCGAGGTCTGCCTGTTGCTCTGAGAGCCAGAGAGGTCGCTCACGCCCACGACCTTGCCACACCGCGTCAGACGCGTCCAAGACATCAAGCGGGGGCGAGCAGAAAATCGGCACACCGTTCACCGATCATGATCGACGGCGCGTTGGTGTTGGCCCGCGGAATCCGCGGCAGCGCTGACGCATCGGCGACCCGTAACCCCGCCACACCCCGCACCCGCAACTGCTCGTCGAGCGCGCTGTCGGGCTCAGAACCCATCGCGACGCTGCAGGCCGGGTGCGCGGTGGTGATCACGGTCTGTCTGATGCACGCTTCGAGGTCCGCGGCCGGTCCGGGTAACACCTCCCGGTCGACGGCGGAGGCGAGCGGCTCGGTGGAGACGATCTCCCGCGACCGCTGCACCGCCCGGATCATCGCCTCCATGTCAGCGCGCTCGCGGAGCAGGTTGAGCCGGATAGCCGGCGGCCGGTCCGGATCGGCGGAGCGGATCAGCACGCTGCCGCGGCTCTGCGGGGTCCAGTAGGAGTGGATCACCGTCAACGACGGCGGGAAGGCGGCGGTCTTGATGTCGGCCAGCGCGTCGCCCGGGGTGATCACCAACTGAAAGTCGCAGGCCGGCAGATCGGGCATGGACCGGATGTGGGCGACCGCCTCGCACCCGTTGCTCGACAGCTTGCCTGTCCGGTGTAACAGCCACTGCAGCAACCACTTTGGATTGGCCGCGTCGGCCAGCCCGATATATCCGGGGGCCAGCCGCCAAATGCCGAACATGTTGGGATGGTCGGACAGGCCTTGCCCGACGTTCGGGCTGTCCACCTGTGGTGTGATCCCGACGGCACGCAGGTGATCGGCGGGTCCGATGCCCGAAAGTTGCAGCAATTGCGGGGTGCCGAATGCCCCCGCGCTCAGCACGACCTCTTGATCGGCGAAAACCTGCTGCACTCGCCGATTGCAACGGAACTCGACACCGACCGCGCGTCCGTTGCGGATGATCAACCGAAGGACGGTGGCCTTCTTCGCGATACTCAGATTCCGCTGCCCCCGCAGATATGCCCGTGCCGTCGTCCAGCGCTGCCCGTTGTAGATGGTGACCGGGCTGATGGTCGCCCCGTCGAGACCCGGTCCGCTCACGTCGTCATCCGCGGCGACGCCCGCCGCCCGCGCCGCAGCGACAAACCGGCGGGACACTTCGTCGGGCTCGGTCACCCGGGTGACGCGCATCGGCCCGTGCTCGATGCGAGCGAAGACCGGCGCCACGTCGTCCCACGTCCAGCCCGGAAGTTGCCACCCGTCGTAGTCGAGGTCGCTGCCCTTGACCCACAACATCGCGTTCATCGCGCTGGTGCCACCGAGCACCCGGCCGCGGGGTTGCTGGATGCGCCGGTCCGCGCACGCCGGCTCCGGCTCGGTTTCGTACGCCCAGTCCAGTGCGGTGCCCATCTGCCGCGGAAACGCCAGGGGCGCACGCACTGTCAGCTTCCGGTCCGAGCCGCCGGCCTCGATGAGCAGCACGGTCGCCGAGGATTCATCGGCGAGGCGTCCGGCGACCGCGCACCCGGCCGATCCGGCTCCGACCACGATGAAGTCATACGCGGCCATGCAGGAACGCCCGATTGCCGTACCGATCCAGCGACACGAACTCTTCGAGTGGCTCAGTGGTTCCTGCTGAGTCATGCCCTGATCTCAGCAACGCGCCGGCGAACAGGCAACCCCCCTGTCAGCCGCCCAAGTTGCGCACCGCCGTGTCGAGTTCCTCAGCCCGCTCAGCGAGTTCGCGGTCCGACAACTCCGCATCGCCCACGCCCTGCAGCACCTCGGCGCGCGTCGCGACCTGCAACGCGCCGCGGTAATCCGGCGATTCCAGTTCGGCCGGTGTCTTCACTTCGACCCGACCTTCGATGAGAACCAGTGCAGCGTCTGCGTCCTCGGCGTCGAGCAGGCGCCGGACGTCGTCAGCCTCGATTGTCATGCCACCAGCTATGCCCGCTGCGTAGCGCTCTAACCCCCTACGGCCGCATCGCCACCCGGATGCAGTTGTCCTCTTTGTTCTTGAACAGGTCGTAGGCGCGCACCCCTTCTTCGAGGGGCAGGTCATGGGTGATCAGCTTGGCGGGATCCAGATCACCCTGTTCGACGTAGTCGAACAACCGAGCGATGTAGCGCTGGCCGTGTTGCTGCGAGGTCTTCAGGGTCAGGCCCTTGTTGGTCAGCACACCCATCGGGAACTTGTCGGTCACTCCGTACACCCCGAGCACCGAGACCACCCCACCCTTGCGGCAGGCCAGGATCGCCTGCCGCAAGGCGGTGGCGCGGTCGGTCTCCAGCCGCAGCAGTTGCTTGGCCTTGTCGTAGAGCTGCTGGACCCCGGTGCCGTGTCCTTCCATGCCGACCGCGTCGATGCACGCATCCGGACCCCGCCCACCGGTCATCTCCCGCAGCGTCTCGTGCACGCTGTCCACGGCGGTGTAGTCGATGGTCTCCAGTTCGAATCCGTTGCGCGCCAATTGGAGTCGTTCCGGGATCCGGTCGATCACGATCGCCCGGTCGGCGCCGAGCAGCAGCGCACTGCGGGCCGCCATCAGACCCACTCCCCCGGCGCCGAAGACCGCGACGGTGTCACCGCCGGAGATGTCGCAGAAGTCCGCGCCCATGAAACCGGTAGGGACGGCGTCGGACAGGAACAGCGCCTGCTCGTCGGTGATGTCCCCGGGGATGGCAAAGCAGTTCGCGTCGCCGAACGGCACCCGCACGTACTGGGCATGCGAACCGGCGTAACCGCCGAACGGGTGCGTGTAGCCATAGATTCCGCCCGACGGGTAGCCGAGCAGCGGCTGTTGCAGTTCGGCGTTCGGGTTGGTGGTGTCGCAGCAGGCATACAACTCGTGCTCGCAGTACCAGCATCTGTCGCAGGCGATGAACGACGGCACCACCACCCGCTCACCCACTTTGGTGTCGCGCACCTCCGAGCCCGTCTCGACCACCACTCCCATGAATTCGTGGCCGAAGACGTCGCCCTGGCGCATGCCGGGCAGGTAGCCGTCGATGAAATGCAGGTCCGAGCCGCATGTGGTCGTCAGCCGGACCTGGACGATCACGTCGTGTGGGTTGAGGATCTTGGGATCGTCGACCGTCTCCACCGACAGGTCGTTGACGCCGTTCCAGCACAGTGCGCGCACGATGAACCTTTCCTTACCGCGCGGAGTTCCGCGCGCTGGGGTTGGACTGGAGGGTCGGCACCTCGCCGGTCTGCAGCAGGGCGCGCACCCGGTAGAGGACCTTGTATGCCGCCGCCCCGGACAGCAGGCCCGGCGCCGGCGTCTTGACTCGCAGCGTGACCTCGGTGCCCAGATCCCGTGGCGCGGCTTGCCAGCTCACCACGAGTTCGTTGTCGTCGGCGGTACCGACGTAGCGGATCCGGCCGGGCTCGACGACCAGCCGGGATTCCCAGCTGACGTCCGGCTGGTCCTGCAGACGCCAGCGGTAGCGATCTTCTCCCCCGGGTTCGACGTCCGCGATGTCACCGAGCACGACGGACAGCTGGTCGGTGTCACGCCAGAAGTGTTCGACACGTTCGACGGGTGCCGCGATGGTCACCGTCTGCGCCGTCGCTTTGGGTTGCTGCATGTCGACAACCTTGCTGACTGCGCTCAGCACTTGGTTTTTTGCACTGTCCAGATAACTCACGGGGCGCTCCTTCGTCGGGCCTGCGATACCCGCCTTTGCGGTCGGCAAACGCCGACGAGATGAGTCATTCCTGAAATGAGGCGCGCTGCGCTTGCCGCTGCACCAGCGCTGATCCCGCGCTGCGGGACCGGTTGCGGGAACTTATCGTTGGGTGATGCGGATTCTGGCGCCGACAGCGATGTCCCTACTGCTGTTCGGCCTCATCGGCTGTCCGGTTGCCGAAGCAGATGCGACGTTCGGACCGGGCACGTACGCGGTGCCCGGGCAGGTTCCGCACGGCGTCTACACCGCCCGCGTCGAGGTGCGCGATCCCGCGGTGCAGCAGTGCACGTTCAGCACGTGGACCGGCGACTGGACGTTTCTCACCGGAGACAGCGTGGGGACGGGGCAAACGCTGACCGCGGACCTCTCGGCGCCTGCGGTCGGGCACTTCATCACGCATGGCTGCACCCCTTGGACCAACGGGCGCTAAGCGGCGGCCCGAGCCCAACCCCGGTCGGGTCCCGGGTTATTCCTCGTCCGCGGCCTGGCGGTCCTCGGCCGCAGCTGCACGGTCGGCCGCGGCCGCCTGGCGGTGCCGCTCGGCGGCCGCGTGATGCTTGTCGGGATCTCCCACACCGGCGTACGCGGCGTCCTCGTGGACCTGCGCGACTCGTTCGTGCACCTGCGCCGACTCGTCGTGTCGTTCGGCCGTTTTGCGGTGCGCGAGGGCGGCCCGCTCATGGGCTTCGTCGGCCCGCTGCGCGGCCTGCTCGACGTCACGCTCGGTGACAGGTTGGTTGTGCTCCAACTGAAAATGCCGCTGGCGTAGCTCTTGGGCCCGGTCTGCCGCGTCTGCCATCTGGTCAATGTACGACCGGGAGGGTCGATATGGAGAGTTGCACGTTTGGTTCAGCGGGAGCTTTGAACGACGTACAGCACCGCTGCACCGACAGCCAACGTTCCCAACAGACGTCGGAGTGCACCTTCGGATACCCACGGTTGCAACCGGGCACCGGCGTACCCGCCCAGCAGTCCACCCAAGCCTGCGGCGATGCCGAGGGTCCAGTCGGGAGCGATGTCGTGTCCCGGGGCGATCACGGACAACACGGCGTAGGTGGCGGCACCCGCTATCGACGTGACGAACGTCGAAACCAGTGCGGCCGGGGCAACTTCGGCAAGGGGCGCGCCGCGGCCCACCAGGATGGGGCTGAGCAACGAGCCTCCGCCGATACCGTAGATGCCGCCGACGACGCCCACACCGAGTGCGAGCGTGACGACGAAATTGTTCGACGGCCCCGGGCGCGCGCGCACGGGTAGAGACGAAGCGCGCTGCAGCCACAGCCACACCCCTAACGGGAAGAGCAGCGCGGCGGCGAACAGTCTGAACGTCTGCTGGTCCGGAACCAACAACACCCGCAACACGGCGCCGACGACGACACCAGGCAGGGTACCGAGCAGCATCAAACGGGTCAGCGAACTACCCAGCGGCGCCACCCGCGCATACCGGGCCAGCGCTCCCGGGATGGAGATGACGTTGAACAGAAGGTTCGTCGGGGTCACGGCGGGATTGGGCACACCGAGCAGGCTCATCTGCAATGGCAGTAGAAACACTGCGCCTGACACTCCGACGGGTGTGGTCAAGACTGCGACGACGACGCCCGCGCCGAACCCGACGAGCGCCTCATCCACCGGCCAACTATGACAAGCGTCCGTCCGAAATGCGCACGCGGTGGGCCGATGATGTGTTGACGTCGTGCTGGGCAGATCCGACGAGGTGCCCGACGTTCGCGACGTTGCACCCCCGCACGAGGATGGGACCATGCATCCCAAGTTGACGGCGCGGGTGGAACAAGCTCGGCAGATCCCGGTCCTGCTGTGGCAATTTGCCGAGCCTCGACTGTGCATCTCTTCCGGACCGCTCGGCGGCGGTATCGACGTCCGGGACTGGGTGGTGAACGCAACCGTCCCGCTGGATTACGACCGGACCGATCCGGACCGTCACCTCACCGAGATCGGTACGGCGCTGGGCCTCGTCGGGACGGGCTGCGGGTTGCTCACCGCCGTCGACGTGACCCGCCACCACCTCGCCGCGGACGGCGGAGTGCATGCCTCCGCAACGGTCGGGCTCTCCAACCCGGCCTGGGCGGCCGCGC
This sequence comes from Mycobacterium sp. NGS59, assembly GCF_059812345.1. Taxonomy (NCBI): domain Bacteria; kingdom Bacillati; phylum Actinomycetota; class Actinomycetes; order Mycobacteriales; family Mycobacteriaceae; genus Mycobacterium; species Mycobacterium sp. NGS59. Next base: position 180,121 of record NZ_JCALCN010000003.1, read on the forward strand.
CCGACGGGGACTTCCGCCGCGAATTACCGTCCGGCGTGCAAACGACGCTGTTCCCCGACTACCAGTCCGTCGAGTACCGACCATTCACCAACGGCTACCAGGTGGGCACGATCAACATCGTGGTCGCGGTGCCGGCACGGCTGTCGACGGCCGCCCTGGTCAACGCGGTGGCCACCGCCACCGAAGCGAAGGTGCAGGCCTTGCAGGAGACCGGGGTACGGGCCACCGGCACCGCCTCGGACGCGATCGTCGTGCATTGCCCGACGGACGGGGCTGCGGAGGCATACGGCGGACCGCGCTCGACATTCGGCGCCCGGATCGCACGAGCGGTGCACGCTGCGGTACGTGCCGGCGCCCGGTCCTGGATCTCAGAACCGCCCGGGCGGCACCGTGATCCGTGGACTTTGATGCCGTAGCGCTGGCGTCAAGGAACGTGCCGACTCGCGTTCATGTCGTGGCGTCGGCTGTCTGTCGCTCATTGCGGAGTGAATCCGTATGTCGCATCGAACCATTCGATGAAGCCGAGAGTATTCCCCCATTGCTGGGCGATTCGTTGATGGAGTGCCTTCGCATCGTGACCAGGGACGAATTTGTTGGGTTTGCTGACGGGCCGCCCACATCCGCAGGGGCAAGTTGGCAGCACTGGTTCGCCCGCTTCGTCGCGCAGACTCTGTCGGCGGTCGGCTTTCAAGTCGGCCGGAAGAGCCGGCGTGACGATGTAGCCATTGTCGGGGAAATTGCCGAAGGTGGCGACTTGGTCGGGTCGGCACGTGCAGAGCATCGCCACGTAAGCGCAGATGACCGAGTCAAGCTGGTCTTCCGCACGATCCAATTGGATTGGCCGAGTGGCCATCTCGACCGAACGACGCAAAGTCATCCAACTGCTGTGGCCGGTTACCTGCATCGGCAGCGGCGCGCTAGCCAGACTCTCGATGTGATCGATCAGTCTGAGCATTTCGCTTCGCCGATCAATGGTTCGCTCCGCGGCATTCGCACCGCGACCGCGCTTGAATTTCAATGTGCATCCCAGCCTGAACAGCACCACGATCGCGGGGTGTGGGTAGACCTCGATTGCGCGTCGCGGCGCGCTCGACATCGGATCGATGTCGAGCTTCAGCTTTTGAGTCAGCACGGCGCCGCGAGGCGGATCGAACATGCCGGCCGGGTGCGACTTATATGCCGGGCGTGGGCCGGCCTGGAATGGCCGAAACTGCTTGTCTAATTCCGCCTCCGCCAGTCGACGGCCGAATTCGTTAGTGACCAGCAAGGGCGCATCGATGGCCACCAAGCAGTCGCCGACAACGTAAGGCGCTACGGCAGAAAGGATTTCGTCGTCCGTAACCACCGAGGTGAGCAATTGCAGCTGGCCAGCGTCGTCAACAACCGCAATGCCGGTGCGGCTGACAGCACCCCAGGCGAGGTCCAAACCTACGAAATACACAGCGACACTATGCCCCAGCACGATATCGCCCGCACATGTTTGTGCATCAGGTGCCGATGAGCATTACACGGGTGGTCACCCGCGTCGGGGCCGAAATCGTCGGGTGTTCGATGGCGCAAGCTTTGAGGGAAGCTTGACAAAATACGATGGCCATTCACCACGCCAGCAGTTTCACCGAACCGCTTTCAGCATCCGTCACGGGCATTCGCCAACATGGATGCAGAAGCACTGTGGGCACATGACGCTGCGAATTTCTGCGCGCTCAACCTGGGCGCGACGCCCGTCGTCAGCCTCAATAGGCCAACTTGGCGGTGCCTGGCGTTCGTACCAAGCTAGGTCGGGGAAAGTGTCGTATCCAGGCAGGTGGCTGCCGGTGCGACACCGAGCAACCTCAACCCCTTTCGTTTCGACCAGACGCTTGACTTCGGCAGCATCTTCAGGGTCGACGTCGGGCTCACCAACGGCCTCCTGCAGCAGCGCGTAGTGCGCCCAGATCGCGCGGCGCGCAGCTCCACGCAAGACGCCTCGATCCTCCCTGACTACCTCATCTGGGTACAGCGCCAACACCTTCCGTAGCTCCCACCCTTTAACAAAGAGAAGCTGCACAGCCTTGGCGCGCGTCCGCGAGTCAGGCCAGAGCGCCAAACGGCGTTCGACGACTTTATTCATGTGAATTCCTCCCTGCACGTAGCTGATTCGCGCTGTCATGCACAATCTGCGACTCGAACCAGCACGGCGATAAACATTGGCGGGCCGGGACATCGCCGCGTTCGTCACCAACATTCCCCGGCGTGGATTTCGAAGCAGTCCGGACACCGCTGCTCTGGCTTCTTTGGCCTTGCGGCGTCATTGGCACCCAAACGAACGTCACCCAATGGGGTCAGTTTGATGGACGGGTCGCGCTGCTGAAGCTGCCTCAAACGGGTCAGGATGTGCTGATGCAACCCCGGCGAGTGTGAGTAATTGAGCAGTTCCCGATAAATGCCGGCCTGGCTTTCGGCGTCGGACGGCGCCGGGACAAAGGCGTCGTCCAACGTGAGGCGCACTAACTTGCGCACGTACCCGATGCTGTCGGGATTGCACGGTTCTGCGGCAGCGGAAGCTTCACGTGACATCTCGACGTCGGAGAGCCCTCGGTTCATTCCATCAAGGACTTTCGCGTATCGCGTGCGCTGGTGAGTGAGCAGAATCCGCTCGATCTCTTCGCGATACGGATTAGACGTCGCCATATGAACTCCTGACTTTCGACCGGTCACGCTGACTCGCTCGCCTTGCGACCCCTCTTGTTTGTTATCGACGGGCGCCCTCTTCCTCACCTTCCTTGACTCCGCCCCAGAAGTCGTCGGCATCGGCGAGCCGGGTACTGCGGGACTTGCCGCGCCATTCCCGCACCGACCGGTTCAACCCACGATGGGTGGTCAGCACGCCCGTCGGTGAGGCGGTGTAGTTGGACGTGTTGCCCGCACCCACGCCGATCGCCGAGCCGGTGGCGTAACTGTCCTGGTTGGCACCCAGGAAGACGAAGGTCCATCCGGCCTTCCGCAGCCCCGCGATGCGTTTGTTGATCGCCCGGGCGGTCCAGCGCCGGCTGGCGTTCTCAAGGCCGTCGGTGAAGATCACCACCAATTGATCGGCCGGATCGGCGCCTGCACGCTTCAGGTGCGCCTCGGCACGGTCCAGCAACAGCGCGATCGCATCGTGTAGCGGCGTCATCCCGCGGGGACTGAACCGTCCGGTGATTGACTGGACCCGGTCGAGCGGTTCGGCGTCGACAAGAACGTCGTGAATGTCCTCGCCGTCGAACTGGACCAGCGTCATCGTCGCTTCGCCCTTCTCTTTGCGCTGCTCGGCGATGAACTCGTCGTAGCCCTGCACGACGTATTCGGCGATCGTGTTCATCGATCCGGACCGGTCCAGCAGGAACCAGATGTCCGCGCGTGAGGCTTCTTCCGCCGACTGCTGCGCAAGCAGGGCCTCCAATTTCGCGATCCGCGCAAGCAGTTCGTTTACGTCTGTGTCTGCGTGATTTGTCATGACGCTCCCCTCGTCCGTCCGGTATTTGTCCGCATGACTATAACAGCTAATTGTCATTCTGACAAATATCTGCCTACGATGCCCACATGGACAGACCAGAGCACCGCGCACCGGAGGGCTACGACGCCTCGGCCTACCCGTCCTTCGCGGTGACTGTCGACATCGTGATCCTGACCATGCGGGAAGGCCGTCTGCACGTGCTGTTGGTGCAGCGTGGCGGCGAGCCGTATGCCGGCATGTGGGCGCTGCCCGGCGGGTTCAAACGGCCCGACGAGACTCTCGACGACGCGGCGTGGCGGGAATTGCGTGAAGAGACCGGTGTGATCGCACCCAAACACCTGGCGCAGTTCGGCGCCTACGGCGATCCCGGGCGCGACCCGCGCACCAATGTGGTCACCGTGGCGTACCTCGCGGTGACGCCGGACCCGGGCGAGTTGCGCGCCGGCACCGATGCGGCCGCGGCCCGCTTATGGCCGGTCACCGACGCGGTGCGCAATCTCCCGCTGGCCTTCGACCATCACCGGATCCTGTCCGACGCGGTAGACCGGGCGGCTGAACAGCTCGAGCAGACCAACTTGGCGACGGCGTTCGTCGGCGAGACGTTCGCGCTGTCGGAACTGCAGAACGTGTACGAGGAGCTGTGGCAAACCGAGATCGATCCGGCCAATTTCCGTCGCAGCCTTACCACTTCGTCGCCGACGGTCGCGAACCCGGACAACTACGTCGAGCCGACCGGTGAGCGGGCCAAAGCGAGCCCGCGCGGCGGCCGACCACCGGAATTGTTCCGCGCCGGTGGCGCCTGGCACAGTCAGCCGCCGGTGCGGCGCCCGCGCCGACCGAGAGAACTCCCTGACGCTTGAGAGTCGGCCCCGCCGAAAAGCTTTGTGTCTGAGTCGCTATCGGAGGCAGATTTGCGAGACATCCTCCGGCTGAGCGCAATTAAGCGCGGGAAGCCGTCCTATCCGCTTGCCTGGGACAAGCGAAGCCGCGAGCAAGCGCGTCGGAGCCAACCTGATCGAAGGTCTCGTGCAGACCGACTTTTCGAGCGACTCGGAAAGTGGGCGCGGACGGTATCGAACCGCCGACCGCTGGTGTGTAAAACCAGAGCTCTACCACTGAGCTACGCGCCCTATGCCCCGGCGCAGGTTACACGCCCACACCCGCGGCACTCAAAACGACAACGCCGCCAGCGCATCCGTCCACAGTCGCCGATCGCGTGCCTCTCCGGGCTGCTTCATCTCGGCGAACCGGATGATCCCCGAGCGGTCGACCACGAAGGTGCCGCGGTTGGAGATGCCGGCCTGTTCGTTGAACACCCCGTAGGCCTGGCTGACCTCGCCATGTGGCCAGAAGTCCGACAACACCGGAAACGTGAATCCGCTCTGCACCGCCCAGATCTTGTGGGTCGGCGGCGGCCCCACCGAGATGGCCAGCACCGCGGTGTCGTCGTTCTCGAATTCGGGCAGGTTGTCGCGCACCGCGTCCAACTCGCCCTGGCAGATTCCGGTGAAGGCCAGCGGGAAGAAGACCAAGAGCACGTTCTTGCTGTCGCGGAAGCTGCTTAGCGCGACGGGCTGGTTGTTCTGGTCGCGCAGGGTGAAGTCGGGGGCGGTGGCTCCGACGTCGAGCATCAACGCTTCCCGGTCCGCGACTTCGGCTGAACCAGACGAGACGCACTCCAATTACCCAAATTGACCGACGACGTCGGCATCAGGCCCGCGGTCGGCGCCGCCTCGGCGATGTCGGCGGGCAGCACGTGCCCGGGACGGCCGGTCTTAGGGGTGAGCACCCAGATCACGCCGTCTTCGGCGAGCGGGCTGATCGCGTCCATCAGGATGTCCACCAGGTCGCTGTCACCGTTGCGGTACCACAGCAGCACGACGTCGACGACCTCGTCGGTGTCCTCGTCGAGCAACTCGCTGCCGCAGGCATCCTCGACGTCGGCGCGGATGTCGTCGTCGGTGTCCTCGTCCCAGCCCCACTCCTGGACGACCTGGTCCGGTTGGATGCCCAGTTTGCGAGCGTAGCTCGGGGCGTGATCCGCCGCGACCACCGTGAAACCTCCCTCAACCAACCGCACGACAAAGCCGGATGGTGGCGACCCGCTGCGCCGGCTTCGCCGCGCTTGCGATCGCCACCGCGATGGACGTTATCGTCGCACAGGCACCACCGGAGTTCATACGACTAACCCGTGCACATTTTCAGTGCCTTGGTCTTGGTGTCATTGAGCCGATCCACCCGCCGGTTGAACTCGCCGGTCGAGGCGTGCGTGCCGATCGCGTTGGCCACCTGGCGAGCGGCGTCGTTGTAAGCGTTGAACGCGTCGCGCATCTGGCCGGGCAGGGCGTCGCTGTAGCTGTTCTCCACCGCGGTGGCGCTGGCGTTGAGTGCGTCGATGGCCGGGCCTTCGGTCGGGCCGGTGTTTTTTCCCGCGTTGAACGCGGCCACGAAGGCGTTGACCTTGTCGATCGCCTCTTTGCTGGTGGTCGCGAGCGCGTCGCACGACGTGCGCATCGCCCGCGTGGTCACCGACTGCAGCCGTTGGGATTCCCTGGCGCTGGAGGACACCGCGGACTCCGAGAGCGATGCCGACACCGACGACCGGTAGGCAGGAGCGAGGTTGGTGTCGGCCGCGCCGTTGCCGTCGGTGACCTTGGTACAGCCGACGATCCCTATCGTCACCAGCGCAATACAGCCCAGAGCCAGGGCGCCTCGCCTGGGGAACTCCCCCACGTGCCTGCGAGGGACGGCACGCCATCCGATGAGCACGGCATGTGACGTTACCGCGTGGCTATCCCAATTGCCCCATGAGCATCGACTTAGGAGTGGCGGGCGGTGGGTACCCGCCAGGGACGCAAGTGCGGCACGATAGGGGGAGATCGATCAAGTAGCTACGCCGCCAACTACAGGAGTAGTGCGTTGACAACCGAGTTCGCCCGCAACGATCTGGCCAAAACATCAAGCAGCACAAGCGAACCCGATCGCGTTCGGGTCATCCGCGAGGGTGTGGCGTCCTACCTGCCCGACATCGACCCCGAGGAGACCTCGGAGTGGCTGGAGTCATTTGACGCGTTACTGGAACGTTCCGGTCCGGCCCGCGCGCGTTATCTGATGCTGCGAATGCTGGAGCGGGCCGGCGAGCAGCGGGTCTCCATCCCGGCGCTCACCTCGACCGACTACGTCAACACCATCCCGACCGAGCTGGAACCCTGGTTTCCCGGCGACGAGGACGTCGAACGCCGGTATCGGACCTGGATCAGGTGGAACGCCGCGATCATGGTGCACCGCGCGCAACGGCCCGGCGTCGGTGTAGGCGGCCACATCTCGACCTATGCGTCTTCGGCCGCGCTCTACGAGGTCGGGTTCAACCACTTCTTCCGCGGCAAGTCGCACCCCGGCGGCGGCGATCACGTCTACATCCAGGGCCACGCCTCCCCCGGCATCTACGCCCGCGCGTACCTCGAAGGCCGGCTCAGCGAAGACCGCCTGGACGGCTTCCGCCAGGAACACAGCCATGCCGGCGGTGGGTTGCCGTCCTATCCGCACCCGCGATTGATGCCTGATTTCTGGGAGTTTCCCACCGTGTCGATGGGCCTGGGCCCGCTCAACGCCATCTACCAGGCACGGTTCAACCATTACCTGCACGACCGTGGCATCAAAGACACCTCCAATCAGCATGTGTGGTGCTTTCTGGGCGACGGCGAGATGGACGAGCCGGAAAGCCGCGGGCTGGCCCACGTCGGCGCGCTCGAGGGCCTGGACAACCTGACCTTCGTGATCAACTGCAACCTGCAGCGCCTGGACGGCCCCGTGCGCGGCAACGGCAAGATCATCCAGGAGCTGGAGTCGTTCTTCCGCGGTGCCGGCTGGAACGTGATCAAGGTGGTGTGGGGTCGCGAGTGGGACGCACTGCTGCACGCCGACCGGGACGGCGCGCTGGTGAACCTGATGAACAGCACCCCGGACGGCGACTACCAGACCTACAAGGCCAACGACGGCGCCTACGTGCGCGACCACTTCTTCGGCCGCGACCCGCGCACCAAGGCGTTGGTCGAGAACATGAGTGACTCCGAAATCTGGAATCTCAAGCGCGGTGGGCACGACTACCGCAAGGTCTACGCCGCCTATCACGCCGCGATGGCGCACAAGGGACAGCCCACGGTCATCCTGGCCAAGACCATCAAGGGCTATTCACTGGGCGCGCACTTCCAGGGTCGCAACGCCACCCATCAGATGAAAAAGCTTGCGCTGGAAGACCTCAAGCGTTTCCGCGACTCGATGCGGATCCCGATCAGCGACGACAAGCTGGAAGAAGACCCGTACCTGCCGCCGTACTACCACCCCGGCCCGGACGCCCCCGAAATCCGTTACCTGCTGGACCGTCGCCGCACCCTGGGCGGATTCGTCCCGGAGCGCCGCACCAAGGCCAAAGCGCTGACGCTGCCCGGCCGCGACACCTACAAAGCGCTCAAGAAGGGTTCCGGCAAACAAGAGGTCGCCACCACCATGGCGCTGGTCCGAACCTTCAAAGAGTTGTTGCGCGACAAAGAGATCGGCAAACGGATCGTGCCGATCATTCCCGACGAGGCCCGCACGTTCGGGATGGACTCGTGGTTCCCGTCGCTCAAGATCTACAACCGCAACGGCCAGCTCTACACCGCTGTGGACGCCGAGCTGATGCTGGCCTATAAGGAAAGCGAAGTCGGCCAGATCCTGCACGAAGGCATCAACGAAGCCGGATCAGTGGGGTCCTTCACCGCGGCCGGCACTTCGTATTCCACCCACAACGAGCCGATGATCCCGGTCTACATCTTCTATTCGATGTTCGGGTTCCAGCGCACCGGCGACGGCCTGTGGGCCGCGGCCGACCAGATGACCCGCGGGTTCGCGCTGGGCGCCACCGCCGGGCGCACCACGCTCGTCGGTGAGGGGCTGCAGCACGCCGACGGGCATTCGTTGCTGCTGGCCGCCACCAACCCGGCGGTGGTGTCCTACGACCCGGCGTTCGCCTACGAGATCGCCTACATCGTGGAGAGCGGCCTGGCGCGGATGTTCGGCGAGAACCCGGAGAACGTCTACTTCTACATCACTCTCTACAACGAGCCCTACGCGCAGCCACCCGAACCGGAAGACTTCGATCCCGACGGCCTGCTGCGCGGCATCTACCGTTACCGCGCCGCCAAAGAGGAGCGCGGCCATTCCGCGCACATCCTGGTGTCCGGAGTGTCGATGCCGGCCGCGCTCAAGGCGGCCGGGATGCTCGAAGAGTGGGGCGTGGCCGCCGACGTGTGGTCGGTGACCAGCTGGGGCGAGTTGAACCGCGACGGTGTGGCCGTGGAGAAGGAACGGCTGCGCAACCCGGACCAGGCGCCGCGCGAGGCCTATGTCACCAAGGTGCTCGCCGACTGCCGCGGCCCGGTGGTCGCGGTCTCGGACTGGATGCGCGCGGTGCCCGAACAGATCCGGCCGTGGGTGCCCGGCACCTACGTCACCCTCGGCACCGACGGGTTCGGGTTTTCCGACACCCGGCCCGCCGCGCGGCGTTACTTCAACACCGACGCCGAATCCCAGGTGGTGGCGGTGCTCGAGGCGCTGGCCCGCGACGGTGAGATCGACCAGTCGGTGGCCGTCAAGGCCGCCCAGCAGTACAAGATCGACGACGTGCTGGCCGCGCCCGAGCAGACCTCAGACCCAGGCGTGGCCTAGCTGCTCCCTCCACGCCGCCGAGCGCGCGGCCAGCCGCACGCCGGGAGTCGAGGCCCCGCACGCCGCCGAGCGTCACGCTGGAGTGGCACTCGTCGGCGAACGTCACGCCAGCGTGACGCACCCCAGCGGAGACTTTGGCGGAACCTTCCAGAAAACGGGCGTAGCTTTTAGGTGTGAACGACAACCAGTTTGCGCAGCGTGAACGCCTCCGGTCGCCGCTGGAGATGCTGGACACCGTGCCCGACTCCCTGTTGCGGCGGTTGAAGCAGTACTCCGGCCGGCTGTCCACCGAGGCCGTCTCCGCCATGCAGGAACGGTTGCCGTTCTTCGCCGACCTGGAAGCCTCGCAGCGCGCCAGCGTGGCACTGGTGGTGCAGACGGCGGTGGTCAACTTCGTGGAGTGGATGCAGGACCCGCACAGCAACGTCAGCTACACCGCCCAGGCCTTCGAGCTCGTCCCCCAGGACCTGACCCGGCGCATCGCGCTGCGCCACACCGTGGACATGGTCCGGGTGACCATGGAGTTCTTCGAAGAGGTGGTGCCATTGCTGGCCCGCTCAGAAGAGCAGTTGACCGCCCTGACAGTGGGGATCCTCAAGTACAGCCGGGATCTGGCGTTCACCGCCGCCACCGCCTACGCCGACGCCGCCGAGGCCCGTGGCGCGTGGGACAGCCGGATGGAGGCCAGCGTCGTCGACGCCGTCGTCCGCGGCGACACCGGCGCCGAACTGCTGTCCCGGGCGGCCGCGCTGAACTGGGACACCACCGCGCCGGCCACCGTTGTGGTGGGCACCCCGGCACCCGGGCGGGATAGCGCCGACAGCGGCCGCGCCAGCCAGGACGTCCGCGACATCGCGGCCCGGCACGGTCGCGCAGCCCTCACCGACGTGCACGGCACCTGGCTGGTTGCCATCGTCTCCGGCCACCTGTCACCGACCGACAAGTTCTTGAAGGAACTGCTGACGGCCTTCTCCGACGACCCGGTGGTGATCGGCCCTACCGCGCCGATGCTCACGGCCGCGTACCACAGCGCCAGCGAAGCGATCTCCGGGATGAACGCCGTCGCCGGGTGGCGCGGGGCGCCGCGCCCCGTCCTAGCCCGCGAATTGCTGCCGGAGCGGGCCTTGATGGGGGACGCCTCGGCGATCGTGGCGCTGCATACCGACGTCATGCGCCCCCTGGCCGACGCCGGCCCGACCCTGGTCGAAACCTTGGACGCTTTCTTAGATTCTGGCGGCGCGATTGAGGCCTGTGCCAGGAAGTTGTTCGTTCATCCAAACACCGTCCGCTACCGGCTCAAGCGGATCACCGACTTCACCGGGCGCGATCCCACTCAGCCGCGTGACGCATATGTGCTGCGCGTGGCGGCGACGGTCGGTCAGCTCAACTACCCAACGCATCCCGCGAACGCCGCCAACATTGCTGTCCCGCAGCTTCCGTCCCCGGTCAGAGGGGGTATCGGAGCCCCCTCGGGCAGATAGTGACTCAGATGACAGATCGCGACCCGGTATCAAACATGTAGCTTACGAGGCTATTTTGTAGAAGGTATACAAAAACCTAAGACGAGGTTCATAATCTGTTACACCCCGCAAAACCGTCTTCACAGTGTTCTCTTAGACACGTGATCGCATTGCTTGCGCCCGGACAGGGCTCCCAGAGTGAAGGAATGCTGTCGCCGTGGCTGGAACTGCCGGGTGCAGCAGACCAGATCGCCGCATGGTCACAGGCCAGCGGCCTGGACTTGGCCCGACTGGGCACCACCGCGTCGACGGAAGAGATCACTGACACCGCGATCGCCCAGCCGCTGATCGTGGCCACCACCCTGCTCGCCCACCAGGAGCTGACCAGGCGCGGCCTGCTGGCGGACCGGGACACGATCGTGGCCGGTCACTCCGTCGGCGAGATCGCCGCCTACGCGATCGCCGGGGTGCTCGCCGCCGACGACGCCGTCATGCTGGCCGCCACCCGCGGCGCCGAGATGGCCAAGGCCTGTGCCGCCGAGCCCACCGGCATGTCCGCGGTCCTGGGCGGCGACGAAACCGAGGTCCTGACCCGTCTCGAGCAGCTCGACCTGGTCCCGGCCAACCGCAACGCCGCCGGCCAGATCGTCGCGGCCGGCCGGCTGACCGCCCTGGAGAAGCTCGCCGAGGACCCGCCGGCCAAGGCCCGGGTGCGCGCGCTGGGTGTCGCCGGGGCGTTCCACACCGAGTTCATGGCACCCGCGCTGGACGGTTACGCCGCGGCCGCGGCCGGCATCACCACCGCCGAGCCCACCACCACACTGCTGTCCAACTACGACGGGAAGCCGGTCGCCGATGCGGCCGCGGCGATGACCACCCTGGTTTCTCAGCTGACCCGGCCGGTGCGCTGGGATCTGTGCACAGCGTTCATCCGCGAGCACACAGTCACGGCGATCGTGGAGTTCCCGCCCGCGGGCACTCTGAGCGGTATCGCCAAACGCGAACTTCGGGGGGTTCCGGCGCGCGCCGTCAAGTCACCCGCAGATCTGGACGAGTTGGCGAATCTGTAACAGCCGCTGATCCAGAACCCACAAAAGTACGTCAAATCGGTTTACACACAACACATCACGAAGGGAACTACTGTGGCCGTCAGTCAGGAAGAAATCATCGCCGGTATTGCCGAGATCATCGAAGAGGTCACCGGCATCGAGCCCTCCGAGGTCACCCCGGAGAAGTCGTTCGTCGACGACCTGGACATCGACTCGCTGTCGATGGTCGAGATCGCCGTGCAGACCGAGGACAAGTACGGCGTGAAGATCCCCGACGAGGACCTGGCCGGTCTGCGCACCGTCGGTGACGTCGTCGCCTACATCCAGAAGCTCGAGGAAGAGAACCCCGAGGCCGCCGAGGCGCTGCGCGCCAAGCTGGAGACCGAGAACCCCGAGGCTGTCGCCAACGTCAAGTCCAGGCTGGAAGCGGACAGCAAGTGACCAAGCCTTCCACTGCTAATGGCGGTTACCCCAGCGTTGTGGTAACCGCCGTCGCGGCGACGACTTCGATCGCGCCGGACGTCGAGAGCACGTGGAAGGGCTTGTTGGCCGGCGAAAGCGGCATCCGCGTCCTCGAAGACGAGTTCGTCACCAAATGGGACCTACCAGCCAAGATCGGTGGGCACCTGAAGGAACCCGTCGACAACCACATGGGCCGACTGGACCTGCGGCGTATGTCCTACGTCCAGCGGCTGGCCAAGTTGCTCAGCGGGCAACTGTGGGAGACCGCAGGCGCCCCCGAGGTCGATCCCGACCGCTTCAGCGTCGTGGTCGGCACCGGACTGGGTGGCGCAGAGCGCATCGTGGAGAGCTATGACCTGATGAACGAGGGCGGCCCCCGCAAGGTGTCCCCGCTCGCCGTTCAGATGATCATGCCCAACGGCGCCGCGGCGGTGGTGGGCTTGCAGCTCGGCGCCCGCGGCGGTGTCATCACTCCGGTGTCGGCCTGTTCGTCGGGCTCCGAGGCCATCGCGCACGCGTGGCGACAGATCGTCATGGGCGATGCTGACTTCGCCGTCTGCGGTGGGGTCGAAGGGCCCATCGAAGCGCTGCCGATCGCGGCGTTCTCGATGATGCGGGCCATGTCGACACGCAACGACGAGCCCGAGCGTGCGTCACGTCCGTTCGACAAGGACCGGGACGGCTTCGTGTTCGGTGAGGCCGGGGCGATGATGATCATCGAGACCGAAGAGCACGCCAAGGCCCGCGGCGCCAAGCCGTTGGCCCGGCTGATGGGCGCCGGTATCACCTCGGATGCCTTCCACATGGTGGCGCCGGACCCCAACGGCGAACGCGCCGGCAAGGCCATGACCCGTTCGATGGAGCTGGCCGGCCTGTCCCCCGGTGACATCGACCACGTCAACGCACACGGGACCGCGACGCCGATCGGCGACGCGGCCGAAGCCAACGCGATCCGGGCGGCCGGGTGCGAATCCGCCGCCGTTTATGCGCCGAAGTCGGCGCTCGGGCACTCGATCGGCGCTGTTGGCGCGCTGGAATCAGTGCTGACGGTGTTGACCCTTCGGGACGGAGTCATTCCACCGACGCTGAACTATGAGACCCCCGATCCAGAGATCGACCTTGATGTGGTCGCGGGCGAACCTCGCTCCGGCGAGTACCGCTATGCGATCAACAACTCGTTCGGTTTCGGTGGTCACAACGTGGCGCTTGCTTTCGGGCGCTACTGAGCACGGCGTCCGGCGAGACGCGGGCCCGCACACGGCCCGGTACGAGCCGGACAAGTAGGAAGGAACGTTGGCAACAACCATGACAGAGTTGGTTACCGGGAAGGCTTTCCCGAACATCGTCGTTACCGGCATTGCCATGACGACCGCTCTGGCAACCGACGCCGAGAACACATGGAAGTGCCTGCTCGACGGCCAAAGTGGGATCCGGACTCTCGAGGACGACTTCGTCGAGGAGTTCGATCTGCCGGTCAAGATCGGCGGCCATCTGTTGGAGGAGTTCGACGACCAGCTCACGCGCGTCGAGCTGCGCCGGACCGGTTATCTGCAGCGGATGTCGACCATCCTCGGCCGTCGGGTCTGGGAGAACGCCGGCTCGCCGGAGGTCGACACCAACAGGTTGATGGTGTCCGTCGGCACCGGCTTGGGGTCTGCCGAAGAGCTGGTCTTCGGCTACGACGACATGCGGGTGCGTGGCTTCCGCGCCATCTCCCCGTTGACCGTGCAGAAGTACATGCCCAACGGCGCGGCCGCGGCGATCGGCCTGGAACGGCACGCCAAAGCCGGTGTCATGACCCCGATTTCGGCGTGCGCGTCCGGCGCCGAGGGTATTGCCCACGCGTGGCAGCAGATCGCGCTCGGTGAAGCCGACATGGCGATCTGCGGTGGTGTGGAGACCAAAATCGAGGCCGTGCCGATCGCCGGTTTTGCCAACATGCGAATTGTCATGTCCACCAACAACGACGACCCCGCCGGTGCCTGTCGCCCGTTCGACAAGGACCGGGACGGGTTCGTCTTCGGTGAGGCCGCGGCGTTGATGACGATCGAAACCGAGGAGCACGCCAAGGCCCGGGGCGCCAACATCCTGGCGCGCATCATGGGCGCCAGCATCACCTCCGACGGCTTCCACATGGTTGCTCCCGACCCCAACGGAATCCGCGCCGGGCACGCGATCTCCCGGGCGATCCAGCTCGCGGGTCTGTCCCCCGACGACATCGACCACGTCAACGCCCACGCCACCGGCACTCAGGTCGGCGACGTGGCCGAGGGCCGGGCAATCAACAACGCGCTGGGCGGCAACAAGCCGGCGGTGTACGCACCTAAGGGCGCCCTCGGGCACTCGGTCGGTGCGGTCGGCGCGGTGGAGTCCATCCTGACCGTGCTCGCGTTGCGCGACCAGGTGATTCCGCCGACGCTGAACCTGGTTAACCAGGACCCGGAGATCGATCTGGACGTGGTGCACGGCAAGCCGCGGAACGGCAACTACAACTACGCGATCAACAACTCGTTCGGATTCGGCGGCCACAACGTGGCCATCGCGTTCGGGCGTTACTGACGGAGCACCAAGAAAAAGCCAAGGTCCGTCGGATAAACCAGAGCAACACCCGGAACTAGGAGACCTGCGATGACAATCATGGCCCCGGAGACGGTTGGCGAGTCGCTCGACCCACGCGATCCGCTGTTGCGTCTGAACACGTTCTTCGACGACGGCAGTGTCGAGCTGCTGCACGAGCGGGACCGTTCCGGTCTGCTCGCCGCAGCCGGCACCGTCAACGGCGTGCGCACGATCGCCTTCTGCACCGACGGCACCGTGATGGGTGGCGCCATGGGCACCGAGGGTTGCCAGCACATCGTCGACGCCTACGACCTCGCCATCGAGGAACAGAGCCCCATCGTGGGCATCTGGCACTCCGGCGGTGCCCGGCTCGCCGAGGGTGTGCGGGCGCTGCACGCGGTCGGCACGGTGTTCGAGGCGATGATCCGCGCGTCGGGCTACATTCCGCAGATCTCGGTGGTCGTCGGCTTCGCGGCCGGCGGCGCCGCCTACGGACCGGCGCTGACCGACGTCATCGTGATGGCCCCGGAGAGCCGGGTCTTCGTCACCGGACCCGACGTGGTGCGCAGCGTCACCGGCGAGGACGTGGACATGGCCTCGCTGGGCGGTCCGGAAACACACCACAAGAAGTCCGGTGTGTGCCACATCGTTGCCGACGACGAGCTCGACGCCTACCAGCGTGGCCGCGAGTTGGTCGGATTGTTCTGCCAGCAAGGGCATTTCGACCGCAGCAAAGCCGAGGCCGGCGACACCGACATCAGGGCGCTGCTGCCCGAGTCGGCCCGCCGCGCCTACGACGTGCACCCGATCGTCACCGCGATCCTGGACGACAACGCGCCGTTCGCCGAATTCCAGGCCAAGTGGGCGCCGTCGATGGTGGTCGGGTTGGGCCGGCTCTCGGGTCGCACCGTCGGCGTGCTGGCCAACAACCCGCTGCGCCTGGGTGGCTGCCTGAACTCCGAAAGTGCCGAGAAGGCAGCACGTTTCGTGCGGTTGTGCGACGCGTTCGGTATCCCGCTGGTCGTCATCGTCGACGTGCCGGGTTACCTGCCCGGTGTCGACCAGGAGTGGGGCGGCGTGGTGCGACGCGGCGCCAAACTGCTGCACGCGTTCGGTGAGTGCACCGTTCCGCGGGTCACCCTGGTGACGCGAAAGATCTACGGCGGGGCCTACATTGCGATGAACTCCCGCTCGCTGAACGCGACCAAGGTGTTCGCCTGGCCGGACGCCGAGGTTGCGGTGATGGGCGCCAAGGCCGCGGTCGGCATCCTGCACAAGCGCAAGCTGGCCGCCGCGCCCGAGCACGAGCGCGAGGCGCTGCACAACGAGCTGGCCGCCGAGCACGAGCGCATTGCCGGTGGCGTGGACAGTGCCATCGACATCGGTGTGGTGGACGAGAAGATCGACCCGTCGCACACCCGCAGCAAGCTGACCGAGGCGCTGGCTCAGGCTCCCGCCCGCCGCGGCCGCCACAAGAACATCCCCCTGTAGGTCACCTCTCTACCGCGAGCAGGGGCGCCCCCCACCGCGCGCAGGGGTCACCTTTGTCCCGCGAGCAGACGCAGAATCGCACGTTTTCCCAAGAAAACGTGCGATTCTGCGTCTGCTCACCACCTATCCCCAGCGGTGACTAACCGCTGCGGCATCGGCGTCCCATGCTTTGCCGATGCACGCCGACCCGCGAGCCCTACTCGAGAATTCCGGCGGATTCGCCACCACCGCGCAGTTGCTCACGGTAATGACTCGTCAACAACTCGACGTCAACGTGAAGAACGGCCGACTTGTCCGGGTGTGGTACGGCGTGTACGCGGCCGGAGAGCCAGATCTTCTCGGCCGCCTGGCAGCTCTAGACGTATTCATGGGGCGGCAAGCAGTCCCCTGTCTGGGCACCGCCGCGGCGCTTTGGGGCTTTGACACAGAGAACACCGTCGCGATTCACGTGCTCGACCCAGGCGTGCGCATGCGTCCCACAGTCGGCCTGATGGTGCATCAACGCAATGGCGCACGATTGCAGCACGTCGCCGGACGTCTCGCCACCGCCCCCGCATGGACCGCCGTCGAGGTCGCACGGCAGCTCCGTCGACCGCGGTCGCTGGCAACTCTCGATGCCGCCCTACGCTCAATGCAGTGCACCCGTAACGAAATCGAATCTGCCGCAGCCGAACAGCGAGGGCGACGCGGCATCGTCGCTGTGCGCGATCTATTGCCTTTCGCCGACGGACGCTCGGAATCGGCGATGGAAAGCGAAGCCCGGCTGGTGATGATCGACTACGGGCTCCCCCGTCCAGAGCTCCAATATCCGATCTACGGTCGCAGCGGTAAACTCTGGCGAGTCGACTTCGCCTGGCCCGAAGCACGTCTCGCGGCCGAATACGAAAGCATCGATTGGCATGCGGGCCGCAACGAGATGCTCGCAGACAAGCACCGCCTGGGTGACATCCAGGAGGCTGGATGGACCATCGTCCCAATTGTGGTCACCGATGTCAGACACCGACCGCACCGCTTGGCCGAGCGACTTGCCACTCACTTGAGCCGCGCGCGCATGGTCAGCTGACCCCGCGAGCAGACGCAGAATCGCATCCAGGAACCCCTCACAGTGCGATTCTGCGTCTGCTCGCGAGGAGAAATCAGCAGGCGAGCGCGTCCGCCTCTTCTTCGGTCTCGACCGAGGGACCCGACCCCGGCAGCGGCTTGCCGGCGACTTCCGGTGTGAACAGCAGTGTCACCACGCCCACCACCCCGGCGACCATCAGCATGTAGGCGGGCACCATGGTGTTGCCCGTGCTCGAAATCAGCGCTTGCGCGATCAGCGGAGTGACACCGCCGACGGTGGAAATCGACAGGTTGTAGGAGATGGCCAGCGCGCCGTAGCGCACCCGGGTCGGAAACAGCGCCGGCAACGCAGAAGGCGTCGTGCTGTCGAAGCACAGTTCCATCAGCCCGACCAGCAGCACACCGCCGAAGACCACCAGGTAAGCCCCGCCGGATCGCATCAGCAGGAACGCCGGTATCGAGGCCACGATCAGCAGGACGCATCCCGTCCGCATGATCGGCTTCACGCCAACCCGGTCCGACAACCGCGCGACGAACACGATTGTCGCCATCAGCACCGCCAAGGTGGCCACGATCATCACTAGCGCCGCTGTCTCGCTCACTCGCACAACGGTTTTCAGATAGGTCGGCAGATATCCGGTGACCATGAAATCGGCGACCTGCGAGGTCAGCACCAGGGCAGCGCAGATCAGCATCGGCCGCCACTGCTCGACGACCGTGCGCCGAAACTGCCCACCTTCCTCAGCGGTCTCGCTCATCTGCTTGAACGCCGGCGACTCGTCGAGTCGCAGCCGCATGTACAGCGCGATCAGACCCATCGGCGCCGCCAGCAGCAACGGCACCCGCCACCCCCACGCCAACCAGTCCTCCGAGGGCAGCCACGCCTGCAAACCCGTCACGAAGAATCCGGCGACGACGAATCCGATCAGATTGCCCAACGGGAGAAATCCGACGAGCATGCCGCGCTTACGATCTGGCGCCTGTTCCACCAGATACGTCATGGCCCCCACAAACTCGCCGCCGGTGGACAGGCCCTGGAACACTCGCGCGAGGACCAACAGGATCGGCGCCCACATCCCGATCGCGCTGTACCCGGGCAGCAAGCCGCTCATCGTCGTCCCGGCCGTCATCATCAGAATCGTGATCACCAGCACCCGTTTGCGTCCGATGCGGTCACCGAGCGGTCCGAAGATCATGCCGCCGAGCGGACGCACCACGAACGCCGCGGCCAGCGTGCCGAAGGTGGCGATGAGGTGGACGGCGCTGGCGCTGTTGCCGGGGTAGAACACCTGCGCGAGCGTGGTAGCGATAAAGCCGTAGATGCCGAAGTCGTACCACTCCATGATGTTTCCGATCGCGGTGCCCGCAATCGCCTGGCGCATGGCGCTGGGATCGGTGACGGTGATCTCGTCGCGCGCCCACTTCTGCGGTGAGCAGTCGGTGTTCATCGTGAGGATTCGTACCCGAACCCGGCCGAGTCGAACCGGATCAACCCACGCCCGCCAGGAACTCCGAGGCCACGGCGACCACTTGAAGGCGGTCACGCTGCACCAGACCGATGCGGGTGCGGCGATCCAGGATGTCGTCGACACTCAGGGCACCCTCGTGGGTCACCGCGTACTCGAACTCCGCCCGGGTGACGTCGATACCGTCGGCGACCGGTTCCGTCGGCCGCTCGCAGGACGCGTTGGCGACGACGGCGGACGCCTCGGATCCGTAGCGTGCCACCAGCGACTCCGGCAGCCCAGCACGCGGCGCCGACGTCGAACCCGGGTTGCCCGACGCCCCGATCAACGGAAGGTTGCGGGTGCGGCACTCAGCGGCGCGCAACTGGCGTACTGCGACGGCGCGGTTCAGCACATCCTCGGCCATGTAGCGGTATTCGGTCAGTTTGCCGCCCACCACGCTGATGACTCCGGTCGGAGACTCGAAAACAGCGTGATCACGCGACACGTCAGCGGTCTTGCCCCCGCCGGCATCGATGAGCGGCCGCAATCCGGCGTAGGCGCCGATCACATCCGGCGGCCCGACCTTGGTCCCCAACGCGGTGTTCACCGTATCCAACAGGAACGAGATTTCTTGCGAAGTGGGTTCTGGCACATCGGGAATCGGTCCCGGCGCGTCTTCGTCGGTCAACCCGAGGTAGATTCGGCCGAGCTGTTCGGGCATGGCGAACACAAAGCGGTTGAGCTCGCCTGGAATCGGAATCGTCAGGGCCGCAACAGGATTACCGAATGCGCTGGCGTCGAATACCAAATGTGTTCCCCGGCTTGGCCGTAACTTCAGCGCCGGATCGATGTCACCGGCCCACACCCCGGCGGCATTGATGACCGCGCCGGCCGACACGTCGAACGATTCACCGGTGCGTTGGTCGGTCAGTCGCACCGAGGTGGCGGTGGCGTCGCAGGCCGCGACATAGGTCAGGATGCGGGCGCCGTGCTGGGCGGCAGTGCGGGCGACGGCGGTGACCAATCGGGCGTCGTCGATCAACTGCCCGTCGTAGTTGAGGAATCCGCCCGCCAGTCCGTCCCGCGAAACCGTCGGGGCCATCTCCATGACGCGACGTGCCGAGATCCGGCGCGACCGGGGCAGTGTCGACGACGACGTGCCCGCCAGCACCCGTAACGCATCCCCGGCGAGAAAGCCGGCGCGCACCAGTGCGCGCTTCCCGTGATTCATCGACGGCAACAGCGGCACGAGCTGCGGCATCGCGTGCACCAGATGAGGAGCGTTGCGCGACATGAGGATTCCGCGTTCGACGGCACTGCGCCGGGCGATGCCCACGTTGCCGCTCGCCAGGTAGCGCAGCCCCCCGTGCACCAGCTTCGAACTCCACCGGCTGGTGCCGAAGGCCAGATCGTGCTTCTCTACCAGCGCCGTCCGCAACCCGCGCGCCGCAGCGTCCAGCGCGATGCCGACGCCCGTGATACCGCCGCCGATCACCACGACGTCCAACGGCTCCCCGTCGGCCAGAGCCTCGAGGTCTGCGGTGCGGCGCGCGGCGTTCAGAGCGGTCGAGGCAGCCATCAGGACAGGTATCCGTTCAGTGTGTAGGTGAGTTGAGTCGCGAGCGCTTCGTCGTCCAGGATCGGTTTGACGATGTCGGCGGATTGGATGGTGGACTGGGCAATCAACAGGATCATCGTCGCCAGCTGACGCGGATCGCCGGCCCGCACCGTGCCGGACCGTTGCGCCATCTCCAACCGGGACGCCAGTCCCTCGATCAGAAAGAGCTGGCTGGTGCCCAACCGCTCGGTGATGTAGACGCGGGCCAGCTCGGAGTGCATCACCGACATGATCACGTCGTCACGACGCAACCGGTCGGCCACCGACACCACCTGTCTGACCACGGCCTCGCGATCATTGCCGTCAAATGGCACCTCCCGCATCACGTTTCGGATGTGGTTGGTCAGCATTGTCGACATGATCGACTGCGTGTCGGGCCAGCGCCGATATACCGTCGGGCGGCTAACACCGGCACGACGGGCGATCTCGGCGAGGGTCACCCGGTCGGCACCGTAATCCACCACGCAGCTCGCTGCCGCCGCCAGGATGCGATCCCCGGCATCCACATTCGCATCGTTACTGATTGACAGCATGTGTAATACTGTAACGCATGACGCACACCGAGGAATACCTTCCGCCGATGAAATGGAACGCGTGGGGAGATCCCGCTGCGGCCAAGCCACTCTCCGACGGAATCCGTTCCCTGCTCAAACAAGTTGTGGGGCTCGAGGAATCCGACGAGGCCGAGCTCAGTCTCGACGAGGTGAAGGTGCGTCCCTCGAGTCTGTCGAAACAGGATCAGGACGGGCTGGCCAAGATCGTCGGCGCCCAGTACTTGCGCGCCGCGGACCGCGACCGGGTGCTGCGCGCCGGGGGCAAGTCCACTCCGGACATGCTGCGCCGCAAGGACCGCGGCGTCCAAGATGCGCCGGACGCGGTGCTGCTGCCCGGCGATGACGAGACGTTGCTCGAAATATTGGGCTACTGCTCCGACCACGGCATCGCGGTCGTCCCGTTCGGCGGGGGCACCAATGTCACCGGCGGCCTGGATCCCACCCGCGGTCAGTTCAATGCGGTGATCTCGTTGGATCTGCGCCGCTTCGACGAGTTGCATTCCCTCGACGAGGTATCGGGGATCGCCGAACTGGGCGCCGGCGTCACCGGCCCGGAAGCCGAGCGCCTGCTGGGCGAACACGGCTTCTCGTTGGGTCATTTCCCGCAGAGTTTCGAGTACGCCACCATCGGCGGCTTCGCCGCGACCCGGTCCTCGGGCCAGGATTCGGCGGGTTACGGCCGGTTCAACGAGATGATCCTCGGGCTGCGCATGGTTACCCCGGTGGGGATCTGGGATCTGGGCCGGGTGGCGGCTTCGGCGGCGGGGCCGGACCTGCGGCAGGTCGCGATCGGCTCCGAAGGCACCCTGGGCGTCATCACCAAAGTCCGCCTCCGGGTGCACCGGGTCCCCGAGACCACCCGTTACGAGGCGTGGTCCTTCCCCGACTTCGCCACCGGTGTCGAAGCCTTGCGCGCGATCACCCAGACCGGCACCGGACCGACCGTCGTGCGGCTGTCCGACGAAGCCGAGACGGGAATCAGCCTGGCCACCCACGAGACGATCGGCGAGAAGCAAGACACCGGCGGCTGCCTGGGCCTTACCCTGTTCGAGGGAACCCCGGAACACACCGAAAGCCGGCACGCCGAGACCCGCGCCGTGCTGGAAGCCCACGGCGGCAAGTCACTTGGCGAAGAACCCGCCAAGACCTGGGAACACGGCCGGTTCAGCGCGCCCTACCTGCGCGACTCGCTGCTGGCCGCCGGTGCGCTCTGTGAGACCCTGGAGACCGCCACCGACTGGTCCAACATCCCGGCGCTCAAAGCCGCTGTCACCGAAGCACTTACGACATCGCTGGGTGAGTCGGGTACCCCGGCGTTGGTGATGTGTCACGTCTCGCACGTCTACCCGACCGGCGCTTCGCTGTACTTCACCGTGGTCGCCGGGCAGCGCG
Organism: Mycobacterium sp. NGS59; assembly: GCF_059812345.1. Classification (NCBI taxonomy): domain Bacteria; kingdom Bacillati; phylum Actinomycetota; class Actinomycetes; order Mycobacteriales; family Mycobacteriaceae; genus Mycobacterium; species Mycobacterium sp. NGS59. Next base: position 202,397 of record NZ_JCALCN010000003.1, read on the forward strand.
GAAACCCGCTCGAGCAGTGGTGGGCCGCGAAGAAGGCCGCGTGCGACGCGATCATGGCCACCGGCGGAACCATCACCCATCACCACGCGGTCGGCGCCGACCACCGGGCCTGGATGCGCGATGAGGTGGGCGATCTGGGCGTCGAAGTGTTGCGCGCAGTGAAAGCGACGCTCGACCCCAGCGGAATCCTCAACCCCGGCAAGCTGATTCCGTGACGCGACAGCAGCCGGCAACCGGACAGTTGGGTCGGCGCGAGATCGCGAAAGTCACCGCCCTGACCAATCCGCTGTCAGGGCACGGCGCTGCGGTCGAGGCATCGCAGCGGGCCGTCGCCCGGCTTCACCAGCGCGGTGTGGACGTCATCGAGATCGTCGGCGAGAACGCCGAGGGCGCCCGGTATCTGCTCGGCGCCGCCGTTGAAAAGGGCACCGACGCAGTCATGGTCACCGGTGGCGACGGCGTCATCACCAACGCGCTGCAGGTGCTCGCGGGTACCGACGTGCCGTTGGGGATCATCCCAGCCGGCACCGGCAACGACCACGCGCGCGAATTCGGTATCCCCACAAAGGATCCCGAAGCCGCCGCGGATGTCGTGGTGGACGGGTGGGCGGAAACCATCGACCTGGGCCGCATCAAGGACACCGACGGTGTCGAGAAATGGTTCGGCACCGTGGCGGCAACCGGATTCGACTCGCTGGTCACCGACCGGGCCAACCGGATGAGGTGGCCTCATGGCCGGCTCCGGTATTACCTCGCGATGTTCGCCGAACTCTCCCAGCTGCGCATGTTGCCGTTCCGGCTGGTGCTCGACGGAAAGCAGGAAATCGAAACAGATCTGACGATGACGGCTTTGGGCAACACTCGCAGCTACGGCGGCGGGATGCTGATCTGCCCCAACGCCGATCGCACCGACGGATTGCTCGACCTGACCATGGTCAAGTCGGAGTCGCGGATGGAACTGGTCCGCTTCTTCCCTACCGCACTCAAGGGAACGCACGTGGAACTCGATGCGGTGACCACCGCGCGAGCCAAGACGGTCGCAGTCGAATGTCCCGGCATCAACGTGTACGCCGATGGCGACTTCGCCTGCCCGTTGCCCGCCGAGATCTCCGCCGTGCCGGCGGCACTGCAGGTATTGCGCCCCAACAAGGTGTAACGAAAGGGTCGCTGCCCGCGACATTTCGGGCATGCCGGGTTTCCGCAGCGCCGCCTTGGTTGGGTCCGCCGCTCTCGTTGCTCTGCTGTGTCAGGTGCCGGTGGCCTATGCGAGTGAAGTCGCGTCCTGGAACGGGGAGTACCTCGTCACGCTGTCGGCCAACGCAAAGAGCGGCACCAGCGTGGCGGCCAGTCAGAACGAATTCGCGCACCGCAGCAATGTCACCATCAGTTCGACCTGCGCGGCGGGTGTCTGCGTCGCCACCGTGACAAACCCGTCGCCACCCAAAAACGAATCCATGCCGCCGACAATCGAATTCACCTGGAACGGTGCGCAGTGGGTGCGGGAGATGACGTGGCAGTGGGACTGCCTGCTGCCCGACGGCACCGTCGAGTACGCGCCCGCGAAATCGATAACCGTCTACACGCCGGGGCAGTACGGGATTCTCACCGGCGTCTTCCACACCGACATAGCCAGTGGGACATGCAAGGGCAACGTCGACATCCCCGTCTCCGCGAAACCGGTCACCTAACCCGCCGAGCAGACGCAAAAGCCCCTCAATTCGGCACGAATTGGGGGCTTTTGCGTCTGCTCGCGGGGGGAACTAACCCACGCCCCGGCTGAGCCAGGTCACCTCACCGGTGTCACCACCGTCGCGGTACGGCTCGAGTGCGTCGTCCCACGCAGTACCCAGCACCGAATCCATCTCGGCGGCCAGGGTGTCGGCGCCTTGCGCCATCAGCATGCGCAGCCGATTCTCCCCCACCATGATGTCGCCGTTCGCGCTCATCGCTCCGCTCCACAACCCGAGCTGCGGGGTGTGGCTGAATCGGTGGCCGTCGACACCGGGACTCGGGTCCTCGGTGACCTCGAACCGCAAGACCGACCAGGAGCGCAGCGCGTTCGCCAACCGGGCACCGGTCCCGACCGGCCCCACCCAGTTGGTGACCGCGCGCAACTGTCCGGGCATGGCCGGTTGCGGAGTCCACACCAAGTTCGCCTTGGCCTGCAGGGTCGACGACAACGCCCACTCCACATGCGGGCACACCGCCGCTGGCGAGGCGTGCACGTACACCACACCGGCCGTCACGTCGGCAAACTGATTCGACGCACGCATCTTTTGCTCCTTCGGTTCCACGAGGGACGTCTTCCCCAACGACCTGGTGAACCCGAGCAAGCAATTTTTCGTGTGTCGTGCGTGTCTATTGTGCCCTGTGATGCCTGTGTTGCGCTAGTGTGCATTTTCCTGCTGCAGCACCGCGTCGGCGAGTGCGGGCCACGGCTCCAAAGCCCAGTCGCCGAAATCGCGGTCGGTGAGCACCACCAGCGCCAGGTCCGCGTCCGGGTCCACCCAGATGAATCCGCCCGACTGCCCGAAATGGCCGTAGGTGCGTCCCGAGTTGCGCGAACCGGTCCAGTGCGGCGACTTGGAGTCCCGGATCTCGAAGCCCAGCCCCCAATCGTTGGGCCGTTGGGCGCCGTACCCCGGCAACACCCCGTTCAGACCCGGGAACTGCACGCTGGTCGCGTCGTCGTGCATCTGCTCGGACACCAGCGCCGGACGCAGCAGGTCGCCGGCGAACAGCGCCAGGTCGTCGACCGTCGAGGTCGCCCCGAACCCCGCCTCGGCCGCGCCGCCATCCAGCCGGGTCGATGTCATGCCCAGCGGCTCGCACACCGCCTCGACCAGGTAATCGGCGAAGCCGATCTCGGACTCCCGCTCGATCGTCTCGGCCAGCACGGCGAAGCCGTGATTGGAATAGATGCGCCGGGCGCCCGGCTTGGCCAGCACGTCACCGGAGAGCATCACCAGTCCCGACGCATGCGCCAGCAGGTGCCGGATGGTGGATCCCGGCGGGCCTGCCGGAGTGTCGAGGTCGACCACCCCTTCTTCGACGGCGATCTGCGCGGCACGCGCGACGACCGGTTTGGTGACGGACGCCAGCGCGAACTCGCGGGCGGTGTCGCCGTGGGTGGCCAGCACGCCATCCGGGCCGACGACGGCGGCGGCGGCGTTGGAGACGGGCCAGTCGCCGAGCGCTTCGAGAGCGGTCATTTGTGCGCGATGTAGTAGTTGTTGAGCGGGTCCCCGTCGATCTCGGCCACAGTGACGTCGGCGAACCCGGCGTCCTGCAGCATTGAAACCGCCAGCTGCGTTCCCCACGCGGTGCCCAGCCCGGCGCCGTCCAGAGCCAGCGACACCGTCATGCAATGCATCAGGGATGTCGTGTAGAGGTAGACGCTCATCGGCCGGCCGATGTTCTCCTCGAGCCGGCTCGACGCCTTGATGTCGGCCATCAGCAGGACGCCGCCCGGCCGCAGCGCCCGGTGGATGTTCTCCAGCACCCGCGCCGGCTGCGCCTGGTCGTGGATGGCGTCGAAGACGGTGATCAGGTCGAACAAGGCAGAGTCATCCAGCTGCGCCAGATTGCGACTTTCGAACGCGGCGTTGGTCAGACCCAGCCGGGCCGCTTCGTCCTTGCCGACGGTGATAGCTTCGTCCGAGAAGTCGATGCCGGTGAAGCGGCTCGCCGGGAACGCCTGCGCCATCACGTTGATCGCATGTCCGCTGCCGCAACCGAAGTCGGCGACGTCGATCCCGTCGTGCAACCGCTGGACGAGACCGTCAACCAGCGGCAGCACCACGTCGACCAGAGTGGCGTCGAATACGGCACCGCTCTCCTCGGCCATCAGCTTGTGGAAGCGCGGGAACTCGCTGTAGGGCACCCCGCCGCCGTCCCGGAAGCAACCGATGATCTGCTGCTCGACGTTGCTCAGCAGCGGCAGGAATTGCGCCACTCCGGCCAGATTGTTCGGCCCTGCCGCGCGCGTCAGTGCTTGGGCCCGGTGGTCGGGCAGCGAGTAGGTAGAAGTCGCGGGGTCGTAGTCGACGACATGGCCAGTGGTCATGCCGCCCAACCATTCCCGGACATAGCGCTCGTCGAGTCCGGCCGCCTCGGCGAGCTGCGTGCTGGTGGCGGGCGCCCGGCCGGCCATGGTGTCGAACAGACCGGTCTGATGTCCGATGCTCAACAACAACGCGAGGCTGGCGCTGTCGATGGCGGCGACTATTCGCTCACTGAACGCCTCGGCGGTTTCGGTTTGAGAGACCGTCACGCGGGCGACGCTACACCGTGACGGCCGACTAGACGGGCGGCCGCGCGATGTATGGCGACCAACAGTAGGTTGAACCCATGAGTCAGACAGTGCGAGGCGTGATTTCACGAGCCAAAGGCGAGCCCGTCGAGTTGGTCGACATCGTCATCCCCGACCCGGGACCCGGTGAAGTCGTCGTCGACATCACCGCCTGCGGCGTCTGCCACACCGACCTGACCTACCGCGAGGGCGGCATCAACGACGAATACCCGTTCCTGCTCGGACACGAGGCCGCGGGCACGGTCGAGGCGGTCGGCCCGGGCGTGACCGCCGTCGAGCCGGGTGACTTCGTCGTGCTGAACTGGCGCGCGGTCTGCGGACAGTGCCGGGCTTGCAAACGCGGCCGGCCTCATCTGTGCTTCGACACTTTCAACGCCGAGCAGAAGATGACGCTGACCGACGGCACCAAACTGACGCCCGCGCTGGGCATCGGAGCCTTCGCCGACAAGACGCTCGTCGCAGCCGGCCAATGCACCAAGGTCAATCCCGAGGCCGATCCCGCCGTCGCCGGGTTGCTGGGCTGCGGAGTGATGGCCGGCATCGGCGCGGCCATCAACACCGGGGCCGTCACCCGCGACGACACCGTGGCGGTGATCGGCTGCGGCGGTGTCGGTGACGCCGCGATCGCCGGAGCCGCGCTCGTCGGGGCCCGCACGATCATCGCCATCGACACCGACAACACGAAGTTGGACTGGGCCCGCAAGTTCGGCGCCACCCACACCGTCAACGCGCGCGAACTCGATGTCGTCGAGACCATCCAGGACTTGACTGACGGCTTCGGCGCCAACGTGGTGATCGACGCCGTCGGCCGGCCCGAGACGTGGAAGCAGGCGTTCTACGCCCGCGACCTCGCCGGAACCGTGGTGCTGGTCGGCGTCCCGACACCCGACATGCGCCTGGACATGCCGCTGGTCGACTTCTTCTCCCGCGGCGGCTCGCTGAAGTCGTCGTGGTACGGCGACTGCCTGCCCGAGCGCGACTTCCCCACCCTGATCGACCTGTACCTACAGGGCCGGTTGCCGTTGGAGGAGTTTGTCTCCGAGCGGATCGGGTTAGACGACATCGAGGAGGCTTTCCACAAGATGCACGACGGCAAGGTATTGCGCTCGGTGGCGATGCTGTAATGGTGGCGATCGATCGCGTAGTGACGCACGGCACCTTCGAACTCGACGGCGGCAGTTGGGAAGTCGACAACAACATCTGGCTGGTCGGCGACAACTCCAATGTCATCGTGTTCGACGCCGCTCACGACGCCGAGCCGATCATCGAAGCGGTCGGTGGTCGTCATGTGATTGCGGTGGTGTGCACGCACGGGCACAACGACCACGTGACCGTGGCACCCGAACTCGGCCGAGCGCTCGACGCGCCGGTGTTGCTTCATCCCGCCGACGAGGTGTTGTGGCGAATGACGCACCCGGACAGCGACTTTCGCGCCATTGCCGACGACGAGACAGTGAAGATCGCGGGGACTGAACTGCGTGCCCTGCACACGCCCGGCCACTCCCCCGGCTCGGTGTGCTGGTACGCCCACGATCTCGGTGTCGTGTTCAGCGGCGACACCTTGTTCTCCGGCGGCCCCGGCGCTACCGGGCGCTCCTACTCGAGTTTCCCGACCATCCTGCAGTCGATCTCCGAGCAACTCGGCAAACTACCCGGCGACACCGTCGTGCACACCGGCCACGGTGACGACACGACGATCGGCGACGAGATCGTCAACTACGAGCAGTGGGTCAAGCGCGGACACTGAGCAGCGTCCAGCGCGACCCGTCCTCTCGCGGTCCCCTTGGCGAGCGCGCGCAAAATGCCAGCCGTAGCGGCGTGTCGGCGTACATCTGCGGACCCTCGCGCGGGAGGTCTAGAACCCGTCCAGAATGCGCCGCTTCTCGGCCTGGAACTCGTCCTCGGTCAGCGCACCCGAATCCCGCAACGCGGCAAGTGTCTTGAGCCGTTCGACTCGCACACCCTCCCCGGAGGGCTCGTACGCTTGGGGCGCCGGAACAGACAGAAACGGCTGACTCACCGGCAGCACCCGCCGACTCCGGCTCAGCCAGCCGATGGACACCGCCAGGTCGATCAGCCCGATCACGAAAATCGCGACGAACACCCACACCAGATACCCGTATGAGCTCTGATGCCCGAAGGCCAGGCGCGGGTTGATGTATCCGCCGACCTTACCGTCAGTCACCACCTGATAGGTGCCCTCCGCGGGCACCCGCACGTTCCACACCCGCACGTGTGCATCGTTGTTGATTGTCGTTGTGCTGCCGATACTTTCGGTTACCTGCGGCTGCGCCACGCCCTCGGGCGGCCGGATGGTGATGCCTAGCGGCGGTACCGGTAGGCCGCCTCCCCTTCCCCCACCGGCCACCAGGGCGTGCAGGCTGACGGTCACGTCGCCGGCCGGCAGCTGCACGCTGCCGCTGCCGGGGACGGGCACCTCACCATAGGCGTCGAAATCGTCGAGGACGAACGCGTTGAGCACCAGGGTGGTGACGAAACCGACCACCGACACCACCAACATCACGATGGCCATCACCAGCGTGATCTTGGCGACCCGTCTGCTGTTCATCCACGCAGTGTGTCACCGCGACAAGGCAACAGAAAGCAGGGTCCCGCGCGCTAACCCGACCCAGGAGGGGACACTGGTTGCACGCCCGATCCGACAACGAAAAGGAGCCCTCCGATGGCCAGCGATCTCGTCGCCTCGGTGCCCGATCTGTCCGGCAAGTTGGCGGTAGTCACCGGAGCCAACAGCGGCCTGGGGTTCGGCCTGGCCAAGCGGTTGTCGGCGGCCGGGGCCGACGTGGTGATGGCCATCCGCAACCAAGCCAAGGGTGAGGCGGCCATCGAGGAGATCCGCAGCGTGGTACCCGATGCCAAGCTGACCATCAAATCGCTGGACCTGTCGTCACTGTCCTCGGTCGCGGCCCTGGGCGAGCACCTCACCGCACTGGGCCGACCCATCGACATCCTGATCAACAACGCCGGCGTCATGACCCCACCGGAACGCGACACCACCTCGGACGGCTTCGAATTGCAGTTCGGCAGTAACCATCTGGGCCACTTCGCGCTCACCGGCCATCTGTTGCCGCTGTTGCGTGCCGCCGCCAACGCTCGGGTGGTGTCGCTGAGCAGTCTCGCCGCACGCCGGGGCCGCATCCACTTCGACGATCTGCAGTTCGAGAAGTCATACGCTCCGATGACGGCTTACGGTCAGTCCAAGCTGGCGGTCCTGATGTTCGCCCGGGAACTCGACAAGCGCAGTCGCGCCGGCGGCTGGGGCATCGTCTCCAACGCCGCGCACCCGGGATTGACCAAGACGAACCTGCAGATCAGCGGTCCCTCACGCGGTCGCGAGAAGCCTTCGCTGATGCAACGCCTGTACACAACGTCCTGGCGCTATGCGCCGTTTATGTGGCAGGAGATCGACGAAGGGATCCTGCCCGCCCTCTACGCCGCCGCCACCCCGGCGGCCGAGGGCGGCGTGTTCTACGGCCCGCGCGGCGTGTACGAGGCCGCCGGCGGCGGTGTGACCGAGGCCAAGATCCCCGCTCGCGCCGCCGATGACGCTGACTGTCAACGACTTTGGGACATCTCCGAACGGCTCACCGGGGTGAGCTACCCGACGCAAGGCTGATATGGAACTGCCTGAGTCCAGCATCGTCGTGCGGCCAGAGCCGATGGAGAGCGCGACGTACTCGCAATCGTCGCGCCTGCAGGCGGCCGGACTGTTGCCGGCCGTGGCGCTGTTCGAGCAGGCCGCTCACCAGGTGCCGCTGCCCAGACCTCCCCAGCCGATCGTCGTCGCCGACTACGGTGCCGCCACCGGCTACAACTCACTGAAGCCGATGGGCGCCGCGATCAAGGTGTTGCGCGCCCGCACCACCCGTCACGACCACCCGATCCTGGTGACGCACACCGATGTGCCGCAAAACGACTTCACCGCCCTGTTCCAGACCCTGTCCGAAGACCCGGACAGCTATCTGCACCACGACGCGGCCAGCTTCACCTCCGCCATCGGCCGATCCTTCTACGACCAGATCCTGCCGACCTGCGCGGTCAACCTCGGCTGGACATCGTGGGCGGTCCAATGGCTGAGCCGGGTCCCAGAAGGCGCCCCGGAATTCGACGACCACGTACAGGTCGCCTTCAGCAAGAACGTCGACGCCCGCAAGGCCTTCGAGCACCAGTCCGCGGTCGACTGGAACAACTTCGTGGCGTTCCGGGGACGCGAACTGAGTCCGGGCGGACGACTGGTGGTGCTCACGATGGCCCTCGACGACGACGGCGAATTCGGCTATCGCCCGTTGAACGAGGCTCTCATGACGGCTCTGCACGAGTTGACCGATGACCACCTGCTGCGACCCGAGGAGCTACGGCGCATGGTGATTCCGGTGGTTGCCCGGACCGAGAAGGACTTTCGGGCTCCGTTCGCGCCGCGGGGTTGGTTCGAGGGCCTGCGGATCGACCAGCTCGAGATGTTCAACGCCGAGGACCGCTTCTGGGCCCGGTACCGAACCGACTCCGACGCAGAGGCTTTCGGCGCTCAGTGGGCGGCGTTCGCCCGGGCAGCCCTGTTCCCGACGTTGACGGCCGGCCTCGACGGCGGCACCGGCGACCCGCGAGCCGGCGAATTCGTCACGCAACTCGAGACCGCCGTCGCTGAGCAGTTGACCCGTGCGCCCGAGCCGATGCGCATTCCGCTGGCCTCGATCGTGCTGGTCAAGCGCGGTTCGCGGTAACGGCGCGTTTTGGTGTGACGCCGTAGTGGGTAACCCCCCAGAGCATCGGTCGCAAACGCAACTCAAAGGGGCATCAGCATGAGCGCACACGACGACGACTCGGCGGACAAGGACAGCGAGGACACCACCGACGGCGGCGGCGTGGACACTGCTGAGGAGCCGAAGGACGAAAAGAAGTCTGACGAAAAAGGCGAAAGCGGCAAGAACAGCGACGACGACGGTGGCGGGGTCGACACGTCCGGCGCACCCGAACCCGATGACGAAGCAAAGGAAAAGGCCGCCGAGATGCGGGAGGCCTACAAGTACCAGCCGACGCTGGTGCTGCCCGGGTCCGGCGGAACCATCACCGGCACGGCCGTCAACGAATGGCTCGACGACGACGGCAATCCCAAGTACGCCGACGACGAGGATTCCCCGGCCAAGAAGGCAGAAGCCGAACGCGACAAGTCGGACTCCGACGACGACGACGACTCATCGGCGAAAGACGAAGCCTCCAAGGATGATTCGGACAAAACCGAAAACGCGAAGGGCGACGGCGGCGGCAAGGAAGAAAACGCGAAGGGTGACGGCGGCGGCAAGGAAGAAAACTCGAAGGGTGACGACGGCGGCAAGGAAAAGGACCTGAACGACACCAGCGAGCGGGGCGCCGAGGCCGACCAGACCGCGGAGCTCGCGGACAAGTCCGACGAGGAGTTGCTAGAGGACGCCAAGAAAACCGCCGAAGAAAACATCGATCGCGACAAAGAGTTCAACGAAGAGATCATCAAGGTCGCGAAGGAAGACGGCAAGTTCGACGAGGACGATGAGGACGAAGGCGACTCGGACGAGGCGAAAGACAAGTCAGACGAGGCGAAAGACGAGTCCGATGAGTCCAAGGACAAGTCAGAAGAGTCCAAAGACAAGTCAGAAGAGTCCAAAGACAAGCAAGACAAGGAAGAGAAAGAAGCCGCGAACACCTGACTTGGGCTGGTCGGTCAACCGCACATTAGCGGACTTTCCATTCCACACTTCGGTGTGAATCCTTGGCTTTCATTGTGAAGAGGCGGCGTTCGGTGTGCGCCCACGGTGGGAAAATCGGCCGAAAAACCCGCCCAGGCTGCACCCGCAAAGCCAACATTTCACCCTGGAAACCAGGGACCCACACTGGAAACCCGACGGAACGCCGGGGAGCAACTAGCCCGGGCCCTGCGGCGCTCCTGGCAGCCCGGGAATCTGCGGTAACCCGGGAATCTGCGGTAACTGCGGCAGTTGCGGCGCCGCCGGAGGGGTGGTCGGCGGCGTCGGCGGCGCCGGCGGCTGAGTGGTGGCCGGCGGCTGAGTTGGAGCCGGCGGCTGTGTCGTCTGGGGAGGCGCCTGGGTAGTCGGTGGCGGAGCCTGTCGAGTCGGTTGCCGCGTCGGTTGGGGTTGCGGTGTCTCCGTCTGCGGTGCCGGTTCCGGGGTCGGGGTCTCCGACGACGGAGACGGCGTCGGCGAAGGCGACGGCGAAGACGGCGGCGGCGCCGACGAACTCGGAGCGACCGACGTTGTGCTCGCCGGCGGGGTGGTGCGCTGGTCATGAGAGTTCAGCGCGATCGTCACCGCCGCCCCCACGATCAGCACCGCCACGATTGCGCCGACGATCAGCACAGCAGGCAACCGATACCAGGGAATCGGCGACTTCTTGGCTTCCGGCTGCGGCTTGCTTTCCTGCTCGAACGCCATCTGCGGTCGCGCGGAAGTCAGCCTGGAACCGCGTGCCTCGTCTGAGGCCACCGGCATCACCCGCGATTCGTCGTCGGCGGCTTCCGACCACGCCAGCGCCGGCTGCATCAACGAGACCGGCGCGTCGGAGTTCAGTTCTGATCCGCCGTCGACGGGGCTGTCCTGAGATCGGGCCGCCAGCGCGGCGGCGGCGGCGGACGCGGCTGGGGTCAACACCGTCGCGCTGGTGTCTGCGGGACCGCGCGCTGCCCGCAACGCGCCGCCGATGGCGGCGGTCAGGTGTGGGCGAGGTGTGGTGATCACCGGCACCCCGAACCGCCCGGACAATGACGTGGTCACCGCCGGGATGGCGGCACCGCCCCCGACCGTCGCGATCGCGACCAAGTTGGATATGTGAATCCCGTTGCGGCTCAACGTTTGTCCGACAGCATCGACGAATCCATCGAGGGCGCCCCGAATGGTTTCCTCGAGTTCGTTGCGGGTCAACCGGACCTCGCCGCGCATCCCGGGAACATTGTGGGCGAGGGTGGTCACCGTGGTGGACGAGAGCCGTTCCTTGGCGTTGCGGCATTCGGTCCGCAACTGGCTCAGCGAACCGATCGCCGAGGTGGCGGCCGGATCGAACGAACCGGTCGCGGGCAACTCCGACATCACGTACGTCAACAGCGACTGGTCGATCAGGTCCCCGGACAGGTCGTGGTGCCGCAAGGTCGGGGCCACCGGCTGATAGTCGCCACCGGCGTCGACCAGCGTGATGCTGGTGCCGCTGCCGCCGAGATCGCACACCGCGACGATCCCGCGGGCCGGTATACCGGGATTGGCGCGGACCGCGAACAGTGCCGCCGCGGCATCGGGAATCAACGTCAACGGCTTGCCGGACTGCGACCACTCCGACACCCTGCTCAACGCGGCGCCCAAGGCGTCGATCGCCGAGGCGCTCCAGTGGGCCGGGTAGGTCACCGCAACGTTCTCGGGCAACGCGCGCCCACCGGTGGCGGCATAGGCCAGCGCGCGCAACCCGTCGGCCACCAGGGCTTCGCTGCGGTGCGTCGATCCGTCGGCAGCTACGATCCCCACCCGGTCGCCGACCCGATCCACGAAGTCGCTGATCACCAGGCCGGGCTGATCCAGCCTCGGATTCTCCGACGGCACCCCGACTTCGGGTGCCCGCTGCCGGAACAGGGTGAGCACGGGTTTGCGGGTGATGGCGTGGTCCGGCGTCACGGCGGCCAGGTTGGTGGCGCCGATCGACAGACCCAGCGCGAGCCTAATTCCGTCTGCCATCTGGTCCAATCCCCGTGTGCGGTGGAACGCTCTGCATTCTCACCTAACCTCAACTTTTGCGGTAAGGCCTATAGCCAATCTTTGTGTCGGCTATGCGCAAGCTGTACGGCGGCCGGGCCGGCTAGCGGATGGTGCCCGCGCCCGGTATCAGCGGCAGGTCGAGGGCGGTGACCCAGCCCGGGGAGAGTTCGTTGAGTGCGGGCACGGCGTTCAGGGCCCGCAATCCGGTGGCCAGGCAGCCGGCCGCGGCCGCGTCCCGGCCCGAGCCGTCGGTGAACCGAAACGCGGTCTCCTGAACGATGCTCGGGGTGCCTTCGATCTCGACGCGGTAGACGTCGTTGTCGTTGCCCGTCGGCCAGTCCGGCGCCGCGTCCAACCCGATGCGATTGACGTGCTCGAGTTGGATGCGCGTCTCCCCCTGGTAGATCCCGTTGATGGTGAACCGGACGGCGGCGACGTGACCGGCCTTGATCACCCCCTTGGCGGATTCACGGTCGTTGGGGGTCACCCACTTGTCCCAGGTGGTGGTCATCTCGTCGAGCATGATGCCGGCGGCGTGGGCGATCATCGGCACGGTGGCACCCCACGCGAAGATCAGCACGTCGCTGTTTTCCAGCATCGGGCTGTACTCGGGTTCGCGTCCGATGCCCATCTCCCGCTCGTAGTCACCCTCGTAGTTGGTGTAGTCCAGCAACTCCGAGGCCCGCACCTTGCGCACCTCCGAACACAACCCCATTAGGGTCATCGGGAACAGATCGTTGGCGAATCCCGGATCGATGCCGGTGGTGAAGCAGGACGACTCTCCGAGTTCACAGGAATGCGTGATCGGTTCGATCCAGTTCGGCGGGTTCTGCGGCATGGTCGGCCAGATCCACGGCGTCATCGCCGTGGAGGACACGTCGATGCCGGCCCGCAGGAATCGGCTGATCAACGAGATGTTGTCCTTGGCGTGCATCGCGGTGGGTCCGTAGTGCACCAGCGCGTCGGGCTCGAGCGCGATCAGTGCGTCGACGTCATCGGTGGCGGTGACGCCGATCGATTCGGGCAACCCGCAGATGTCGCCGACGTCGCGACCGACCTTGTCCGGGTTGCTGACCCCGACGCCGACCAACTCGAACAGCGGATGCTTGACGATTTCCGGGATCACCATCCGGCCCACGAAACCGGTGCCCCACACGACGACCCGTTTCGCGCTCTGCTTCGACATCAGCACCTCCACGTCACCCCGTCTCGGGATTCACCCTAAGTTCTGCGTCCAAAGGGTCTCGTATTCACCCCTCGGTGATGACAACATGGACAACCATGACCAGTCGTCGTGCAGCTTCGATCGTGTTCGCCGTCGGTACCGCATTCGCGGCCACCTGTGGAGTCGCCAACGCCACCCCCAAGCCGGGCGAATTTCCGCAGATTCGCTACGAGGTCAGCGGACCGGGCGTCGCCGAATACATTTCCTGGCAGTCCCGAAGCGGTCAGCAGCGCGCGGTGAACGTCGCGCTGCCGTGGTCGACAGAATTCCAGGCTTTCGGTGGGCAGGTCTTCGTGCTCAGCGCCCAGGGTCAGGGCACGATCGCCTGCAAGATCATGGTCGACGGCAATGTGGTCAACGATGCGCATTCCACCGGGACGCCCGGGCGGGCGATCTGTTCGCACTGACGGGCTGAGGAAAGCGGGCGCACCGGATCGGCCCGGAGGTCTAGGCTCGCGAGTGTGACCCCTTCAACGGCGAAGGGGGCCAAGGAGGATCGCATGGACCTCAAAGTCAGGCCGGGCTCGGCGTCGCACGGCAACCTGGTTCCGCGGGTGAACGGGACGCGACCGCCCGAGATTCCGATTTCCGAGATCGCGCTGGGTTCACTGGATTTCTGGGCCCGCGACGACGACTACCGCGACGGCGCCTTCGCCACGCTGCGACGCGAGGCGCCGATCTCGTTCTGGCCCGCGGTCGAAATGGACGGTTTCGATGCCGGCAACGGGCACTGGGCGTTGACCAGGCTGGACGATATCTTCTTCGCCAGTCGACACCCGGAGGTGTTCAGCTCGAGTCCCAGCATCACCATCAACGATCAGACACCGGAGTTGGCCGAGTATTTCGGATCGATGATCGTGATGGACGACCCGCGTCATCAACGGTTGCGTTCGATCGTCAGCCGGGCGTTCACCCCGAAGGTCGTTGCCCGCATCGAGGCCTCCGTCCGCGACCGCGCGCACCAGTTGGTGACCTCGATGATCGCCGACCATCCCGACGGGCAAGCCGACCTGGTCAGCGAACTCGCCGGGCCGCTGCCGTTGCAGATCATCTGCGACATGATGGGCATCCCCGAGGCAGACCACCAACGGATATTCCATTGGACCAACGTGATTCTCGGCTTCGGCGACCCCGACCTGACCACCGACTACGAAGAGTTCATCCAGGTGTCGATGGACATCGGCGCCTACGCCGCCGCTCTGGCTGAAGATCGCCGGGTCAACCACCACGACGACCTGACCACCGCGCTGGTCGAAGCCGAGGTGAGCGGCGAGCGGCTGTCGTCGTCGGAGATCGCGATGTTCTTCATCCTGTTGGTGGTGGCCGGCAACGAGACGACCCGCAACGCGATCAGTCACGGCGTGCTGGCGCTGTCCCGCTACCCCGAGCAGCGGGAGAAGTGGTGGGCGGACTACGAGGGACTGGAACATACCGCGGTAGAGGAGATCGTGCGCTGGGCCTCGCCGGTGATCTACATGCGCCGCACGCTGACCCGCGACTTCGAGCTCAGCGGCACCAAAATGGCTGCGGGCGACAAGGTTTCGCTGTGGTACTGCTCGGCCAACCGGGACGAGTCCAAGTTCGCCGACCCGTGGACGTTCGATGTGGCTCGCCACCCCAATCCGCACGTCGGCTTCGGCGGCGGCGGCGCGCACTTCTGCCTGGGCGCGAACCTGGCGCGCCGCGAGATCCGGGTGGTATTCGACGAACTGCGACGCGAGATACCCGACATCGTCGCCATCGAGGAACCGGCGCGGCTGCTGTCGCAGTTCATTCACGGCATCAAGAGCTTGCCGGTCGCGTGGTCCTGACCCGACCGCCGGTGATGCCGGCCTGCGCCGTCGAAACGATCCGCGGCGATCAGGGCGTCAGTTCGTAGACGAACAAGACCCGCGGGTACACGGTCAACCATTCGGGCGGCTGCGGGATGCGGGCGACGCTGATCGCGGTCGTCCGAAGCCAGGCCAGCGCCTTACGGTATTCGTCGAACCCGGCCGGGGCGAACGGGTAGCGGTGAAATCGCGCAAACGCGTGCACGTGGGCGTACAGGGCGATCTTGCCGAGCGGACCGTCGGGCATGTCCTCGAACACGATGATGCGGCGGCGCGCGACCCGTCGGCATTCGGCGGCCAAGCCGACGGGGTCGTGGCTGTGGTGCAGTACCTCGCTGAGGACGACGATGTCAAATGAGTTGTCGCCGAACGGAATCGAGGTCCCGTCGAATTCGACGAACGCGACGTCGGCCACCCGGGAATCCTTGACGTCGATGCCGGTGGGCACCGCCCCGTACATGTCGCGCAGATACGCCGAGAGGTGTCCGGTACCGCAGCCGACGTCGAGAACACTCTCTCCCCGGCTCACCAGCCCGGCCAGCGCCTCTGCCTGGTCGCGTAGCCGCACGGCAGGTTGCATGACGTGCTTCGCTTCGGACAGTTTGCGACGAAACATCTGAGCCGAACGTAGCAGAGGACACGGCACCCCCTGGCCGAATACGCTGACCCTCCGTGGCCCGCTACCCCAAACGCATTGCGCTGGCGTGCATGGTGGGCACGACGGTCGAGTTCTACGACTTCTACATCTACGGTGCCGCGGCGGCATTGACGTTCCCGACGGTGTTCTTTCCGGAGCTGAGCCCCGCGATGGCAACCGTTGCCTCGATGAGCGCGTTCGCGGCCGCATTCGTGTCCAGGCCGTTGGGCGGTGCGGTGTTCGGGCACTTCGGGGACCGGCTCGGCCGCAAAGCCACGCTGGTCGCCACGATGCTGATTATGGGCGTGGCCACCGTCGCGGTGGGGCTGACGCCGAGCGCCGCGTCGATCGGTCTCGCCGCACCGGTGATCGTGTTGACGTTGCGACTGTTGCAAGGGTTCGCCGTCGGCGGCGAATGGGCGGGTTCGGCATTGTTGGCCGCCGAGTACGCGCCGGCGGACCTGCGGGGCCGCTACGGCATGTTCACCGCGCTGGGCGCCGGGGTCGCCATGTTGTTGACCAGCCTGACGTTCCTGGCGGTGAATCTCACTATCGGAGAGACGAGTTCGGCGTTCACGAGTTGGGGCTGGCGGGTGCCGTTCCTGTTCAGCGGGCTGCTGATCGCGGTGGCGCTGTACGTCCGGATCAACGTCGCCGAGACCCCGGTGTTCACCGAACAGCAAGGGCGAGCGGCCAATCGGGCTCCGTTGCGTGAGGTGCTGGGCAGGCAATCCGGGGTCGTCGCGCTCTCGTCGGGCAGTTTCGTGGCCGTCTTCGCGTTCGTCTTCATGGCCGGCAGCTACCTGATGACCTACGCGCACAGCAATATCGGCTTGTCCCGCAGTGTGATCCTGTTCGCCGGGGTGCTGGGCGGCCTGGCCTGGATCGCGGTTGTGCCGTTGTCGGCCGCCATGAGTGACCGGGTGGGACGGCGGCCGGTCATCCTGTGCGGGTGGGCGGTGGGGTTGCCGTGGACTTTCGCGTTGATTCCGTTGGTGGACAGCCGGAATCCCGTGCTGTTCGCGGCGGCGATCGTCGGGACCTACGCGATTGCCGGTTCGGCCTACGCGCCGATGACGTCTTTCGTGCCAGAGCTGTTCGCCACCGAGTACCGCTACAGCGGCGCCGGACTGGCGCTGAACATCGCCGGCATTCTGGGTGGCGCGGTGCCACCGCTGATCGCCGGACCACTGCTGAGCGGCTACGGAGTCTGGGCGATCGGGCTGATGCTGGCGGCGCTGGTCGTCATCAGCCTGGTCTGCACCTACCTGCTGCCGGAGACGAAAGGTCGCTCATTGACCGCGGTGCCGAATCGTGATCAGCCGTTGTCCCTGAGCTGAGCCACGATCGTGCCGACGTCGGAATTCGCGCCCCGGTTGTACGGCAATTTGGACAGCGCAGCAGCCATCCCGCAGGTGTTGGAGAGGGCGGCGTAGGTCAGTCCGCCTCCGATCGCGGCGGCCAACCACTTGAGTTGCGGCACAACCACACTGCCGACCACCGAGGACAGCACGACGGATCCCGCCACGAGCCGCACCTGGCGCTCGAGGTCCCACCGTTCGGCGCCGCGCTCGACGTCGAGATCCCGGCTTTCCCACCCGGTGAACCCCTTGTCGAGGACCCGGCCGGAACTCACCCCTGCCTTGCTCAGCAGGTCATTGGCCTGGGATGCGCGTTGACCCGACTTGCAGACCAGCACAACATCTTCGGGGAGGTGCCGGATGATCTCGCCGTGGTGTTGACGCAATATGTCGAGTGGCACGTTGTAAGACCCGGCGATGTGGGCGGTCTCGAACTCCGCCGGGGTCCGCACGTCGACCACGCGCGGCGGGTGTGCCGAATTGAGCTGTTCGTCCAATTCCAGCGCATCGATCGTGGATGTCACGGGTGCATTCATTCCGTACTCCCTCCGGGATGGTTCACCTAGCGATACCCCGCAGGTCGGTGTCGTGCAGGTTTGCACTCGCGGCGGTTTTAAGGCGACGCGCCCCTATACCCCGCAACATCGGGGGGCTACCAGAGGTAGACCACCGCCTCCTTGCCGCCGGCGCACCTGATCCAGGGGTTCGGACCGTCACCGACGCAGTGCATCACGAAGTTCCCCCCATCGCATTCCGCGCCCGGGACCGTCGAGCAGGAAACGGCTCCGCGCGCCGAAACCGTTCGCGGCGCGTTGGTGAGATTGCCGTAGGCGGACAGATACGCCTGCAGCACTGACTCGGCGAAATAACACGATGTCTGCGGCGAACCCCGCCCGCCGCGGGACCCGTTCAGCTGCACACCCTGGTCGCAGGTCTGTCGATTGGCACTCTGGTCCGGGCCGGTCACCAGCGGCGGCGCGACATTGGCGGGGCGTGACGGGCTGGGCTGCGGCGGACTCGACGATGTTGCCGGGTCCCCCGTGTACGGCGGAATCGTCGCCGGAACCGTCGCCGCCGACGACGCGGCCGGGGCCCGCGGCGAATCCCGCTGGGCCAGCAGTCCGATGATCATGCCGAGCGCCCCGAGAACCAACACCACGCATCCCCCGATGACGGCGGGAACCACCCAGCCCCGCGCGTCGCGCTCCGGCGTTCGGCTCGCAACCATCGGTTGCGGCTCCGACGACCGAAATGCCTGCGGGTGGACCTGCTGATACGGCGGTTGTGATCGGTACGGCAACTGCTGTGGCGGCGGCGCGGGCGGCCGGGTCGCGGCCTGTGTCGTCGGCTGTTCGATCGGGCCGGTAGCGGTGCGCGCGCCCGCGTGCAGCGCCCGTTCGGCACCGCGGCCCAGTGCCCCGGCGCTCCCGTAACGGTCGTCGGGTTCCTTGGCCATACCGCGGGCGATCACGTCGTCGAGTGCCGGCGGCACCCTCGGATTCGTCAAGCTCGGCCGCGGCGGCGGCGACGACAGATGGGCCGCGACCAGACCGCCCTGCGTCAAGCCCGGAAACGGCAACTGGCCGGTCAGTGCTTCGTACAAGACGCAAGCCAGCGAGTAGACGTCGGCCGCGGGCGTGATGTCGGAGCTGGCGAAGCGTTCGGGCGCCATGTACGCCCACGAGCCGATACGCATATCGGTAGCGGTCAGTCGGGTGTTCTCACCTACCGACTCGGCAATCCCGAAATCGACCAGGTAGGCGAAATCGGCCGGGGTGACGAGGATGTTCTGCGGTTTGACGTCGCGGTGAACGAGGCCGTCGGCGTGCGCGGCGTCGAGGGCGGCCGCGATCTGGTTGACGATCATCACGGCCCGCGCCGGTTCGAGCGGACCCTTCGCCAACAAGCTCTCCAGGTCTTTGCCGCGAACCAGGCGCATGTCGATGAAGAGCGAACCGTCGATCTCACCGAAGCCGTGGATGGGGATGACGTGCGGTTCCTGCAATGTCGCCGCGGAGTGCGACTCCCGCTCGAAGCGGGTGCGGTATTTGCGGTCGTTGGCGTACTGACTCTTGATGATCTTCAGGGCGACGGTCCTGCCGATCTGGTTGTCGTACGCCTCGTAGACCTCCCCCATGCCGCCCTTGCCGAGCACGCCGGTGATCGTGTATTTGCCGAAGGTCGTGCCGACACGCTGATCTGCCGCTGACACCGTTATCGCCTCCCGTAGGGATTATGCGGCACGGCGCCCAGGATTTCTTAACCACTCTCCTGGCATTGGCCGGCGGGCAGCTGGTCGAGGTGGCTGGTCAGCCACGTGGCGGCGGCGTCGAGGGCATGCCTGCCGTCCTCGAACGTTCCCGACGCCGGCTCTGCGGCTATCGCGACCGCGACCTTGCCGGTGGAGCTACCGACGATTCCGAGCTGGCGCACCAGGTATTTGCCGGCCGGCGACGGACCCCAGCCACCCTTGAACTGCGCCCCGGGCATGGTGCCGATTCCCCAGCTCTGCTGCGGCTCGATTTCGCCCATCAACGCGAATACGGGTGCGTTGGCCCGGTTGCAGAATGCGTTGGCGGTGAATCGCACCTGATCGGACAGCGACCAGATCGTCTGCCCGAACGCCGTGAATTCCTTTCGCAGCCTTCGGGATTCAACGGTCGTCGGATCGCCGGTCTCCCGCAGGACCTGCTCGACTTTCAGCGCCGCGGCGCCCGGATCGCCCAGGTGCTCCCAGAGCGCTTCGGCGGCGGCGTTGTCGGATGCGACGATGGCGGCTCTCATCTGCTCGGTGACTCTGCCCTGTTGCCGGTAGGCGGCGATCACCAGCGGCACCTTGATGGTCGACCAGGCCGGGCCCGAGTGCCAGTCGCCGAATGTGGTCACCGGCTGCGCGGCGCCGACCGGGGTGACCGCCAGGCCCATGGTGGCGTTCAGCGTGCGGGCCATCTCGACGAATTCCGCGGCCAGATCGACCGGTTGCGGGGGCGACGGCCTTGGTGGCGCTGGCGAGCCGGGCGGCATCGTCGCCGGAGCCGGAGCCGGAGCCTGAGACGGCGCGGTCCGGTAGGTGTAGACGGCGGTGACGGTCACGACCGCGGCGGCCGCGACCAGCGCGGCGACCACCACGATCGCACGACGGCTACCGCGCTTTGGCTTGGAGATAAGCGACTATCCCTTGGGTGACCGCGGCGGCGTACCTGGCGCGCCCGTCGGCGCTTTCCATGGTGGCGACGTCGTCGGCGTTCTTCATGTTGCCGAGTTCGACCAGCACGGCCGGGTATTCGGCGAAGTTCAGGCCGGCGAGGTCGGCCCGCCCGTACAAGCCGTCGGAGCCGATGTAGTTGGACGGGGAGAAGCCGGCGGCGAGCAGGGCGCTGCGCATCGCGTTGGCGAGCTGAATCGACGGGCCTTCCTGGGACGGCTGCAGCGGGGGTGCCGAGTAGTTGACGTGAAAGCCGTGCCCGGACGCGGGGCCGCCGTCGGCGTGGATGCTGACGATCGCGTCGGGGTGCGCGGCGTTGGCACGGGCGGCGCGGTCATCGATGCATGGACCGGCGGAGGCGTCGTCACCGCGGGAGAGCGGGGTATTGACGCCCATCCCGTTCAGGTTGGCCGCGACCATGTTGGTGACGTCCCAGGTGAAGGCGTGTTCGGGATAACCGTCGCCGGCGGCGGTGCCCGAGGTGTTGCACGGCTTGGTGCCATTTCGACCGTTGGGGACTTGCCGGTTGATCGACGCGTCGGCGACAGCATTGTGGCCCGGGTCGAGAAAGACGGTCATTCCGGCGATACCGGCCGCCGCCGCGGGCGGCCCGGTGACCAGACCAGCCAGGACCAGTGGTGCCCCGGCCGCGTATTTCAGCACGTCACGCCTGGATACTCGGCTCACCGCGCGATGGTAACAACCGCTACCGGTGATGCGCCCTTCACCCGAGACGCCGCAACCTGCGTATCACTTCGGCGCCGGCTTAGAACAACGCACCAAACCGGCCGCCTGATCTCTGCATGGTTCGCAGGGTAACGGCACCCACCGATATCCCCGGGCGGCTAGGCTTCGGCGATGCGGATCTGGTGGATAACGTCGTTGGCTGCGGTGTCGGCAGGGACTGCTCTGGCCCTGCCGGCCGCCGCACACGCGGAGTCGAAGTACTTCCAGTCGCCGTCGGGGAACATCACCTGCGCGCTGGACGCCCAGCTCGTCCAATGCGACATCAGCGACTACACCTACACACCGCCGCCGCCTCCCGAATGCGCCAAACACATCAGCTGGGGGGACAGATTCACGTTGACCCCGGGCCGGCGGGGGGCTATCGAATGCCACGGTGACACAACGAAATTGCCCGGTGAGCCGACGCTGAACTATGGCCAGAGCATCACCGTCGGCACGTTCACCTGTGTCAGCGAGCAGTCGGGTGTGCAATGCACCGACACCAACAGCAAGCATTTCTTCCGGGTCTCGCGAGACTCTTTCGAGCTGG
The DNA here is from genome assembly GCF_059812345.1 of Mycobacterium sp. NGS59. Classification (NCBI taxonomy): domain Bacteria; kingdom Bacillati; phylum Actinomycetota; class Actinomycetes; order Mycobacteriales; family Mycobacteriaceae; genus Mycobacterium; species Mycobacterium sp. NGS59. Next base: position 223,993 of record NZ_JCALCN010000003.1, read on the forward strand.
GTTAATCGATTTCGTTGCCGCCCAAGCGCGTTCGCACGACGGCGGACTGGTACCGGAATCTCCGTACCGCTCAACGCGGCACACTCACCTGGAGAGCTCGCACGTATCAGGTGGAATGGCCCGAGATCGTGTGCGGCGCCGAGCCGTTGCGGGCGTGGCCGGCCGGGTCTCGAATAACGTTGCGCGCAGCCGCTATTCGGCAGTTCGTATGGGTGCGCCAGACCCATGGCGGGATCGATGCTGCTGATGCCTGACCGGCACAGGCCGAAATGCGTGGCCTTACGCGCCAATGCGGCCGATCGCCAATTGTGCCAATAGCCGTAGCCTGTCGCAGGACCCGTAGCCCTGGGTCACTCGCAGCAGGCGGCCGCCGTCCAGCAGGACGAGCAGCGTGGTGGCCGGCGGAGTGGTCGTGAGTTCTTCCAGGCAGTCGGCCCTGATCCCGATCCCGTCGACAACGGTCCCGGGGCCCGTCGCAGTCGTCAGTGCGAACTGTGCGGCGGCGTCGACCGGGAAAGCGCCGGGCAGCTGCAGGTCGATCTCCACATCGGCTACCTCGTCGCCCGGTTTGTCATAGAGGCAGGCGATGTCGACCGACCCGGTGTCGATGCCCAGCGGCTCCGCGCGGACCGCACCGCCCATGATGCCGGCAGCCTCGACGGTCGTAACCCAATCGCACGGCCGAAACGCGGGCGGCGCCGCGGGGACGACCTCGGCGAGTTCGAGCGTCACGGGGGCATGGCGACCGGTCGGGGCGCCGACCGCCGGCGACACGGCGACGATCCGATACGTCTTCTCCCCGGCGCGGCCCGGGTTGCGCAGCGGGTCGTGCCCGTCGGAAGCGACCGCCCGAAGGTTGTCCCAGCACCCCAGGGCTCCGTCTTTAGCCTGGTAGAGCAGCCCGCCGACGACGTCCGGCAGCGGCCGTGGCCACGATTGGGAGTCGCACAGCTGTTGCACCGTCGTCGGCCCGGGGCTCGCGGTGATGGTCGGCGACGGCCGCACTTCACGATGGGCCGGCGAACACCCCGCAGACACCGCGACGGCAACGACGCCGAGCCCGGTCGTGAGCCTCGCTCGCACTGACGTCCCCTCTCCTGGGCTTGCGCGCCAGTCAATGCTGCTCGCGCCGCTACCGGTCCCAACTACGCGCTCCAGATGCGAAGATCTGCGCGGTTGCGCCGATGTTCTGCGCTGCGGCTGCCGCGATGCTGGCTGTCATGAGCAACCAACCGGACGTTCGGGTGCGCCGAACCGGTAGAACCGGCGCGCTGACGGCCCGTGCGTCCTCAGTCGCGGCAAACGGGAAGTGCTGCACGAGAACACGATTGGCTTGTCCCAGGCCCGAGCTTCGGCGCTGCGCATCGGACGGGCGGCTTCGGAAAGTATGGGCAACAAAGATATTGGCGAGTGGTCAGCCGTCTCGCCACGGATCATGCAGTCGCATGGGTACGCCACAGCGCATTTCGTCTCGCGGGTGCAGTGAGTTCAGGAGGTAGAGCAATGCAGACAAGCTACGTCGAAGACGCTGCCAGGCAGGACCAGCCTAGCGATCCACCCCAAAGTGGGAGCATTATGGTTTGGCCGGATGCTGGCGGAAATGGATGGAGGGGTTCGTTGGAGGGAACTCCGTTCGGTAAGTACCAGTTGATCGAGTTGCTGGGGCGTGGCGGCATGGGCGAGGTGTGGCGGGCCTATGACACCGGCACCGAGCGGGTCGTCGCGCTCAAGATCCTGCCCTCCGAAATCTCCAACGATCCGGTCTTCCAGCAACGGTTCCGACGCGAAGCGCACTCGACCGCACGGCTGAACAATCCACACCTGATTCCCATCCACACCTACGGCGAAATCAACGGACGCTTGTTCGTCGACATGCGACTGATCGAGGGCCGCGACCTCCAGGCCGAGCTCAACACCGGCCCGCTGGCTCCGGTTCGGGCGGTGGGCATCATCGATCAGGTTGCCAAGGCGCTCACCGCCGCGCACCGCGACGGGTTGCTGCACCGGGACGTCAAACCGTCCAACATCTTGCTCGACCACGACGATTTCGCCTACCTCATCGACTTCGGAATCGCGCGCGCGGCAGGCGATTTGGCCTTGACCAAAGCCGGGGACTTCGTCGGGACGTGGCACTACATGGCCCCTGAGCGGTTCAGTACCGCCACCGTCGACGCGCGCTCGGACGTCTACTCCCTGTCCTGTGTGCTTTACGAGTGCCTGACCGCGCAGCACCCCTTTCCCGGCACCACCCTGCAGCAACAAGTCACCAGTCACCTCACCGCACCTCCCCCGCGACCGTCGAGCACGAATCCTGGCCTGCCGGGCGGGCTGGACGTCGTCGTCGCGAAAGGGATGGCCAAGCACCCCGACGATCGCTACGACACCGCCGTGGAGTTGGCCCGCGCCGCCAGCCAGGCCCTCACGTCGCCGCACGAGTCGCCCACCCAGATGCGACCGGTTGTGGTCGACCATGCGCACTACGGAGCCCGCTCCGACGCCCGTTCACCGGCATTCGCGCCGGTTCAGACTCCCCCGCCGCAGCCCCCGCCCCCGCGGGCACCGGCCCCGCGGACGCCACCACCACAACAGAACCCCGGCCCACCCACCATGGCGCGTCCGGTGACGTCTCCGCCCCCGTCCCCGGTGCGAACCCCGACCGCGGGGCGGCCGCCGGAGGTACAGCGTCCGCCGTCGCAGCCGTGGTGGCGCCGCAAGGCCGTCGCGGTCTCGGGCGCTCTGGTCGCCGTGGTCGCTGTCGTGGCGGGGCTGGTCGCCTTCGGCGGCAACTCAGGACCCGCTACCGAAGAGTTCGAACAGGTGACACTGCCGTTCACCGGCTTGACCGAACCGCAAGGCCTGTCGGTGGACTACGCCGGTACGGTCTATGTCGCCGACAGCCCACACAACCGGATCCTGGCGCTGTACGTGGGCTCGGATACCCCGCACGTACTGCCATTCGACGGGCTGAACTACCCGACCGGGGTGACAGCGGACCACGGCGGCTCGGTTTACGTCAACGACTCCGGCAACAGGCGGGTGCTGGTGCTTCACGCGAGCTCACAGAAGCAAGAAGTGCTGCCGTTCAAGGACCTGGAGAATCCGACCGGCCTCTCGGTGGATGGCAGCGGGACCGTCTATGTCGCCGACACCGCAACGAACCGGGTCGTGATGCTGCGCAACGGTTCGAACCAGCAGGAGGAGGTGCCGTTCACCGGCCTCAGCAGTCCGACCGGTCTGGTGGTGAACAGCGGCGGAACGGTTTATGTGGGCGACGGCGGCAACAATCGAGTGCTGATGTTGCCCGCGGGCTCGAAAGATCAACAGGAGCTGAAGTTCCAGGGTCTGAAGAAACCCGGCGGCGTCACGTTGGACAGCGACGGCGCGGTGTACGTCAACGACACCGGGAACGATCGGGTCCTCAAACTGCCCGCGAAGTCGACGACCCAGGTCGAGCTGCACTTCACCGGCCTCGACAACCCGTGGGGTTTGGCGGTGGACAGGAACGGCACCGTCTACGTCGGTGGCCGCAACAACAAGATCGTGGCGCTCAAGCCGAAGAAGTGACGCTTAACAGCAAATGAGTGCCCGGCACCGTTGCAGTGCTGAAACTCGGCGGCAGGCGCTTGCCGTGGCCAGTTGAATCATCCGCAACAACTCTCTCAACAGCCTCGCTTGTTTCGGTGCCTGGACATCGTGACGTCAAGGACCCAGCCGCGTCCGCCTCGCTTTCAGGCATTCTCGGCAAACTTCTGCGAAGTGTCAGACCCCCGATGGATACTGTCCGGGAAGAAGCAGTAGGGGGAGTTGTGAAGTCGCTAGTTGGCGAGACCTTCGGGAAGTACGAGGTCAACAAGTTGCTCGGCAAGGGCGGCATGGGCGAGGTCTATGAGGCCTTCGACACCGACAAGGGCCGAAGGATCGCGTTGAAGGTGCTGCCCGAGGAGTACGCGGACGACGAGACGTTTCGCACCCGGTTTCTGCGCGAGTCGCGCGCCGCGGCAATCCTCGATGAACCGCATGTCATCCCGATTCATGACTGGGGCGAGATTGATCACACGCTCTACATCGACATGCGCCTGGTGCAGGGTCCGACATTGCACGAGCTGCTGCGGCAGGGGCCGCTCCGACCACAGCGGGCCGTCGAGATCGTCCGCCAAGTTGCTGCCGCGTTGGACGCCGCGCACGCCAAGGGGCTGGTACATCGTGACGTCAAGCCGCAGAACATCATCGTCGCTCCCACCGATTTTGCGTATCTTCTGGACTTCGGCATAGCGGAAGCCGCAGGCGATCCGCACCTGACGATGGCGGGGTATGCGGTGGGCAGCTTCGCCTACATGGCGCCCGAGCGTTTCGACGACAGGGAAAGCACGTCGGCAGTTGACGTCTACTCGCTGTGCTGCGTGTTGTACGAAGCATTGACCGGTCGTCCCCCGTTTTCCGGCGGCCACCATCAGCTGATGGTGGCGCACATGACTCAACCGCCGCCCCGGCCCAGCGTGGTGAATCCCCGAGTGCCGGCTGCGCTCGACGACGTCATTGCCCGCGGTATGGCCAAAGAGCCGGACGACCGGTATGGCAGCGCGGGGGCGTTGGCGCGTGCCGCCAAGCGCGCGTTCAACGCACCGAAGAGCGAATCGAGTTCGGCGAGAACGGGTTTCATCCCGCCGCAGCCGGAAGAGCCCACGCAACAGGCTTACTTCGGTTCCGCCCCGAGATTCGACGTTGGGTTCGCCCCGACAGAGCGTGCGGAGAACAACAACAGCAGATACCTGCTGCCCACGCTCATGGTGATCGCCGCCGCGTTGGTCGTTGCGGTCGTCGCCTTGGTGGTCGGTGTCGTGTCCAACAACAAGTCCGACTCAGGCGGATCGTCACCGACGGTCGCTTACCCCACCTCCGGGTACCCGGCCTATCAGCAGCCTGACGGCACAACGGTGACGCAGACGGTCACGCAGCCGAGCTATCAAACGACGACGACACGGATGCCGGAGACGACAAGCCGCAGACCCTCCGCGGTCTATTCGCCGGAACAACAACTCATCCAGCTCGCGGACCGTGACCGGCCTTTCGTGTACAGCCAACATCTGAATCGTTGGGTTCCTCAGCTGAGTTCTAAACGACCCGGCACGGTCGACAATGGAGTCACTTGGGATCTCGGGATGGCGCTCAACGAATACCGGCAGCTGGACAGCGCGTACGGCGGCGCCCGGCTGCTGTGGTCGGGCCAATGGTCGACGTTCTCGGAGTCGAATTACTGGGTGACGATCGCGGATGTGAGTTACTCCAGCCCGCAGGGCGCATTGGCCTGGTGCCGGAGCAAGAAGATCGATCGGGACCACTGCATCGCCAAGCTGATCAGCACGACGCATGGAGTGGACGGCAGCACCGCCTACAACTGAGCGCTGCTGCGTTCGGCCAGCCAAGCTAGCATCTCCTCGGCCGCGCGGGCCCCACTCGAGGAAGTCACCACCGTGCGCGGCGAACGCCAGTCGAGTGCGTGCAGCTCGCCATGCGCCGGGCGGATGGACTCGTCAGCGTAGCTAAGTAAATCGGCATCCAACGCCCCGTCTCCGGCGGCCAGCAACGGCGCCGCATCGGACAAGGCACCGTCCTCGACGAGACGTCGGCGCACCTCGGCGACCGCATGCGACTTACGCAGCGCCTCGGGGACCGCATAGATCTTGCGGCCCTGCCGGGAAACCACCCAGCCGCGGCCCGCGCACCAGCCGGTCCAGTCGTCGAGGAAGCTGACGGGCATCTTGTCCTCGTCGACCACCAGGTAGCAGAACAGGTCTTCGGCGATGCGGAGGTTGTGCACCCACTCGTCGCTGATCCGGGTCCGCAGCGCGGCGACGACCTCTTCCAGTGGCGGCCCGCCGTCCCGGATCCGGGCGGCCATCGCTGCGCTCCACGCTCCATCCGCGGCGGAGTCGACCAGGATGTTGCCGCCGTTGCTGGTCACCGCGTAGCGAAATGGGCTGCCCGGCAGCTCTATTCGTTGATATTGAGCGATGGTGCGGGTGGTGGCCGGCACGAACGGGACCCGAACGGCCAGTGCGCGCAGCCGCTCGACCGCCTCCAGCGTCATGAACGACACCGGCGACCCGTTGTAGATCTCCACACAGGCACGGTCCTCGCCAGCGAAGTGGCGATCCGAATAGATCAGGGTGCGGTCCAGGTCGCAGGCGATCAGGACGCTCATGTGCTGACGTCCTTGATCAACCCGACACAGGAAAATGCCAAGTCGGGATCGTGCACGATCGGCACGTTGCGCGCCTGCGCCAACATCCTGATGTGCCGGTGCTCTGGCCCGTCGAGGTCACGCAGCAGAATGCGCCACGGCACCCGCCGCAGCAGGACGCGCGTGGTCTCGCCAATGCCAGGCTTGACGAAATTGGCGGTGGTGATGCCGTATTGGTGCTGAATCCGTTCGACCGTCGCCCAACCCGACCATGTCGGCGCGCGGTCGCCGGCCTGAACGTCTGCGACACCGCGCCGCACGTCGTCGACCACGGTTTCGAAGTGGGCAGACACCGAGTCGAGGAATGTCGCGGATTGGTCGTCGTCGGCGAGTTCTCGGTAGAACTTGGCACCGTGGAATTGCCCCGGTGCCAGCAGGCGGCGGTTGAGGACGGTGCGGGACACCAGCCCGGAGACAGTGGAATTCAGGCAGGCCGAGGCGATCAGGAAATCATCCCTAGTCCCATACGTGCGCACGCAGTGTCCCGGGTCGGCGAGCACCGCGAGATCTTCGTTGAAGGCGACGTCCGTCTGCCGGCGATATTCGCTCAACGCCGCGCTGAGTTCGCGGGTGATCGCCCCTTTGCCGGTCCAGCCGTCGACGAACACCACTTTCTTCGGATCGTGTTCGTCGACAAGGTAATCCAGTGCGACGGTGTCGATACCCCGATCACGGACGATCGAGATCGCGTAGTGCGGCACCGTGTCGCCGTGATGGCACAGCATCCAGCGGCGCATCAGAATCCCGATGGGGGTTCCGGCCCGGGCCAGCGACACCAGCACGACGTCGCGGCCGCGTTCGGCCGACACGAGTTCGGTGACCACCCCGACAGCGACGGCCAGCCGCCGGGAGCTTTCGGCCAGCACATCGCTGAACAAATCTTGGTAGTCCTGGTCGGGTTGGTATTCGATTGGCAAGGACTCGGCGTAATGTGCGCGGCCACTTTGAATCGCCCGCTCGCGCTCGGCGGTGTCTGCCTCGAGGGCCATCGCGGACAGGTCGGTGAGCAGCCAGCTGACCTCCTCGGGCGCATAGGAACCGAACCCCGGCCCGTGCAGCGGCTTCACGCGCCGGCACCGTATACGGCAGCGACCAACACGTCGTAGCCGGCTTTGGTCAAAACGTCGACAATGCCGCCGGATTCGTTGAGGCGTACCGTGTCCGCGCCGGCGTCGACCATCAAGACCAGGACCGGCTCGGCATCGGGCCAGCCGTTGTACAAGAAACGAGGCGCCTCGTCGCCCGGCTCGCAGGCACTGAAGCGGTAGCCGCGTCGCAACGGATAGTCGGGTACGTCGTGCACGTAGGCGGGCGAGCGGGTGCTGGACTGGTAGCGCACCGCACGACCGGCATCGGCGAGCCCGTCGGCAACCCGCAGCGGCAGATACATGAACTCCTCATGGCCGACCACCAGTACGGGCCGACCCGGATCGAGATGCTCGTCGAGCCGGCCCAGCAGCGGGTCCAGCGCGCTGTTCAGCGCTGAGCGGTCCGCGCGGGTGAAGCCGTGCCGGCCGCCTTCTGGAATCGACAGCGGCACCTCGACACGCCGGACGGTGCCACGCCGGGCCCGAAACGGGATATTGAGCTCAGGCGCGGGTAGCGCGTTGACCTCGCCAAGAAGGCTCTCCGGCAACGTAACCCGACCAACCGCGAGGCTCACATAGTCTATTCGCACGCCGAGTTCCCCGGCAGTCTGGGTGACCGCCTCCTCGTGGTGTGGCTCGCGGACATCCACCAGCGAGGCGACCACATAGCGGGACCGGGGTATCAGCGGATGAAGCGCCCGGATAGCCGCTAGCGCCGTTGTTCCAGTGGATATTTCGTCGTCGGCAATCACCAATGGGCGTTGCGCGGCGAATAGGCCGGCTCTGGGTTGCAGCGTGTGATCGGTGGCGTGCGAATGACCTTCCTGGAAGCCGGCATAAACATGTTCGGCGGGCCGTCGCGTCGTGTGCAGGTACACGGCGGCATCGAGTCGGTCGGCGACGCAATGCCCCAATCCCGTTGCTGTTTCGGCCATTCCGAGCACATCGACGTCGTCGTCGGCCACCGCCTTGATGCACTCACCCAGCTGGTGCCCAGCGTGAATCACCGAGGCCGGCTCGGCAGCGATGTGTTTGCCCAGCACCGTCGACACCAACAGGTGCGCGCGGCGCGGATTGCGGCGCAGGCCGGGCAACACGAGGTCGGTCACCGAAACCGGGCCCGCCGCATCGCGGTCGGAGATCGCGAAGCCGAATGTTCGTGTCGCCCACGACGACGAGGTCATCGGCCGGCTAGCACCGTCAGCAGGTCTACGAAAGACACCCCCTGGCGCGCGACACCGAAGACACGCGCGCGCCGTAGCACCTGCTCTGCCCAAATCCTGTGGGGCCGTGGCTCGTTCATCTTGTTGCGATACTCCGAGCGACGCACCCCGCTTTCCTCGGCGGCGGTCACGTCGAGCGCGTCACGGTATTCCTCGTGGGTCACCACCGCCAGCGCGTGCACGGCCGGCACATGCGAGGGATGGATGACCGTCTTGCCGTGCATGCCGTTGGCACGATCCAGACTCAACTCCCGCAGCAGGGCGTCGAAGTCGCGGCTCACCAACTGGTCGCGAAACCGCACCGCGTCGTGCTCGGCGAACGGCGTGGTCCGCAGCATGGGACGAAACAGTCGCTCGTGATCGGCGAAGTACTCCCACACCGGTCCGGTGATCACGTACCCGGTGCCGTCGGCCCGGCCGAAATAGTTGACGATGTCGCTGATCGCGTCAGCGATGACGCGTACGTCGTAGATCGTCAGATCGCGGTCCCGCCGGATCCCGAACACTCCGCACATGTCGGTGGCCCCGATGCGCAGCGCCAACACCGAATCGCGGTAGCCGGCAAGCACATCGGCGATGGCCGTCAGTTCGGCGTCCCGGCTCTCGCAGTACGCCAACGCGGCGGACTCCAGCACCGGCATGGAGTAGAGATGTTTGCCCAGGCAGCGACCGGCTTCGGCGGTCTCGTGCAGGAACTGCTTTCCGGTGTCCGCAGCGAATTTAGGAATCACGAAGCCACTCAACACGTCCCGGCCACCGCGCAGCGCTCCCGCAATCCGGCCGATGCATTCGGCGCTACGGACCCGGACGAAAAGCATGGCCGGTACGGCTTCGCGCGTTTCGGCCAGTTCGTCGAGGACGGTGACCACGGCGTTCAGTGCCGACTCCGCCGATCCGTGGTCGACGGCATCCTCGAGATCGAGCACCATCGAGCACACCCCGGTGTCGGCGCGCCGCGCCACCGTCGCGGCGAGATCGGGACGGTCAGCGGGGATGTAGAGGGTGGCACCCAAACCGACCGCCAGCAGATCTCGATCGGCGTCGGCGGGCAACTCCTCGGGTGCAAGGAAGAAGAGCCGTTCCTGATCGGCATCCGACAGATGATGGAAATGCCGGATCCCCGTTGCCGATGGGGAGCCTCTCATTGCGCGGCCCGCTGCCTGATGCGAGCAACGATCGTCGCGATGAAGTTGGATACGTCCTCCAGCCCGCGGTGGTAGCCCCAGTAATCCGGGTGTGGGCGCTGCAGGCCCTCGACCAGCAGGTCGATGCGCGGGGACTGGGCGTCCAGCGCCGCACCCCATTCCTGGACCGCGCCCCGGTCGACCGCCAGTCGTTGAGCGTCGCGCAGCCGAAACCGCACTTCTTTTTCCTTGCGGGCCGGGTCGCTGCGCAGCTGACGCAGCATGGCAAGCCGGTCGCCCACGGCGTCGATGAGCTCCTCGGCCGCGGTCAGCTCGGCGCGTGCCTGCACCCCCAGCTCCAAGGATTCCTCCGGTTGGCGCTGACGCTGGGCGGCCACGGCGCGCGTCAACAGCCCGTCGGCGCGGTCCAGATGACCGCGACTGGCCGGGCCGTTGTTCAACAGGTCGTTCGAGCTGTCGGCATGGAACTCCCGCAGCAGTGCCGACCTGTTGACATCGACGCTGTCCACCCGGTTGCGCAGCGCATCCAGCCGGGTGCGCAGGGAGGCCACCGTCTGGCGCGCCCGCTCGTCGCGCTGGGGCGCCGCGTCGAGAGCTTCGACGACTGACTGGACGGCCGCCCGGAGCTGACGACTGCGCTCGGCGACCGGCGCCAGGTCACGCTGCTGGCGCGCCGACTCCAGGTCGCGATACGCCACGCTCAACTGATCGTTGGCGCGCTGCACCGACGGGTAGGCCCGAAACGCGTCCGGGGTTTGCGACAATCTGCGCGCCACGTCGTCGGCTTCGGCGATCGCGGCCTCCGCGTCGGCGCCCACAGCAACTCCGCGAGCCGCCGCCGCGTCCAGGGTCGCACGATGTCGTTCGTGGAACTGGTCCAGGCTTCGCCGCGCCGAATCGAGAAGTTGCTGCGCTCGGTCTAGGGTTACCGTCCGATCGTACGAATTGCGGTAGCCGCCGGGGAAGTCACTACCGGATCCCGTTGCGGACAAATAGGCGGCCGTGGCGTCGTCGCAGGCGGTGCGGACCGCGTCGAACGCAGGCTCGAGCGCCCGCTGCGGCTCGACCGCCGTCGCGGCCTGAAAGAGGGATTCGACCACGTTCCGGCGGTTTTCCATGTCCAAAAACGCCGCCGTCAGGGCGGTTTGCGCCGAGTCGAACGATGCGTCTGTGCGGGGCTCGCGAGACCGTCTGAACCACCGACCAAGCACACCGCGATCTTAGCGGGCACAAAGTCCTCGCCTGATAGTCGTCGCTTTATCCGTCGACGGTGTACTACGGTTGGCATCGGTTCCTGTGTTTGCAGATACCTAGTCCGACAAAGTTTTCTCACATCATCTGGAGGGGTGCTCGATGGGTGTCAGTCTGAGTAAGGGCGGCAATGTTTCGCTGACCAAGCAGGCGCCGAATCTGACGGCTGTCGCCGTCGGCTTGGGTTGGGACGTCCGGACCACCACAGGCACCGACTTCGACCTCGATGCCAGCGCCATCGCCTGCGGTGAGAACAAGAAAGTGCTGTCCGACTCGCACTTCGTCTTCTTCAACAACCTGCGCTCGCCCGAAGGTTCGATCGAGCACACCGGAGACAACCTGACCGGTGAGGGCGAGGGTGACGACGAGGTGATCAACGTCGACCTGGCCAACACCCCGCCCAACATCACCAACATCTTCTTCCCGGTGTCGATCTATGACGCCGACTCGCGCAGCCAAAGCTTCGGGCAGGTCCAGAACGCCTACATCCGGGTCATCGACCGCTCCAACGGCAGCGAACTCGCTCGCTACGACCTGTCCGAGGACGCCTCCACCGAGACCGCGATGGTCTTCGGCGAGCTGTACCGCAATGGCGCCGAGTGGAAGTTCCGCGCCATCGGCCAGGGCTACGCGTCGGGGCTGGCGGGGATCGCCCGCGACTATGGCGTCAACGTCTAGCGTGGCTCCCAAGGTCGGCGCGCTACGGATCTTTTGGCCGTCACTACTCGTCACGGTCCTTTCACTAGGCGTTGCCTTCTGGTACGGCAGCGTCCAGGCACTCATCCTGTGTGCGATTCTGGGCATCCTCGAGGTGTCGCTGTCGTTCGACAATGCGGTCATCAATGCCACCGTGCTGCGCCGCATGAACGAGTTCTGGCAGCGGATGTTCCTGACGATCGGGATCTTGGTCGCGGTGTTCGGCATGCGGCTGGTCTTTCCGCTCGCGGTGGTCTGGATTACCGCGGGTCTGAATCCGCAGCAGGCTTTCGACAAGGCACTCAATCCTCCGGCCAACCACGCCCCGTATTTCCCCGACGGCAGTCCTAGCTATGAGACCGCGCTCACCGGGGCGCACCCGCAGATCGCCGCCTTCGGCGGGGCGTTCCTGCTGTTGTTGTTCCTGAACTTCATCTTCAGCGAACGCGAGATCACCTGGCTGTCCTGGCTGGAGCGGCCGCTGGGTAAAGCCGGCAAGCTCGACCAGCTCTCGGTGGCGGTCGCGGCGGTGGCGATCATCTTGTCCTCCCAACTCATCGCGAAGCCAGAAAATCAATCCACGGTGCTGTTGTCCGGATTGCTCGGCTTGATCGTCTACATCGTCGTGGACGGACTCGGGTCGATGTTCGAGGTGGACGACGAGATCACCGATCCCGAAACGCCGGTGGCCGGTGGACCTTCCGAAACCGCCAAGGCGGCGGGCAAGGCTGGCTTCTTCCTGTTCTTGTATCTGGAAGTCCTGGACGCGTCGTTCTCGTTCGACGGCGTGATCGGTGCGTTCGCGATCACCGCGGACCCCATCCTCATCGCGCTGGGTCTTGGCTTCATCGGTGCGATGTTCGTTCGGTCGATCACGATTTTCCTGGTGCGCAAGGGAACGCTCTCCGAGTACGTCTACCTCGAACACGGAGCGCACTGGGCGATCGGCGCTTTGGCGACGATCCTGCTGATAACCACCGGGACGATCGAGATCCCCGAGATCGTCACCGGCATGATCGGCGTGGTGCTCATCGGTGCGGCCTTCCTCACCAGTGTGGTGCGCAACCGTAGGGAACGTGCCGAAGAGGTGCCGGAGCGTCAGGCCGCCGAGGTCGATTAGCGCGCCGATTCCGCTACGAAAGGGTCCTCATGGGTATCGACTACAACAAGCGCCCGCAGTCCCAGCCCGGCCCTTCGGCGTCTCCGCCGCCACTGACCTACCCCGCCCCCGCGCGTCCGTCCTCAGTTGCGCCGTCGGCCGGCGGAGTGAGCCTGTCCAAGATCAAGCTGACCAAGGACGCCCCGCGGATCAGCTTGACCAAAGCCGGTGAGCGGCAAGGGGTTATGCGGGTCAACCTGAACTGGAACACCGGCGGCTACGGCGGTGCCGTCGACCTCGATCTGGGCTGTCTGTACGAGTTGTCGACGGGACGCAAGGGTGTCGTGCAGGCGCTGGGCAACTCCTACGGGTCGGAGTTCTCCGAGCCGTTCATCGCGCTGGACGCCGACGACCGCACCGGATCGGCAGCCGGCGGTGAGAACATGCGCATCAATCTCGAACAGCCCGAACGGTTTCGGCGGATCCTGATCTTCGCGATGATCTACGAGGGCGCACCGAACTGGGCGGCGGTCGACGGTGTGGTGACCATGTTCCCGACCTCGGGTCCCCAGATCGAGGTGCGGATGGACTCACCGAACAACCAGGCGCGCATCTGCGCGATCGCCCAGGTCTACTATGCCCAGGGCGCGCTGCACGTCAACCGGGAAGTGCAGTACATCAACGGCGGTCAGCGGCTGCTGGATCAGGCGTACGGCTGGGGCCTGCAGTGGCAGTCGGGTCGTAAGGATTAATTTCAGACGCGGTGCTGCTGGGCCATCTGCGCGGTGATCACCTGATTCAGGCGTTGCAGGCCGCCGCTGGACAGCCCGTACAGCTGAGATTCGATGGTGCGCACCACCGCTGAGTCGCTGAGCACCTTCTCGCTGGACTGGATCAGGATGGTGCCGGCGCCGGTGAAGTCGAACTGACGTTCCTCACCCGTGTTGATGCCGAACCGCGCCGCGCCGGCCGCGATGAAGCTGCCGATCCAGCGCTGGTCGTAGTGGTGGCTCGGTGACGGGCAGTCTGCCCAGCCGACCAGCGCTTCGGGATCGACGCGCGCCGGCGGTTCGACGAACATGACCGCGCCGTTGGAGGACGCCAGGAACTTGCCGGTGCCGATCAGCGTGACGAATCCGGGCACGATCGACTGGTTGAGGGACAAACCTGGTTGGAACGCAAGGAGATTCGCCGCACGGATGGTCAGGTTGCCGTCGTCGAGGTCGTAGGAGTTGATGTCGTAGCCGCGGTCGCCGATGATCAGCTTGCCCTGGCCCTCCGCGACCGTGTAGTCGCCGAAATACAGTGGCGCCGAGAACTGTTGGGAGACCATGTGCATCAGTCCGCCCTGCAGCCCGTGGGTCAGGGCGCGGAACTGCATCTGTCCGTAGTAGGCGATCATGGCGCCCTTGCGGATGAACCACGGGTTGAGCAGGTCGATGTTGAACGCGTACGGGTTGTCGGGGATGTTGTCGTCGCCGGGCAACGTGTTCGGGTTGAGTATCTGACCAAACGAGGGGCTCACAGCTTTTCCTCCGATGCCTGCACGTAAACGGTTCCCTGCCCATGGCATTTCAGTTGCATCGCTTCGCCCGATCCTCGTCCGACGGCGTCGCGCCAACTCATCGCGCTCTTCAGTTCGGTCTGCACATTGCCGTAGACGCCGACGAAGGCCTGGGGGTCGACCACCACCGGATTGGGGCCTCCCACTTGAAGTTCCAGCACTCCGCCGTGGGCGAGCAGGACCGCGGCGCCGTGCCCGGACAGTTGCGTCGTCCACAGGCCTTGGCCGGTCAGGGCGCCGCTGGCCGCGCCGCGCAGCATGCCCATCATGCCGCCGCCGCCCCCGCCGCCGGTGCTGGCCACCGAGACCACGCTCGACTGCAACCCCGCGGTGTTGGCGAGCAGCCTCGATGCTTCGACTCGCAGGACCTGCCCCGGCTGGATCTCCACGACGTGCACTTCCAGTCCGGCGTAGCCGTAGTGCACTTCGCCGTTGCCCTGGGCCATCATGGTGCGTTCGTGTTCACCCTGCATCATTCGGCCGGCGAGGCGGGCGATGCCGCCCATGCCGCCCATCTGGCCGGCACCCGGGACTTGGTGCGGCGCGAACGCGACGTCGCCGGTGTAGAACAGCATCGCGCCGGTGCGGGCCACGACGCCGCCGGCCTGGGCGACGTTGACCTTGACGACTTTCGAGTTGACCTTGGCGAATACCACTGTGGTCCCCTACCGCTCGGCCGGCTGGATTGACACGACGCCCTGGCCATCCCAGCGCAGTGAGAAATTCTCACCACTGCCCTGGCCCATCGCCGTCCGCCACGACACGTCGGTGATGAACGACTGCTGCATCTGGCCTTTGGCGCACACGAACGCGTCGGGGTCGACGACGAGCGGGTACTGCGGGCTCACTTCCAGGTGGATCAAGGGACCGCCGGCGGAAAGAATCGCGACCTGGCCCTGGCCGGTGACCACCGTGGTGAACAGGCCTTGGCCGGAGGATGCGCCTCTGAGGCCGGTGAAAGTCACGTTGTTCTGCAGGTTGCCGGCCATGGCGAGCAGTTGGCGTGACTCGACCTGCAGCTGCTCGTTGTTCAGGTCGATGATCGTGACGTTCTGGGCGTTGACCGCCAAGAAGACCCGACCCTGGCCGGTGCACTCCATCAGGCTCAGCGCCTCGCCGGTGACGCGCTGTTTGAGGCCGGCCAGCACGCCCGAGCCGCCGCCGAAGCCGGCGTTCTTGAAAGTGATGTTGCCTTCGTAGGCGACCATCGAGCCGGTCAGCGCCCGGATGCTGGTGTTGTTCAGATGGGCTTCGATCACCTTTTTGTGCTGCTGATACAACTGCGCCATATACGCTCCCCAGCCGGTTGAGTTGCCAGCGAGAACCTTAGCTGATCGGGGGGCTCGGGTCATCAACTGCGACGTGGGGATAAATCCCGGTTAGGCTGCCGTCGCCGCGTGCTGGTTGTCGTCATCGACGGGGTGCGCCGATATTGGCGGTAAACCGGTTGGCGCACACTGCTTTTAGAGTGGATCAGACGTTTGTGACGCCAGTTGCTCAAGCACCAGGTCGTGCTCACCCCGTCCGAACGCCACCAGCCTCACTTCTTCGACACGCGCTTCAGAGGCGGCGATGGTCGCGATTGCCGCCGCGATGGCATCGCGTCCCGGCCAGCCGTAACTACCCGTGCTGATGAGTGGAAAAGCGACGCTTCGAGCGCCGAGCTCGTCGGCGACCTCTAACGAACGGCGGTAGCAAGACTCCAAAAGTGAGCGGTTCCGCTGCCCGGCTCTGTAGTTGGGACCGACCGTGTGAATCACCCATCGGGCGGGTAGCTCCCCCGCCGTCGTCCATCCGGCGTCGCCGGTCGCGAGCCCGTCCGGGAATCGCTCAATGCACTCGCGCAAGATTGCGGGGCCACCGACACGGTGAATCGCGCCGTCGACACCACCGCCACCGCGCATTGTGTTGTTCGCGGCGTTGACTATCGCGTCAACGTGCTGCTCGGTGATGTTTCCCTGAATTGCAGTAATAACCGGCATCCTGTCAGTATCCGCCGAAGCGCGGTCATTGACATCGGCCACCAGTTCGCGATGACACATCGCGGCTGCCAGTGGTCAGTCAGACAGATTGAATTTGGCAACGCCTGCAAGATGTTTCGTTGAATGCTCACTCCGGCTTGTCGACGAAGCGTTTAACGGGATCGGTGTCCTTGCTGGACAGAATCTGCTTGCGCTCGACCGGACATTACTGATGAAGGCTCCGACCGTGCAGGTATTGGCCGAATCGGCCGCACGCTAATTACCTTGTCACCGTTAGCGTCTCAGTTCCTGACGGTGCACCTGGCCTAGGTCGACAGCGGTCATAGGAATTCCCGGCACGTCCAATTGCTCAATCAATTACTCACGGCCACCGCTGCACCTGCCAGGACAGAAGTCCCAACGTCGCACCCTGTTCAAAGCCCGCCATTTCGGGGTTTGACTGCCGGTTACTAGTATCGAGCGCGAGGACTCGCCAACGACGATGTGTGTTCACGGAGGTATCGATGTCGGTCAAGCTGGCCAAAGGGGGCAACGTCTCGCTTGCCAAGCAGGCACCTAATCTGACCGCAGTAGCGGTCGGCTTGGGATGGCACGCTCGCGCGACCGCCGGTGCCGACTTCGACCTCGATGCCAGCGCGTTCGCGACCGGCTCCGGCAAAAAGGTGCTTTCCGACAGCCATTTCGTCTTCTACAACAATCCCCGGACCCCTGAAGGCACGATTGAGCACACGGGTGACGATCTGGTCGGCGGTAGCGGCGGCGACGACGAGATCATCAACGTAGACCTCGCTAATACGCCGCCGACAATCACCAACATTTTCTTCTCCGTGTCCATCCACGAGGCCGACAACAGACGCCAGAACTTCGGTCAGGTCACGAACGCCTACATCCGAGTCGTCGATCAGGCGACCAGCATTGAACTCGCACGCTTTGATCTCACCGAAGATGCCTCGACGGAAACCGCGATGATTTTCGGTGAGCTCTACCGGCATTCCGGAGAATGGAAATTCCGGGCGATCGGCCAAGGCTATGCCTCCGGTCTTCGCGGCATTGCGTTGGACTACGGCGTCAACGTCGAGTAGCCGTAGCGGCGCACCCTTTCGGATGACTCCGCGCCGTTGTATCTATCGACGAGCTGCGCCGATGCCAGCACCAGCGGTGTCACACCTACCTAGGTAGTGTTACACTTCGGCGATGCCGACCGCTCACCGTCGCCATGCCATCACAGAAACCAACGACATCAGCGACGCACTGGAAGTCGCGCGCCGCGAGTGGCCCGATCTTGCCCATAAGCCGGGTGCGCTGTTGCGCCGGTTGATCCTCGTAGGACGAAATACGATCGCGCACAACGACTCTGCTGCCGTCAGCCAACGCGAGCGAGCAATAGAAGAAACGAGTGGCGCACTGGCCGGGGTCTACGGAAGTGACTATCTCAGGGAGCTTCGCGAGGACTGGCCGGAGTGATCATCCTCGACGCCAGCGTCCTGATCGGCCATTTCGAGTTGGCCGATGCGCACCATGTCGAGGCGACTGCTCTGCTCAGGGCGCACGCCTTGGACAGTTTCGCTGCTAGCGTCGTCACCCTCGCCGAGGTTTACGTCGGTCCCGCCCGAACCGGCAGCACCGAACAGCTCGACCGACTGCTGGCTCAGTTGCAGATCCAGAGCCTGGACCTTCCGGCCGGCGCCGCCCGCCGCCTGGGCGAGCTACGTGCCACCACCAAGCTGAGGATGCCCGACTGCTGTGTGCTGTACACCGCGTCGCAGTGCAACGCCACCATAGCCACGTTCGACGACAGGCTCGCGGCTCGGGCGGTCGACCTGGGATTGACTGTGGCCACGGTATGACGTTGCAGGCGAGGCGACTTCGAGTGAGCCCGGTTCCGCCGAGTGCCCCTACGGGACCGGCGTGAGCTGCAGCTGCTGAGTCACCCGCGGCGGCCGACCTCCCGACCCGCATATCGGCGTATCTATACCCGAATCATCCTTGCCCGCAAGGGTTTCCGAATCCCAGGTGGCATAACTGACATACACGCCCGGCACCCGCGAACCGCCCGGACAGAACGCATCAGAATGCCAGACCAGTGACCATTGTCCGTCGGCCATCCGGGCGGTACCGAAGGCTGGGCCACCGGGTGAGCTGGCGACCGCAGCGCATCCCTCACCGCACGGAGTGAAGTACCAGTCGCTCGTAGTGATTTCGCCCGAGGCCGAGGTCACCGTCGCGAGGTAATGGCCGTCCATGGTCGGCGCCGCCGATGCGGTACCAACGGACCCAACAGTTAACCCGGCGAGCATGACGATTGTGGCGATGCGTCGTGAAACGGTCATGATGCGGCGTCCTCCCTGTGGCGTTACCTCACAGATTTGCTATAGCACAAAGGCCGCGCATTCACCGCAGTGGCAGACTGTGAGCCTGTGGTGGAGCTGTTGATCGCGGTCAACCCCGTCGAGGATTCGCGGCTGAGGTTTCTGCTCAGAGTCCCGCTTCCTGGCGGCGATCTGTTGTTCCGCACCTCGGGGACGTGGCCGCGGGAGAAGGCCTTGTTCGCCTACCCGGTACCGCTGGATGACTGGCCCGATAATCCGGTGATCGTCGAACGGGTGCCGCTGCGGTCGTGCAGTCGGCGCGGCGCGGCGATCGACGTGATCGCCGACCGGTCCCGGCACAACCGCTCCCAGCTCGTGTTCACCCAGGCTCGCGGGCGCGACGTGGTGTTCTGGCAGTCGCCGCGCACCCGCAAGCAGGCGCGCCCGAACGTCCGCACCCCGACCGCCCGCGCCCACGGCATCGAGGAGCTGCAAATCGTGGTCGACAGCCACGAGCAGTACGCCTATCGGTTCGCGACCCAGCAGGTCAACACTGTCAAGCGCGCGCTGCCGTGCGGGGACTACGGGATCGTCGTCGACGACCAGCTGGTCGCCAGCGTGGAACGCAAGTCCTTGGCCGACCTGGTCGGCAGCCTCACCGGAGGCAAACTGCGCTATCAGGTCGGCGACCTGGCCGCGCTCCCACGCGCATCGGTTGTCGTCGAGGATCGCTACTCGCAGTTGTTCAAGCTGGAGCATGTCCGACCCGCACTGGTCGCCGACGGGCTCGCCGAACTCCAGATTCGCTGGCCGAACGTACCCATCGTGTTCTGCGAGACGCGGCAGCTCGCCGAGGAATGGACCTACCGGTTCCTCGCCGCAGCCAGCGAGTGGGCCAAAACTGAACATGCTGTCGCGCAACGTATCTCACCGGTCAGGATTGATATCGCCCACCTTGACCAGGCGCCGGCAGCGCCAACACCATCCACCTCCGAAGTCCGTGCCTGGGCCCGTAGCACCGGCTTGGCGGTACCCGATCGTGGCCGCCTTCGCCCCGAGATCTGGGCCGCCTGGCACGACACGCATCGAACTTCTAGCTCGACGGAATGCCCAACCGTCGAGCCAGATCCGAGCCACCCACGTCGCGAATGAAGCCGGGGTCACCGCAGACCACAAGTTGGTCGCGCGCCCGGGAGAGTCCGACATACAGGCGTTCGCGAGACCGCTCGAAGACCGACTTCTCGTTGACGACGAGCACAACGGCACGACGCTCCAGCCCCTTGAAACCCAGGACGTGCCCATAGAAGACCTGGTCGACATCCCAGAAGCTGTCCCAGTAGGCGGCATTGCCGGCCTGTTGGCGTTCCCGCTGCTCGGGATGCCGGGAACCGGTGGTCAGCAGGGCGACGTCCTCCGGACGCCAGCCCTGGTCGAGTAGCAGTTCGACTTCGTCGTCGCCGACGTCCATCGCGTCGTCGTTCTGACAGGCGACGAACTTGACGGCGGGGCCGTCGCCGCCGAGAAACCGCATCGGGTGATCGACGAGCGGCTGGAAAGCATTGGCGATCTGGCGGGTGTTGCGCAGGTTGTGGTCGAGGACCAACGGGACAAGCGGTACCGGCGGCGAGCCGTGCCGGCTGAAGACCCGCTGGCCTTCGTCGGAAAAGACGTAGAGTCCGCCGGTCTCGTCGTCCTTCAACGCCGCGAGCAGTGGGTCCCACCACGCGTCGGCGAAGTCTTGCGCCTCGTCGACCACGATCGAGTCGAAGCGTTGATTGGGCGCGAGTTGCGCTGCCAGATCGGTCATTTGGGCAGGGAGGTCGTGCTCCCAGAACTGCACCGTCTCCTCGGTCCGCAGCGACTCGTCCGGGCCCTTCGGCGCACCCCACCGCACCCCGAGATCGTGGAACTCACCGACATACGCCAGTTGGTGACGACGACGCCAATGCGCGGTGATCCGCTCCAGATACGAGGCCAGACCGTGGGAGTAGCAGACCAGGGCGACCCGCTGCCCCTTCGCTGACAGTCTTCTCGCCTGCTCCACCGCGAGGAACGTCTTGCCGCTGCCCGCGCCCCCGCGAATCTCGACTCGGTTCAGCAGCTGGATCGCATTCAGGATCACCGACTGGTGCTCGGTGAGCGTGTCGGCGGCGTCCTCGTTCGCCAGTGCCCGGGCGACCACGTTGCGTTGCGGTAATCCCCTGCCGCTCAACGCCGTCGAGAGCTGCTCGATTCCCCTGGCCGTGAGCAGGGGACGGTCGAGCTGTTGGCTGGTGAGGATGTAGGTGAGTTTGTCCACGAGCGTCGGAAGGTCGTTGCGGTCGACCACTTTCCAGCGCGGGCAGTCGGGCAGCGCGAAATCGTCGGGGATTTCGGTATTCGGCAGGACGACGACGTGGTCCCAGCGGAGTCGTCCTTGGGACCAGCGGTCGTCGCCTTCCACGAAGGCTCTCAGCGCGTAGCAGGCTTCGCGGGCTTGGCGTACCGGGTTGATCTCGTGATGGTCGTTGTTGCGTCGCTGACGCCAGGACCTGCCGTCGTGCCAGACCTCGCCGCCCTTGACCTCGAGGCAGATGATGCCGGCGCCCTCGATCGCGACGACGAAGTCGACCTCG
The DNA here is from genome assembly GCF_059812345.1 of Mycobacterium sp. NGS59. Lineage (NCBI taxonomy): Bacteria > Bacillati > Actinomycetota > Actinomycetes > Mycobacteriales > Mycobacteriaceae > Mycobacterium > Mycobacterium sp. NGS59. The sequence continues at coordinate 245,206 of NZ_JCALCN010000003.1, forward strand.
TGGTCCTTGAGGTGGTCGGTCACGCGTTGGTTCGGGATCACCTGGCTGCTCGGGTCGAGCTGGTCGAGGAGGGCTTGGTAGACCTTGCGCTCGGCGGGGTTGGCCAGGCGGGGCGCGGCGCTGGACATCGTCGTCACCGACTGCGTTGGGTTATCCGCCATCGCACGATTGAACACCGCGGGGGTGACAGATCTCCAAGGTGTGCTGAACCGCGTCGGCTACGTCCGTTTGACGCGGCTGATCGTGATGTCGGGAGTCGAGCACAGCCGACACGTCAACGCGCGGATTCTGAGCCGCATCTTCGACATCCGTAATGCCTTGTTGCAGAACGGATACGAGCACCCGCAGGACAGCGTGACCCACCAGTCCGCCGAATGGTCTGCCTCGTCGCAGAACTTCCGGCAGATGCACGGGATCTCGGTCTGGAAATCCAGCTCCGACAGGACCTGGAACTCCGGCAGCAGTAAGCACTCCCCGACTGTCACGTTGGAAGGGTAAAGCTGTAGTTGAGACTTTTGGTGGAGGCGCGCTGCGTGCCGCGAGTCGGTTACCGCCTTGCGCCCGGCACCACCGTCACCGCACCTCAGCTACTCCGGGGTGCAATCGCCGCAATGCAGCGCGGAAATCCCGGTTCGGCGACGCTCCCGGCAACACCGCGACCACATCACTCAACGCCTCGTCGACGTCGACTCCCCTGCGCCGAGCCCCGTACAGCGCCCCGATGGTGGGCGTGCGGCTCTGCGCCTGGACGCAGTGGACAAACACCGTCCGCCCCTCGGCGCGCAGCTGCTCTATCGCGCGCACCGTGTCCAGCAGGACGAAGTCGAGGTGGTCGTTCTCGGCGTCGCGGTCGATGAGCCGGACGTCGAGGTGTTGCGCACCGGCCGGTAGCTGCGCATCGGCGACTCGGCACAACGACACGACGGCGTCGACTCCCGTCGGCAAATCCCGCAAGCCGGCGATCCCGCCGATCCAGACCTTGTCGTCGTAGGGATGCTGGACGGGCCCCCGGACCTCGGGGAACCCCTTGTAGGTGTAGTCGAACGTGTCGGGCCGGCCTTTGTCGACGATGTTCGTCGCCAACTGGACCAGACCTCGCGTTCTCAACCCGGGCCAACCCTGCAACAGCAACCGCCACCGGGACGGAACCGCCGATGCCCCGTACGCCGCTCCTAGCAAGCTGCCTGCGATAGCCGCGACGGTGTCGGTGTCGTGACCGCCGCGCACCGCAGCCTCCAACGCCAGGCGCAGGTGATCCACTCGGAATGTCTCCGCGGCGGGATTCTCTACCGGCACTTGGGTATTCACGATCGCCGACCAGGCGCCTTGCAGCGCCGCGACCACCCAGCCGTTCTTCGCGGCGAAATGTGACGGCGACGCTGCCTCGGCGTCGTCGAGCCGCGACGACCACAGGTCACGTCGCTCGGCGTCGATGCGGCCCAGACCTTCTCGCACGTCGAGTTTTCCGGTGAGGACGGCGCGCCGGATGGCCAGGCACCACAGCACGCAGGCGTCGCCGGCGTCTGGGTCATAGTGCGTCAGCTCGCTCACCGCCCGCGCAGCCTCGACCAGTGCTTGCTCATCGTCGAGATAGGCCAGGGCGACCGGTGCGGTCCGCATCAGCGATCCATTGCCGGCCGTCTTCTTGGTGCGTTGGTGTAGAGCAGCGGACTCTTCCCGTGCGGTATCTGCAGAGATTCCGCGGCCCGCTGCGGCCGTCAACACTGAACGTGTCTGCATGCCCACGTCTGGCGCAGTCTTGGCCCATTCGCACCAGCGCCGCACGATTTGGTCTTGTGCATCCTGGTCACGCAGATCCGTACCGGTGGCGGCGATCTCGGCGATCGCGATGGCCATCGACGTGTCGTCGGTCCACTCGCCGCGTTTGAAAGATCCCAGGCCACCGCCGATCATGTCTACCGGGGCGTCGGGAGCCAGCGTGGGCTGGAATTCGTAGCCGGCGCCCAGGGCGTCGCCGGCTGCCATGCCGAGCAGTGCGCCGCAGGCGCGATCACGTTGTGCAGTAGTCAAATTCATAGTTTCCTCCTCTAGTTCGGATGTATGGCGAGTCACTGCGCGGGTCATTAGACGAATCCCTGATCGACCAGGACCGTTCCTTCCGGTGTGACCAGGTGGGTTTGTCCCGACCCTTCGACCAAGCCGCACCAGCTCTTCACTTCGAGTGCTCCGCGTTGCAACTCGATGTGGAAGCCGTATTTGGCGGGCAGCGGGAACCACAGTCGTTGACCGGGCAGCTCGTGCAGGATTTCGACCGGCGGATAGCGCAGAACTTTGCTCAAGTCGCCGTCGTAGATGCGTCCCTGGATGCGGCCGTCGATGAGCTCGGCGAGTCGCGCGTCGAGCGCTCGGATCTGCTGATCCGAAAGCGGTGACCGCGGCGGCTGCAACATCCGCCTCAAGGTCTGTGCCCGGTTGCGCGCGACCGCAACGTCGAACGCGGTGCGCCCTTTGGCGTCCCGCAGCGAGCGGGCCGCGCCCCGGTCGAGCAGCTCCTGGACCACCGCGGTGGGCGCGCCGTGCCAGGCCGCTTGGTGCAGGACGGTGAACCACGCGGTACCGCCCGGTCGCCACTGGTTGATCACCAGCCAGCTCCACTCGAGGTCGAGCACCTTGATCACCTCGGGCCAGTTGCCGACTTTCGCAGCATCGGCCAAGCGGTGTCCGGCACTGACCAGGTCGTCGGCCATGACGGAGGTGTCCAGCACGCCTTGCCACGGGCTGGCCCCCTGGATGATCTCGTTGTACGACGTCATGCGCACCTCCTTCGGGTTCTCCTCGCTAGGCGAGTTGCTGGTGCCGGCACCGGTTGATGTCGGCAGCTAGTGAGCACCGCCGTGCTAGTGCTTGGCGATTGGTAGCAGCGTCAGTGTAGAGCGGGGCACCGACAAGTCGGCGCTGATCCGAATCACGTTCTGTAGAGCGACTACTGAAACTGTTGCTGCTCTGCTGCATTTTCTACTGCACTATTACAGTAGCATAGCGCTGCCGACATTCTGCGATTGAGCAGGCTAGACTGCAGCGATGCAGACCGCGGATGACGACTTCGGAGGCACTTTCGCGGAACGCGCGAAGGCTGCGCGCCTACGGGCTGGCCTGACTCAACAACAACTGTCCGACAGGTTGGGCCGCGAGACACCGGTCGAGCTCGACACGTCGGCGATAACCCGCATCGAGGCCGGTCAGCGAGAGCCGCGGCTCAGCGAGGCACTCGCCATCTCGCGGATTCTCGGATTCGGGCTGGACAACCTCGCGCCACGCGCAAATCTGCAGTTCTACCTAGACGATGTCGCAAGGTTGATGAAGGAAGGCCGCGCGGCACTGGTGCAGATGATCCGTTCGGTCGACCCCGTCATCGATTTCGTCCGACGAAATCCGGACTGTCTCGGCGACGACCGGCTCGAGGACAGGCTCAGCGCGGTAGTCGATCGGTTTCGCCAAGAGGTCGCGAAGGAGAGCGTCGCCATCACGCGGAGCCGGTCGGATCAGCGTTTGAAGCGTCAACTGCTCCGTGCGGTCAGCGAAGGGATCCTCGTCGGAGTCGACGAGTTGCCGCCCGTGCACGAGAAGTGGTTCAAAGACGACATCGGTGTGGAGCCTTCGCGGACCGGACGACGGGGCGGACGGCGTCAGGGGTGGCGTCGGTAGCGTTGCTAAACCGTGACGTCGACGCCGTCTAATAGCGATCGCGCCTGGCCAACCAAGTGGCGAACCTCCGCCTGCGACGGCTGCAGCTCATACGCGTGGTGATGCACCGCCCGACTCAGCGCGTGCCAAATTCTCCTGGCCCGTTCCCCGACCTCGTATCCCTTTTTGTGCCCCAGCACAACAAGTTTCGACGTGGTCGTAGGTGGCTTCTGCCCCGACGCGCACCAGGCTGCGCTTTCCTCATCGAGCCAATCCTCGAGCGCCATCCGGGTCAGCAGCGCCGCAGTGCGCGCGGCACGTGGCCCGAGCGCGATCTGGCCGCCCAGAATCTGCTCGGCATATTCGATCAGTTTGGTTCGGGCGATCACGCCGTGCCCTTTGCGAGGTCACCGACAGCGAGTCGCGCATCGTTCACCGCTGACTTATAGTCCGATACCCCTTGATGGGCACCCTTGGTGACTACCGTCAACGTGTCTCGCCGGGCCTGCCCGCCGGCCTTCCACTTGTCAACGGCCAGTTGATCATCGGCATTACCAACTAAAGCCAGCGCCAAGCGACGCGTGGTCTTGGTGGCGCTCTCCCAAGTCAGTTCGACGTCTTCGCGAGATCGCCCGTTCGCGAAGGCTTTTGCCGAGTAGGTATCCCATGCAGTGGACTCCAACGCTTCGCGGCACAACGCTGGTATTGCGGACCGCTTGATGTCTTCGGGTACCGCTTCATCGGCCGCGATAGCGTAGGCATCCTCCAACAGGCGGGTTGCCGGCCGCGTCGAATCCACCACGCTTATCGCCGAATTCGTCGCTCGCGTCACTTCGACGATGCGCGCCGGAGCTCGAGAACTGCGGATAGCGGCCGGTAGTCGGTTGTCGTGGGTCATGACGATTACCTGGCGGGTTTCGGCTAGTTCTGTGAGCACATCGAGAAACCCGTCGATCTTGGACGGGTCCATGGCTTGGATCGGATCGTCGAATACCAGGAACCGGAAAGGGCTTTCGGGCGACGTTGCGCGCGGAATGAAAATGGCCAGCGCCAGGGCCTGGAGTTCACCTTGGCTCATCACTCCGAAAGCTTCGGTCTCGGATCCGTCGACCTCAGCGTGTAGCACAACTCGCCGAGTCGTCTTCTGTCCTTCGAGGCGGATCGCGCCGAGGGCGACATTGCTTTCCTGGCGTAGCGCGTCCCAGATCTGCTTCGATTTCTCGGTCAGCGGGGACAATCGCTCGTTGCGTAGTTGACCGGCGTTGTCCTGCAACCATTTCAGTGCTTCCGCAGCGACTGCACGCTGGGTAGCCACCGCGTCGACTGCCTCAGCCTTGCTGAGCCACTCTGCAAGTTTGACCGCTGCCGGACTCCAAGCGTCCTCGCGAGCCTGAATGAGTTGCGCCGCCTCTTGGGCAAGTTCTCTGTACGCGGCCCGCAGCGGCGGCAGCGTCGTCTTCACATGGTCGACGAGCGCTTGATCATCGTCGACGGGGAATTCGGCGAAGTCGTCATAGGCCGACCGCGCCGCCACCAGCGTGCTCAAGTCCGCCGCAGAAAGCGGTGGCCGTGTCACTGAGCGCACCATCGCAACTACCGCCGACCGGGCTTGCCGGCTCTCGGCCCGGGCTGCGGTCAGGTCTCGAGCGGCGCTCTCGGCACGCTCCAACGCGGCTCGGGCGGCGACGGCCCAATTCCCGTCGAGAACGCCTTGTCCGCAAACCGGGCAAGACTGGTCGCCGTGCTGTTCATGAAACTCCAGACCCGACTCCAAAAGCTGTGCGCGATCAGCGGCCACCGAGTCCGCACGGCTGGCCTCCTGCAGCTCCGCCTGCGCCGCGGACCGTAGGACGGCGAGCTTTGGTTCAACTTCGTCAGCACTGGGCACGACCAACTGCCGCGCCTGTAACCACGGCGCCGGAACGTCAGGCGCCGCACCCACGATCAGCGGCCGCAAGGCATCCAGGTTCGGTTTGCTCTTCTTGATTTGCGTGAGCGCGGTGGCGGCTCGAGAATCCTCGTGCGCGCTCAGGATGGGCTTGAGTACGTCGCTGATCCTCTTCAATTCAATCGAAGGTTCCTTGAGCTTTTTGACCTCCGCATCCAAAAGGCCGATGGCAGTGGTCAATTGCTCAAGACCAAGAAGACGGTAGAGCTGGTCATAGAACTCGCTGGGCTTGCCCTCCAGGATGCTGCTGAGTTCGTCGTAGCTCAGCAGCGGTCGATACATGGTCAGGGCGGTTTCCCAGCCCAACGCACTGACGGGTTCCTGTTTCTGGCCTTTGCGCTGAACCCATCGCTTCATCTGCTCGACCGGGACGTCACCGGCGGCCCAGTCGACGCCGATGGTCGTTGCACCCGAACCTTCCTCGGCGATGCCGATTCGGATCCGGGCAGGATCGCCGGCATGAAGGTTGCGCCAGTTCTGCGACCACACCACCGGCTTGTCTTTCCACCGCGAGTTGACACCGGTGAGCGCCAGTTCCAACGCTTCGGCAAGCGTCGACTTCCCTGAGCCGTTGCGTCCGGCGATCACCGTGAGGCCGGGACCCGGTTGGAGGGCGACGCTCACCTCCTGACCTACGCCGCGGAATCCGGAGACCGTGATCGACGCTAGGTAAGCGCCGACCGGTTCTTCTGGTGAATCGTCTGCTGCCGTCAAGCTTTCCGCGATATGCGACGACGCGTCGGCTCCCCCGAGTGCCTCCGACAAGACGTCGGGATCTTCGAGTGCCGCCAGTACGGCGTATTGCGCCGCTTCACTGAGTGAATCGTCGGCGTCGGCCAGCGCCAGCACGTAATTCTTCAGTGTGTCTGTCCCCATGTGTCTCCTCCTTGGTCAGAGACTAGAAGTGCGGTTCGCGCGATCAGCGTCGGCGCGCGTCTGCTAGGCCACGGCTACTGTCGATGCCTGGTACACCTCTGTCGGCATCGGATGACGGAGCTGCCACGTGATCGCCATTGGGCGGTCCCCCTCGTGCGACACGTATTCAGCCGGTCCCAAGAACACATAGGGCGACGCGCCGAGAGCATTGCTCTTGTTTCGGCGCACGAAAAGCAGGATGTGGGAACCTCGCTCACGATGATGGATGTACCGCTGCCCCGTCGGCGACATTGAAGAGGTGGTCGATTGAGACTCCCAATGGAATAGCTTCGGACTCAGGGCGAAGTCGCGGTACATCGTCGTCGGCGAATAATCACGGTCTGATTTGTTCAAAGTGATCAAGAACGCATCGGCGTTGACCTCCTCACACCAGGCCACTCCTTCGCGCATCGTGCTGGGCGTGCGGCGTTGGGACGCAAACCCCAGCGCAGCAAGAATTTCTTCGCGCGAATAGCTCGCATGCACTTCGAGGGGCACCAGGGAAAGCTCAGGCACGAGGCTTCCCAGCTCGTAGGTGGTCCGCCGGGCGCTGTCAAAAGCAATGTCGATCACCTGGCGCAGCTCGTCAGCCACAGCTTCACCTTGGAGCGCATCGAGTCCCACTGCAGCGGAGTCGAATCCGCCACCATTCGGGTTCAACGAGTAGAACAACATCCCCGCCAATCGCCTCCCTATGAGGCTGTCCGGCTCGCGAGTCCCATCCAGAATGGCGCGGTATGCCTGCCAACGACGCCGATCGTCGACGTGGGCGACCGCACGAACGCGCTTGATTAGGTCGGTCTCGCGGGGTCCGACGTTGGAGTCGAGTTTGCCGGCATCGCGACACAACGACGTCCACGAACGATTGCTTTTTAGAACGTCTTCCAGGCCACGCCCGTAAGCGCTGAGATAGGAAGCCAACTGGTTGTCCGGATGTGCTCGCGCCTCGGAAACCAATACGGCCCATCTCGGAGCGACCTGTTGGCGGATGTTGTCCAAGACAAGGTCTTGCACGACCCGGTCAAGGACGATCTGACTCCCCGAGGGCAGGAACGGGAAACCTTCCTCCATCTGCCGCTGCAGCGCTCTTCCGCCAAGGCCTGTCATGGCTCGGAAACGTTGATCAAACCGGAACTCACGACGTTGATGTCCAACAAAATCTAGTGCGGTCAGGACGGTCTTGCCCCGGGTCAGCCGCAGTCCGCGGCCTAACTGCTGCAAGAAGACAGTTGCGCTCTCTGTGGGGCGGAGAAACAGCACGGTGTCGACCTCAGGGATGTCCAGGCCTTCGTTGAAGAGATCAACTGCGAAGAGGATATTGATGGTGCGGCTGCGCAAGTCCTCGAGAGCGGCACGCCGGTCACCGGCTGAAGTTTCGGCAGATACCGCTCGCGCAGGGATATTAGCTTCGTTGAAGCGTTGTGCCATATACCGCGCGTGCTCAACACTGACGCAAAAGCCCAACGCACGCATGGCCGCAACGTCAGTAACCTTGTCGCTCAGCTCTTTCAGCACAATGCGCGTGCGGGCATCGTTACCGGTATAGACAGTGCTTAGCGCTGTGGAATCGTACCGTCCGCGCTTCCATTGGATCGCCTCGAGATCAGTTCCGTCGTAAATGCCAAAGTAGTGGAACGGACACAAAAGATTCTGTTCCAACGCTTCCCATAAGCGCAGCTCAGCGGCGACTCGCCCGTCAAAGAAGACTCGCACATCGACGCCGTCGGCACGTTCAGGGGTGGCGGTGAGTCCCAATAGTTCGATCGGACGCACATGCTCAAGGAGGCGCCGATAGGACGTGGCCTCAGCATGATGAAATTCGTCGATGACTACGACGTCGAACCGCCCGGGCGCAACCGCCGAAAGCCTTGCCTGTGAAAGAGACTGGATGCTGGCAAACACATGGCGCCAGCTAGTCGGTTCGTGTCCGTCAACAAGTAGTTCACCGAAAGTAGGATCAGTCAAGACTTCCTGATACATGCGCCGCGATTGCTGCAAAATCTCCTTGCGGTGCGCGACGAACAGGAGCGTCAGGTCACGATTGTGGGTTTCTCGCGAAAGCCGTCGATAATCCAAGGCCGCGATGACGGTCTTCCCGGTTCCAGTGGCGGCAACGATCAGATTGCGGTGGCGGTCGTGAATTGTGCGCTCTGCGTCGAGCTCTTCGAGTATCTCGGCCTGATAGGGCTTGGGAGCGACCTCAAGACCAGAGAGGGTAACCGTTATCCCGTCGCGTGCACGGTTCCCCGATGCGGTCTGTAGCGCCGCCCGCAGACGGTCTCCGTCTTCTGACGGCCTGTAAGGCTCGAACTCCCTGGTCTCCCAATACGAGTCGAAGGTGGCGCGGAACTTCTCTAAGAGATGCGGAGTCGTCTTAGCGGACAGACGGACGTTCCATTCCAATCCATCCACAAGTGCGGCATGGGAAAGATTGCTGGAACCGACATACGCGGTGTGAAACCCGGTGTTGCGCCGCAACATCCAAGCCTTGGCGTGTAGCCGGGTGCGGTCGATTTCATAGTTAATCCGAACTTCGGCGCCGAAGTCATTGGCAAGAGCGTCAAGGGCGCGAGCATCCGTGGCACCGAGATACGTCGTAGTGATCACACGCAACGGGATATCGCGTTGGCGCAGTTCGTTCAGTTGGTCCTCAAGTAAACGGAGACCTTGCCATTTGATGAAAGCGCAAAGCAGATCGACCTGGTCGGCGCTTGCGAGTTCGGCGCGAAGTTCCGCGGCCAAGGTCGGTTCGTTACGTGCATTCGTCATGAGTGCAGCGTCCGAAAACGGAGTAGCTGGCCGCGGCAAACGAGTACTACCCAGAGCACTCGACTCCGCTACCTCGTCGAGCCGCATAATCTTGCCGGGCTCGACCTGACGCAGCGCCTCCTCCTCAACTTCTGCGTCGGGCAGGACCTCCAAGATTCGTCGAACAAGTTCGACGCGGTCCTCAGCAGTGCGCGCTCTTTGCATGGCGCGCGCGACGATCGGCACAAGGTGACGCGCGATGGTCAGCGCCTGTTCCGCATCGTCGACAAAGCCGTACTTGGCAACAAGATCTTCCCGCCGATTTAGCTCGTCTTCGAGCTGAACCGTGAGCAGCGATTCGTAGATCCCCGGGTACACGAATCGGACGTTAGCGGACTGCCACGACAATTGTGGAAGGCAGTTCGACGATTCTTCGCAAAGGGCCTGCCTGCGTTGGTCGGCCGGCGCCCAGCACCTTGGCTCAAGAATGTCTCGATCGGTGCATTGTCGCTCGACGGCCTCTAGAAGCTACGCACTGACGGCACGGGAACTCGCCAGGTCGAGTTAATCGATGCGCGCGGCGGACGCTTCCGGATCGGCCTCGGTCATCAAGCAGCGGCAGCGGCCAGCACCCACCGTGCATTCTCCGCAAGGCGGAGCAATCCGAGCCGATCCAGCACCGCACGAAAAAGTTACTCCACAGACTGTAGATCCTCACCCAACCACGAGTCTGACAGGTGGTGTGCGAGTTCGGCCGGCGGCACTAAATCGACGCTGCGAGGTCCCAACTGTCTTGGCAACACGGGCCGGTTGGCTTGGTAACCGGAATCTCAGAGGCGACAAGCCGCTTTCGTTTAGCGAATTGTCTGAGCTGATATGGACGCGGCGTACTGCCATTGAAATGGCGCGGTTAAGGAGGTGCGCAATTTCTCTTCCGACTCTCCGCCGTGAGAGGACGCCGTGCGGTTAGCAGTGGTCTGCCGCTTCGTGCACGCGATTAAGGTTCTTCGCGGCGATGCTACGGGCACTTCTCTGTGTCAATGCGAACGACGCCGAATGTGATGTTGGTGCTAGCGGTAATACTTGCTCCTGGTGGCGGCGTCGAAGTACACACCACCCAGTTCCGATCGACAACCTGAGCACGGCCCTTGCCAGTCAAGTCAGTTGATCCGGAATACCAGACCGAACCATTCGTCAACGACTGAATCGCATCCTGAGCTCCTTGCAGGTCCTTGCCAATTAGATTTGGCATCGTCCAGGAAGGATCCGCGGATGCGATCGGCACCAAGTTTGAAAAGCTGACGCCTAACCAACCCGTGAATACAACCGCTACGAAAACGAATAGACCCTTCATACGAACCCTCCATATGGCTCCGAACTCGTGCCAAACTAGGCCTTCTATCAGTGACCGGCTGAGCTTTCATGGCACACATAGTGGACTCATAGAATGTCTGTCCTACAACGGTGACGCGGATCACGGGTCACTGTAATTCCCTGATCTGACAACCCCGCCGCTCTGGTCGGATCTCGGCCGACGACGTGGACCTCATCGGCAACAACCGATTGTGCTCGTGTCTCGCCGTGTCGGGGCGGGCACCTGCGCAGGAGGTCATCCGGCATCTGCACGCGTGCGCTATGGCCGCACCGGCAGCATCCCCAACCACCCATCCGAAAGCACCTCCAACAACTGCCCATCCGGATCCCGCAACATCGCCATCCCCTCCCCGACGGACCCCTCCACAACGGTTCCTCCAAACGAAGCAACCCGATCCAAAACCCCAGGCAGATCCGACACCGAGAATGAAAGATGAGATAGCCCAACCTGATCCATCGTCCGCTCCGACCCGGTATGCACCTCGCGCGCCGAATAGTCGATCAGCTCCAACACAAACGATCCGAGCACCAGATACGTCGCGTGCGTCCCCAACGGCTCGGGCAACCCGATGAGCTGTGATGTGCGATCGTCCGGCGGCTCGATCTCCCACCAGAATTGAAACCCGAGTAGCTCCTCGTAGAAGCGCCGGGACGCAGCACGGTCCCGAACAACGAGGCCGACGTGGTTGAAAACGACCGGCTGCGAACCCATTACAACCTCCCGTACCGCGACAGAACCTGTGGGCCGCCAGCCGAAATCAGTACGGTCGCCCGTTCGAGACAGCCCCCCACCCCAGGCTGCGTCACCCAGGACTGCACGCTCAACACCATCCCCTCCTCCAAGACCGCATCCCGTCCGCGCCCCAGCCCGATCACCGGCGGCTCAGCCCCGAGCCCCAGCCCGTGTGCCAGCAACACCGCAGAGGATCCGAACCCGAGCCGTTCCCAAGCTCGATATAGCGAGGTACCGGTAGCACCCGGCCGGCACGCCGCGACCAACGCATCCAATCCTGATCCGCAAGAGGAAGACAGCGCGGCAGCACGGACCGACCGCGAGCCGCCGACCATCCGCGTACACGCCAGCCCCGCCTCGTATCCCGCATACCGGGCCGAAGGCGCCAGCACCACCAACTCCCCCTCCCGCACCGGACGATCCGAAGCCAGGAAGCGAAAAGGGACCGAACCACGCAAAGCCGTTGCGAAACAGACACTTTCAGTAGGCGCTACCGGAGCACCGAGCGATGCCACCGCAGAGTAGTAGACCCCGAGCAGCTCCCGCTCAGAAACACCGGGCTGCAAGGCCGCCTCCATTGCCCCCAGAGCGGATTCCGAAATGGCCGCCGCCACTTCCAGACACGTGATTTCTTCCGCTGTCTTGACGCTGCGAGCGGCCTCCAGCACCGGGCCGGCGTCCAGGAAATCCGACATGCCGGCCATCCCGGCGAGCAATACGAACGATGCCGTCATCCCGTCGGTGCCGATCCGCCGCGCCTCCCGAAGCCCCGGAATCGACATCAGCGACTCCATCACCTTCATCGGATTCCAGCTCAACGGGTACAGATCCTCACGAGCGATCTCCGGCGGCACCCCCTCATCCCACGAACGCAGCAGATGCACATGCCCAGAAGACCTGACCACAACAGCCAGCGGCGCGAACGGCAGCACCCCGGCCCGCCCCAGCCAGCGAGCCCCTGACACGTAGTGCACGTTGCCCGAACGACCCAGAATCAGCGCGTCCAGATCATGAGTCTCCATGCCCGCCAGAATCTTCAACCGCCGCTCACCACGTAGCCAGCCGAAGTCGATCCGCGCGCCATCTTCGAGGCTGGAAACCCCCAGACGCACCCCGGGGTCACGCGGCGCCGGACTCATGGAACACTTCCGAAGGGTGCGTAGTCGGGACCGGAAAGCTTGACCCAGCCCCGATCCGTCACGGCCACAATATCTTCCGCGCGATATCCGCTGGCACCGTCTTCCCAGATCACCGGCTCCAGCACCAGCACCATGCCTGGTTGCAGACTCAGTTGCGCATCGAACTCATCCCCCAGATCGGTTCCGATCAAGGGCATTTCGGCACTATCGACACCCACCCCGTGCGCCAGATAAAAGTGCGAGATCCACGGCCGCGCTCCGCCGTTGGCCGCCACAGCCGCCCGACAAAGCTCCAGAGCAGACACCCCCGGCGCCAATACATCCAGGCAAGCATCGATCACCGACCGCCACCGACGAAACTGCCCGCGCTGAGCGGCATTCGGTTCCCGTCCCACCACCCAGGTCCGACCGTAGTTCGACGCGTATCCCTCCCATGTGATCGCGGTGTGCGCCCAGATCACGTCGCCGTACCGAAGGAACCGGTCGGTGGTCACGGTCGGGTACGCCAGATCGCCGTGGGAGGTCCAAGGACCTGAGTCCAGCGACGGGGCCATCACCTGCCAGATCGGGTCGGTCCCGCCCGCCGACGCACCCAGCTCGAAGATCTGCCGCAGAAACACCGCGCTCAGGTCGGTCTGTCGCACCCCAACGCGCAACGCCCGCAACGCATCTTCCATCGCCAGTTCGTTGAGCCGTTGCGCCTGGCGGATACAGGCGACCTCGTCCACCGTCTTGATCACCTTGACCTTGCCCATGATTCCCGACGAGTCCGCCCACGAAACACCTTGCAAGCCACGGATCATCGCGTGCGAGAAGTGGTCGATCCCCACCCGGGCACCGGCCGAGAAATGGTCCGACAACGCCGCACTGAATTCCGAGATCCCGTCTTCCAGGTCGGGAAACAGCGGTGGATGCAGATGCACGCCGAGGGGCACTCCGTCGCCGAACATCGAGTACAGATGCGGCATCGGCTCACCCTTGACCACGATGGCCACCGCGCGGAACAGCGCCGCCCGGTCGCCGTCCATCGCCGGCGTCGCGGCACCCGTCGCATACGCCACCGCACTGGACGTCAGCAGCACCAGACCGTCCAACTTCTGCGCCACCAGCTCGGACTGCAACCGGGCATACCTCTCCCGGCGCATGCGGGCGAGATCGGGCAGCTCCGGAATCGCAATGCCGCCGATGGTCGCTCCCGATGCCCAGTCCTCGATGACGTCCACCACCTTCAAGTTGGGCACCCAAGCGCAATAACGCAAAGATAGCCTAATAGCCGGCATGCGACCTGAAGGCCCATGAGGCTTCGATGGCACCGCGCCCTGACGCCACGGTCGACTTCGACCACCACTCAGAGGATTTCAACCTCAACGAACTCAACATCAGCGCCGAGCGAAGACACAAATGCCCCATCGCCTGCAACCGCAACTACGGCGGCTTCTGGTTCCTGTCCAGCTATCAGGCGTCAGCCAGGCGGCACGAGCCAGCGACACCTTCGCCCACAAATACGAGCCCGACTCTACAGACGGCATCGACTGCCAGGGTGAGATAAGCGTGCCACGACCCGCAGGTCAACCGGCGCGTAGCCGAAGACGACGTCGAGCGCTACCTCGGCAACCCGAGCATGACCGGACTGGCCAGACTACCGGTCACCTTCACACCGCAGCCCCGCGCTTGACTCGCAGCCGCCGGCTCGCCGCGACCAGTCGCGCCACGCCCTCCTCGATCCCGGCCGCCAGCGCCGACACGTCGGGCGCGGTGTCGTAGTCACCGGTGATGCCGAAGACGAAGTTGTCGGCGTAGCTGACCATCGCGACGCCGGTGCGCAATTGCAGCGCGATCGGCGGGATCGGCAACATCTCCAGCACCCGACGTCCGAGCAGCTTCTGCTCGGCCCGCGGACCGGGGACGTTGGTCGCCAACGCGACCACGGAACGTTGCGGCAGCCGACTCAGCAACCGAACCATCCACGCCGACAACGCAAACGGCACATTCCGGGCGGCCGAGAACAGGGCGTTGCCGCCCTCGCGCTGTCCGCTGCCCTTGGCCGCTGTCAATCGGTCGTGCACCAGCTCCAGCTGTGTCACCGGGTCGTCCTCGTCCACCGGCAGCAGCGGCAGCATCGCCGACACCTGGTTGTCGGTCATGTCGAAGTGATTCATGCCGCGCACCGAGACCGGCACCAGCGTGCGCAGCGAGTTGCGTGCGGGATGTTCGCCGCGGTCGAGCAGCACCCGCCGGTAGCCGTGCGTGATGGCCGCCAGCGCCACGTCGTTGAGCGTCACGTCGAACGCTTGAGCCACCTCGTGCAGATCGGACAGTCGCGCCCGCGCGGCATTGAACCGCCGCATCGCCGTGACGGGTCCGCTCAACGACGTCCGCGGCGCCGAGTTGAACAGGTTGGCAGTCAGCTCGAGAGCACCCACCGCCATATGTTCGGCACTAGCAACCGCGCCGAATGCGCCGCGGGCCCAGTTCAGCGGGTTGAGGCTGGGCCGCCAGAGCCCACGCTGTTCGGGTTCCTTGGCGGCGCGGATATCGGTGGCGAACGACGCCATGTCGCCGTCGTCGCCGAATTTGGCCAGCATGCGAGTGGTGGCGATGCCGTCGGCGATGCAATGGTGCAGCTTGGTCAGCACGGCCCACCGGTCTTCGCGCAGACCCTCGATGACGAAGCAGTCCCACAGCGGACGGTCGCGGTCCAGCCGGTGCCCCATCACACTGGCGATCACCTCGAACAGTTCCTCGTCGCCGCCGGGCTGCGGCAACGCCACGTGATGCAGGTGCCGGGAGATGTCGAAATGCGGATCGTCCACCCACTCGGGCGAACCGAGGTCGAGTGAATGTGTATGCAGCACTTGGGAGCAACGCGGAATGCTCTGCGCCCGCTCGGAAAAGGCGGCGACGAATTCGTCGAAGCTCGGTGCGGGTCCTTCCATGATCGACACACCGCCGATCGCCAGACTGACGTGTGGATCGGAGTCTTCGACTTCGAGGAAAGCTGCATCCAAGGCTGACAATCGCTCCATGCGGCTCACTATTCGCCGCGAAGGCCGGTGGGGTCAGGGCCGGAAGTCCTCAACCAGATGGGCCGATTGGACGATAGATTGACCTGCTGTGGGTGACATTGCGATGCGTTTGGCGCAGATCGTCGGCGACCACAACTTGCTGACCGGCGACGCGATTCCCGAGGACTACTCGCACGACGAGGAATTGTCGCTACCGCCGATCAAGCCTTTGTATGTCGCGAAGCCGGCCACCGCCGACGAAGTCGCCGAACTACTGAAAATCGCGGCCGAGCACAAGGTCCCGGTGACGGCCCGCGGGTCCGGGTCCGGTCTGTCCGGCGCCGCACGCCCGCACCCCGACGGCTTGGTGATCTCGTTCGAGCGGATGAACAAGGTCCTGGAGATCGACACCACCAACCAGGTCGCCGTCGTCCAGCCCGGGGTCACGCTGACCGACCTGGACGCCGCCACCGAGGGAACCGGTCTGCGCTACATGGTGTACCCGGGTGAGTTGTCGTCGAGCGTCGGCGGCAACGTCGGCACCAACGCCGGCGGGATGCGGGCGGTCAAGTACGGGGTCGCCCGGCACAACATCCTCGGGCTGCAGGCAGTGTTGCCGACGGGTGAGATCATCCGCACCGGCGGCAAGATCGCCAAGGTGTCCACCGGCTACGACTTGACCCAGCTCATTGTCGGCTCCGAGGGCACGCTGGCGCTGGCAACCGAGGTGATCGTCAAACTGCATCCGAAGCTCGACCACAGCGCCACCGTGCTCGCTCCTTTCGCCGATCTCGCCCAGGTGATGACGGCGGTGCCTGCCGTGTTGGCTGGTGGATTGGCGCCCTACATTCTCGAATACATCGACAACATGACGATGGCCGCGATCATCCATACTCAGAACCTCGAGCTGGGCATACCCGACCAGATCCGCGACAGTTGTCAGGCGTATCTGGTTGTGGCACTGGAGAACCGGACGCCGGATCGGTTGGACGAGGATGTGCAGCGGACGGGTGAACTGCTTGCCGATTTGGGCGCGGTCGACGCCTATGTGCTCGACGGCGGTGCGGCGCGCCGGTTGATCGAGGCGCGTGAAAGGGCGTTCTGGACGGCCAAGACGATCGGTGCCGACGACATCGTCGACACCGTTGTGCCGCGCGGTGCCATGCCCGAGTTCCTCTCTGTTGCACGCGATCTCGCGGCCGCCACCGGTGCCGCGGTGGCCGGGTGCGGGCATGCCGGGGACGGCAATGTGCATCTGGCGATACTGTGCCAGGACGGTGCGAAGCGAAAGCAGCTGATGACCGACATCTTCGCGCTGGCAATGCAATTGGGTGGTGCGATCTCCGGTGAGCACGGGCTGGGCCGCGCCAAGACGCCCTACTTTGTGAAGCTCGAAGATCCGGCCAAGGTCGCGCTGTTGCGGCGTATCAAAGAGAGCTTCGACCCGGCTGGGATCCTGAACCCGGGGGTTGTGTTCGGAAACGAATAACATCGCCACATCGCAGGCCAAAACCTCTTCAACCTCATCTGCACCATTTCCGGCTGTCACGCGGCATGCCTCGACCTACTTGTCAGACCGTGTCGTTACCGTGCGGGCATGCAGTCACGGAAGTATCCCTCGATCGACCTTGCCAGCGCGCTCAAGCTGGTTGGCGAGCCTGCCTACGCCCGCGGGCAGGCCTATGCAAATGAGGGTCGGGTGCTGAATTGCGCGTGGGACCCAGAGCTGCAGAACCTTGCCGGAAGTGTGCGAGGTAGCCAGGGCCGCACCTACGCAACCTTGATGCAGCTTCGGCCGCGAGACGCCGATATCTGGGGCGTCCAATACGGGTTCTGCAGTTGCCCCGTACACCGGTCCTGTAAGCACGTCGCAGCACTCGCCATCGCCGTAGCGGAGGCTGCAATGCCAGGTGCCCACCGTACGAACCAGGCGGCGTGGCAACACTCACTGGATGCACTGCTGCCCGCGGTTTCGACAGACGCCAACACCGGGACGCCGCTGGCGATCGAGCTGACCCTGACGGCGAACGGGTCGTGGCGGACCCTGGACGCACGACTCGTTCGCCAGGGAAAGCGCGGCCGCTGGGTGGCCGGGGATCTGAGCTGGGCAAGGCTGCACGTGCTAGGCGGCTTCGGCTATTCCGACACTCAGGTAGGGGTGTTGCGACAGCTCTATGCGACCTATCGATCGTCGATCTCGCATTCCGCTGGCTATTACAGCTATTCGTACAGAAGCTATGTCCACAGCGACGCGAAGTCAATCTCGCTGTCGCACTTCGGATCACCGCAGCTGTGGCCGCTGCTGGACGAGGCACGCCAAGCCGGGGTGCGGCTGATCCAGGGTGGGACTCAACAGGATGTACCGGTGTCCGCGAATGCGCTGATGTGCTTGGACGTCACGGTCGGCGAGACGGGCGATCTCGCCGTCGAACCTGTGCTTCGGGTCGGCGGCGTCACGGGGCAGCCGCTGGCGTTCATCGGCTCGTCTGGTCATGGCGTGGTATACGACGACAACGGATTGTGTCTTGCCCGGCTGGATAAGCCGGCACCGGAAGCGTTGCAGCGCATGGCACTCGGTGCTGAAGCCCTGATAGTTCCCGCCGACCAGGGACCGCGCTTCGCCGCAGACTACTACCCGAGATTGCGCCAGATCACCACGGTGATGTCATCGGACGAGTCGTTCATACTGCCGGAGATCATTGGGCCGACGCTGGTCCTGCGCGCCGACTACCAGCCTGAGCATGAGCTCGAACTGACCTGGGAGTGGTTATACCGGATAAGCGACAACGACTTTCGCGTGCCGATCGGCGCATCCGAACACCTGGGTTATCGCGATCTGGAAGCGGAGAACATGCTCGCCTGCAGCATCGAAGCTCCGGTGGAGCAAGTGGGGCTGCGCACCGCCGAAGGAACGCTGATCACCGGCGTGAGGTTGTCCGGCCTCGAAACCATGCGGTTCGCCACCGAAATTCAACCGTTGCTGGCCGAGCTACCCGACGTCGCGCTGGAGATGTTCGGCGACCAGGTGGATTACCGAGAGGCGAGCGGCTCCCTGGTCATCGCGGTGACGACGGACGCGACGTCCGGTGAGACGGACTGGTTCGACCTTGGTGTCACGATCAGCATCGAAGGAAAACAGGTTTCGTTTGCGAGCGTGTTCACCGCGCTCGCGTCGGGGCAGTCGCACCTCCTGCTTCCCGGCGGTGCCTACTTCGCGCTGGACAAACCGGAGCTGGTGAAGCTGCGCGAGCTCATCGAAGAGGCCCGTGCACTCACCGACGCCGAGGACGGACCACCCCGGATCAGCCGATTCCAGGTCGGGTTGTTCGACGAACTCGCCGAGCTCGGAGTCGTGTCGCGCCAGGCCGACGAGTGGCGCCGTCAGACCGAGGGGCTGCGCGCGCTGAACGGCCTGAGACCAGTGATGGTGCCAAGCAGCCTGCACGCCGCGCTCAGGCCGTATCAAGCCGATGGGTTCGCCTGGTTGGCGACTCTGTATGCCCATGGTCTCGGTGGGATCCTCGCCGATGACATGGGTCTGGGCAAGACCATCCAGTCGCTGGCGTTGATTTGTCATGTCCGTCAACAGAATCCGCACATGGCGCCGTTTCTGGTGGTAGCGCCGGCCAGTGTGGTCGCGAACTGGGCGACCGAGGCAGCGCGGTTCGCGCCCGACCTGACCGTGGTGCCTGTCTCTGACACGCTGCGCCGCTCCGGTGCCGACCTCGAAGAACTGGCGGCCGGCGCGCACATCGTGGTCACCTCTTACACGCTATTTCGACTGGACTTCGACGCCTACGCCAAGACGGCCTGGTCCGGCCTGATTTTGGACGAGGCCCAATTCGTGAAGAACCGTCACGCCAAGACCTACCAGTGTGCTCGCAAGTTGACCGCGCCGTTCAAGCTGGCGATCACCGGAACTCCGCTAGAGAACAACCTCATGGAGCTGTGGTCGCTGCTGTCGATCACCGCTCCTGGACTGTTCCCCAACCCGACGACATTCGCCGACTTCTTTGCCAAGCCGATCGAAAAGACCGGGGACCCAGAGCTGTTGGCTCTGTTCCGTCGTCGCATCAAACCTCTGGTCAAACGCCGCAACAAGGAGCTCGTGGCTGCCGAGCTGCCGGCAAAACAAGAGCAGATCCTTCAGATCGAGCTGCCGCCCAGGCACCGCGCCCTCTACAACAAGCGACTGCAACGAGAGCGGCAGAAGGTGCTCGGCCTGCTCGATGACATGCAGCAGAACCGATTCACCATCCTTAAGTCGTTGACCGTGCTGCGACAGATGGCCCTGCATCCCGGGCTGGTCGACCCGGCTCAAGAGGGGCTGGCGAGCGCGAAGATCGAACTGCTGACCGAGCAGCTGCGCGACGTCGCCGACGGTGGCCACCGGGCACTCGTCTTCAGTCAGTTCACCCGGTTTCTGGCCATGGTCCGCGATCGCCTTGACGCTGAGGGCATCGACTACTGCTATCTGGACGGGCGAACACGTCAGCGGGCAGCAGTCGTGCAGCGGTTCAAGGACGGAGACGCACCGGTTTTCCTGATCAGCCTGAAGGCCGGCGGATTCGGTCTGAACCTCACCGAGGCCGACTACTGCTTTCTGCTCGACCCGTGGTGGAATCCGGCCACCGAGGCCCAGGCAATCGACCGCACCCATCGCATCGGTCAGACCCGTAACGTCATGGCGTACCGCCTCATTGCCCACGACACCATCGAGGACAAGGTGGTCGCCCTCAACGCCCGCAAAGCCAAACTTTTCGCCAGCGTGATCGACGACGGTAACGCGTTCGGCTCCGCGCTTACCGCCGACGACATCCGCGGATTGCTTGCGTGAGCCGCGCCCGACGGGTTGAGCGCCTCAGCCGACTACAACCTCGACCGCACAGCGCACTCCGGACGCACGTGACAGGCGGGCATCACCAGTAACCAGTAGTGCATCCAACTGCTCGGCCAGCGCAACGTACGCAGCGTCGTAGGGTGGGACGACGTGCCGCAGTTCCCAGATGCGCGGTAGCAACGGCTGATGAGTGGAACGACGCAGCGGCAAATCCGCCAGGTCTGCGACCGCAGCCGAAGCCCGCCGCGCTGTCATCAGTTTGGCGCAAACGTGCCGACGCCATACCGAAACCACTTCGAGGTCAACGAGTTCGGGGGCGAATATTGTTTCGCCCACTATCCGGTGCCGGCAGCGCTCGCCGTCATCCCCGTCGTCGCCCAGCGCTACAGCCAAGACACTGGCATCAACGACGATCACGGTCGGCCCGGATGTGCTCCACGGCGGCCTTGACCGATACCCGTCCACCACTGTGCTTGGTCACCCGGTCAAAAACCTCATCCAGCGTGGGGCGATTCGCCTCGTCAATCAAGCGAGTCAAAAGATATTCCTGAAGCGACTGATGTGCACGCGCCGCGCGTTCACGCAGGACTCGGTGAGTGCTTTCCGGGACGTCTTTGATCTGCACGCTGGGCATGGCGCCACTTTGGCGCTACTGGCGCTATAACGCAAGTCACCACAAACCTGTTGTCGCTGAGAGGCGGGCATTCGAGAAAACGCTTTACGCCGGTGACTGCAGTGACGGATGTGACACCCGGTGCAGGGTCCCAAAAACGTTAAACCCCTGTGGCGTACTGCAATACGGGTTCCGCGGAGTCCACGTGGCTGCCGCTGAGGATCGTAAGTCGTTGCGGGCGAATCTCGTAGCGCACACCGTTGGCCGGATTGGTGACGTCGAACCCGCCGGATGTGCGCACCGCATTGCCGAGTTCGATGTTGGCGCCGTCGCTGATCCGCTCCCCGCGGTAGTAGTAACTCTGCGGTCCCCTCTGACAGACCACCACCAGCGACTGGGCAGTGCGCAACACGGCGGCAGGCGGATTGCCCGGATCACAGCGGGCGGTGTGGCCGATGAATCCCAAGCCGTCGGCCCCGTCGACGGGCTGGGACAGCGACGGTGTCGTCGGCGCGGACGAAACGGGCGCGGCAACCTCGCGCGCGGGTCGGCTCCCGAACGCCAGCACCACGGCCAGCACCGCCGCGACGAACAACATCACCGCCGCAAAACCGCCGACCAGCACGGGAACCCGACTGGGTCGACCACCCACAACCGGAGCCGGCGCCAAAGGATACGGGCTGTAGCCACTGTCCTCCGGATTCGGGTAGCGAACCGAAAACGGCCGGGTAGGTGTGGGCGGGCTCGGCCCGACGGGAGCCATACCGGACCCGGCCGCCGCGCGCACCGCCGCCGCCAACTCCCCTGCCGAACCGAACCGTGCCGCGGGTTGTTTGGCCATGCCCGTGGCCACGATCCCGTCGAACGCGCGGTCGATCCCGCGGCGCATGATGCTCGGTCTCGGCGGCGGCGACATCAGATGTGCCGCAATCACTTCGGACTCCTCGAACGGCGGCCGGCCGGTGAGGCATTCGTACAGCACGCACGTCAGCGAGTAGACGTCGGTCTGCGGCCCGACCCGGTCGCCGCTGAAGCGTTCGGGCGCCATGTAGAGACGCGACCCGATCACCGATCCGGTGGCCGTGACGTTCGCATCGCCGGCGATGTGGGCGATCCCGAAGTCCGCGAGGTAGGCGAAGTTGTCGGCGGTGAGCAACACGTTTTCCGGTTTGACGTCGCGGTGCACCAACCCGTCGGCGTGCGCGGCGTCCAGCGCCGACGCCACCTGAGTCACGATCGACGCCGCCTGCACCGGGTCCAGGGCACCCTGCGAACGCAGCAGATCCTGCAGCGTGCCGCCATTGACCAGGCGCATATCGATGAACAGGACGCCGTCGATCTGGCCGAAGTCATGCACCGGGATGACATGCGGTTCCTGCAGCCGCGCCGCCAGTCGGCACTCCTTCCGGAAGCGTTCCTGGAAGGACGGGTCGTCGGCCAGCTCCCGGCGCAGCAGCTTCAACGCGACCATCCGATCCCGCTCGGTGTCGTATGCCCGGTACACGTCGCCCATGCCGCCCGCACCCAGCAGCGAGCGGAGTTGGTAAGGCCCAAACCGGGTACCAACACGCGAATCCGAGCTAGTCATCCCACCGGGCTACCCGTTTTTCCGGGACGCTACGTAGGCTGCGGTCCGTGGCTACCAACACCCGGTTGACGATGGACGACTGGCTGCAGGCCGGCTACGCGATCATCGCGGGTGACGGCCTCAGCGCGCTCAAACTCGACCGGCTGTGCACGCGCCTCAACGTCACCAAAGGCAGCTTCTACTGGCACTTCGACGACATGGCCGCCTATCGCCAAGCGCTGATCGACTCGTGGGCGCAGCTCAAAGACCAGGACCGTCGCGACATCGAGGAAACGCGCGATCTGCCGCCCCGCGAACGTCTGTCCCGGATGATGGCGTCGCTGGTCCGGCCCAGACAATGGTCGCTGGAGCGGGCGATGCGCGAATGGGCCCGGTCCGACGAGACCGTCGCCGCCGCCGTCCACGCCTCCGACCGTCGAATCCTCAGCGCCGTGCGACAAGCGTTCCGCGAGTACGGATTCGACGACGACGAGGCTGACCTGCGTGCCCACACCACGTTCGCCGCCGGTGTCGGCCTGCTGCACCTGGCCGGTCCATCACCCAAGAAGTGGCTGCACCACGAGGACTTCCTGGACTTCATGTTGCGCCGGTGACCATACCAAAAGGTATGGTGTCTGCATGATCAGCGAGGACCTCGTCGAACGGATCCGGCACCGCGCCCAAGAGACCGAGGAACTAAGGCGGTTACCTGCCGACACCGTCAAGGAACTGAACGAAGAAGGACTCTTCGACCTGCTCAAACCGGCGCGCTACGGCGGGCGGCAGGCCGACTTCCAGCAGATCCTCGATCCGGTCCGGCGCCTCGCGCACGGGTGCACCTCGACCGCGTGGACCGCGGGATTCTTCACCCTGCACAACTGGATGCTGGCGCTGTTCGGCGAGCAGGCTCAGCAGGACGGCTTCGCCAGCCAACCATTCCTGGCCTCGTCGCCGCTCGCGCCGACGGGGCGCGGCACACCTGTCGACGGGGGCATCCGGCTCACCGGACGCTGGTCCTGGGCAACCGGTGTGATGGAAGGCAACTGGGCCATCGTCGGCGCGTTGTGCGGCCCGGACGACGGGATCTATCCCGCCCTGGCGCTGCTGCCCGCCGAGGACTACCAGATCGTCGACGTCTGGCACACCGACGGCATGCGCGGCACCGGATCCAATGACATCGTCATCACCGACGTGTTCGTCCCCGAGCACCGGCTGGTCAAAGTCACCGACATCTACGGCGGCACCGCACCGGGAGCCGTCTTGCACGACGCGACGCTCTACCGCTGGCCGATGGTGCCCGCGCTCGCGTTTCTGGCGTCGATGCCGGCGTTGGGCACGGCCGAGCGGGTCGTCGAATTGTTCGCCGAGCGCCTCGGCGAGCGGGTCATCGCCTACGAGGGCAGCAAGCAGAAAGACAAACCGGCAGCGCAGGCCAGGTTAGGTGAAGCCCGGGTCCGGCTGCGCGCTCTACACGGACTGACCGCCGACACCATCGGCCGCATCGAAGCGATTCTCCAAGTCGGAGAACGAGTTCCGCGCACCGTACGAGCCGATGCCCGACTGGCCGCCGCACACGTCGTCAAGGAGTCGCGTGCCGTGATAGGCCAGCTGCTCGAAGCATCCGGCGCCAGCGTGCACTTCCTCGACAACCCGCTGCAGCGGGCTAAACGCGACGTCGACGTGCTGGGCGGGCACGTGATCTTCGACTACGACACCAGCCGAGAACTGGCCGGCGCGTTGGCAATCGGGCTCAAGATCTCACCGCTCGCCATGGTGTGAAAGGCCCTCCAGGTCAATGACCTCGCCGCGATTGATGCTGACCCAATCGCGCCCGTCGAGATAAGGCCGCAGGCTGCGCCCGATCAACTCGGCGTCCGCGGCCGACTTGGGCCGCTGCAATTCGTAGACGTGCGGCAACTCGGCCATGCCGCTGACCACGTCCCACAACTTCACCGCATCCTCTCCGACAGGCGGATTCACCAGCACCGGCCCGAACAGGCACTGCCCGTCCATAAACAACGTCGGCACCCCGAACCCGCCGGCATCGACCACCCGCTGATGCTCGGTACGCACCTCGTCGTGCGTCGTCGAATCGGCAAGCGCCGCATCGAGAATCGAGGCTTCGGCGCCGATCGAGACCAGCAGTCGTCGGGCAACATCGGGATCGTGCGGCTTGCCGCCCAGCGTGTGCAGCTCATGGCCGATTGCGGCATACCAACGATCGAGTAGGTCCATTCCGGTGCGCCGCAACAAAGCCCCGATCCGCATCAGCGACCACCCGTAGGACCAATCCCGTTCCCACGGATGCTTTTTGCCCTCGACACGATTAATCTCCTCCAGGCTGAAGAACCGCCAGTCGACGGTGATCCCGAGTTGCGCGCGGACCTCGCGGATCCACAGCGAAGTCTGGTAGGCGAAGGGGCACATCGGGTCGAAGTGGAAGTCGACGGTCATCGCTATTGCACCGTCACATTCGCGGTGAACGTGCACGACGGCGCGCCATCGCCGGTGACCGGGCCGTAACTGGTGACGATGCTGGTCTTCCCGGCCTTGGACGCCGTGAACGTCCACACCTCCGTGCCGGGCGCACCGATGCGGTCGGTGTTGCCGCGGAAATACTCATGACTGTCCTGCTTCAGGACCGCGGCGTCGCTGATCTTCGGCTCGGGCGTCCACCGGTACGGGGTGCTGTGGTTGGCGCCCAGCGACACCTTGAGCGTGTCGCCGGTCCGAAGCGTGACCTCACGAATGATGTTGCCTTGCTTCAACACATCGTCCATGGACACTTCCACGGTCTTGGTCGATGCCGCACCCGGGCTCGAACAACCCACCAGCAAGAGCACGGCAGCGAATGCCAGCAGCCTGATTCTCATAAGACGAACACTAGGCCGTGAGCCCACAGATCTGCCCAAATCCGCAGTTGGTCGGGTAGCTTCAATCCGTGTTTGGCATCATTCGGCCCTGCCGTCACCGGCTCGGCGGCGAACTGACCGCGGCTTGGCGAGCCCAACTGTGCGGGCTGTGCCTGGCGCTGCGCGACGACTACGGGCAGGCGGCGCGGATCGCGACCAACTACGACGGCCTGATCGTCTCGCTGCTCGTGGAAGCCCAGTCCGAGGCCAAGCCCACCCGCCGCACCGCCGGACCGTGCCCGCTGCGCGGCATGAAGCGCGCCGACGTGGCGACCGGCGAATGCGTACGCCTCGCGGCAGTGGTGTCGTTGGCGCTGGCGGCGGCGAAGGTCCGCGACCACGTCGACGACCGCGACGGCCTGGTCGGCGCGGCGGCGATCCGACCGGCCGCGCGGCGCATCGCCGAAAGCTGGGTCCGCCGCGGCACCGACACCGGCCACACCCTGGGCTTCGACACCGGTGTGCTGGTGGCCGCGATGGACCGGCAGGTCGAACTCGAGGAGACGGCCGGGCCGGGCAGCTCGCTGTTGGCCGTCACCGAGCCCACCGAGACGGCCGTGGCCGCCGCGTTCGCACACACCGCCGTGCTGGCCGGGCGCCCGGCCAACGAGGCGCCGCTGCGTGAGATCGGGCTGCTGTTCGGGCGGGTGGCCCACCTGCTCGACGCGGTGGAGGACTACCACGACGACCGGGCGCGCGGGAAGTGGAATCCGTTGGCCGCCACTGGAACTCCCGTCGCCGAGGTCCGCAAGCTGTGCGATGACGCGGTGCTCGGCATCGAACTGGCCCTGGCCGACGTCGATTTCACCGACGGCCGGCTGCCGCGCCGGCTGTTGACCAAGGAATTGCGCCGCTCGGTCTCCCGCACGTTCGCCGGCGCCGTCCCGACGGCCAACTACCCGTACGGAAGCCCGCACGGCGAGCAGGACGGCATCAACTTCGGCGGCAACCAATACGGCATGTACGGTCCGGGCGGCTATCCGCCTCCCGGTCAGCTGCCGCCCGAGCCGCAGAAGAAGCGCGGCTGCTGGGACCGGTGCACCGACGCCTGCTGCTGCGACTGCGAGTGCGATTGCTGTTGCGACTCCTGCTGTGACGGCGACGGCTGCTGCTGCGACTGCGGCGACTGCTGTGACTGCAGCTAGCCGCCGCTGAGCCGTAGGCAAGGATGGGCAGGTGTTTGCGCTTGTCGTCATCGTCGCGCTGGTATTCACCGTCGTCGTCGGCACCGTCCTGGGCCAGCGCTATCGCGTCGGCCCCCCGGTCCTGCTGATCTTCCTCGGCACGCTGCTCGGGCTGATCCCGCGGTTCGGCCACATTCACATCGACGGGGAACTGGTCCTGCTGCTGTTCCTGCCGGCGATCCTGTACTGGGAGAGCCTGAACACCAGCTTCCGCGAGATCAAGGCCAACATGCGGCCGATCGTGATGACCAGCGTCGGCCTGGTGATCGTCACCGCGGTCGCGGTGTCCTCGACGGCGCGTGCGCTGGGCATGGAATCACACGCAGCCGCGGTGCTGGGCGCCGTGCTCTCCCCCACCGACGCCGCGGCCGTGGCCGGCCTGGCGAAGAAACTGCCGCGCCGCGCGCTGACCGTATTGCGCGGGGAAAGCCTGATCAACGACGGCACCGCGCTGGTGCTGTTCGGCGTCACCGTCTCGGTCGCCGTCGGCGGCAACGAGGTCAGCCCGCTCGCGTTGACCGGTCGATTCGTCTACTCCTACCTCGGCGGCATCGCCGCCGGACTGATCGTCGGTGGCCTGGTGACGCTGCTGCGTCGCCGCATCGACGCTCCCCTCGAAGAGGGAGCCCTCAGCGTGCTGACCCCGTTCGCGGCGTTCCTGCTGGCCGTCGAGTTCGACTGCAGCGGTGTGGTCGCGGTGTTGGTGTCGGCGCTGGTGATCAGCTACGTCGGCCCGCGGGTGATCCGGGCCCGATCCCGGTTGCAGGCGTTCGCCTTCTGGGACATTTCGACGTTCCTGATCAACGGCTCGCTGTGGGTGTTCATCGGCGTGCAGATTCCCGGCGACGTGCACGCCATCGTCGACGGCGGGGGCGGCCTTCGCCACGCCACCTACCTCGCCCTGGCGGTCACGGCCGTGGTCATCGTGACGCGCTTCGCCTGGGTGGAATTGACCACGCTTTTGGGACGCGCCCTGGACAAGGGCTTGCACCGCGACATTCAGCAGCCGGACTTCCGGCAGCGCTGCGTCACCAGTTGGGCGGGCTTCCGGGGAGCGGTGTCGCTGGCTGCGGCGCTGGCCGTGCCCCTGGAAACGTTCAACGGCGGCCCCTTCCCCAACCGCAGCCTGATCATCTACGTCGTCTCCTTCGTGATTCTGGTGACCGTGCTCCTTCAGGGCAGCACCCTGCCCGCCGTGGTGCGCTGGGCGCGGTTGCCCGAAGACGTCGCCCGCGCCGACGAATTGCAGCTGGCCCGTACCCGCGGCGCCCAAGCGGCGCTGGAGGCGCTACCGGAGATCACCGACGAACTCGGTGTCGGACCGAAGATCCGGGCGCGCCTGCAGAAGGAGTACGAAGAGCACGCTCTACTGGTCGAGGCCGGTGGCGACGACTCCGACGACAGCAACCGGCTGTCCGAAGCCGGCGATCAGATCCGTGCGGTGCGGCTGCGCGTGCTGGAGCGCAAACGCCGAGCCCTTACCGAGCTTCGTGACCGACGCCTGATCGACGACATCGTGCTGCGCGAAGTGCAAGCCGCCCTGGATCTGGAGGAAGTGCGACTGCTCGGCCCGGCCGACGTGGACTGACTACGGCGACTGTGAATCTGGCTGCGTAACACGCCGCTGCTGCGTCGTAGGATTCACGCTCGGCGGTACGGCTGATCATCCCGTGCTACACGGAAGTCGTTTGATCCCATGGAAAAACGACGACCGCAGCCGGTCGGGTTCGCCGGTTACGGTGAGCCCGGGCACCTTCGGATACAGCTCTTCGAGCATCACCCGCAGCTCGAGCCTGGCCAGCTGGGCACCGAGGCAGAAGTGCACACCCCCGCCGCCGAACGCGGCATGCCCGGCATCGGTTCGGGTGACGTCGAATTCATCGGCCCGGTCGAACACGTCCTCGTCGCGGTTGGCCGACAGATAGTGCATCAGCACCCAGTCGCCGGCCGGGATGCGCTGCCCGCGGATCTCGACATCGCGGGTCACGGTGCGCCGGAAGTAGAGCACCGGGGTCGCCCATCGCAGTAGTTCTTCGACCGCCGCTTTGACAGCGTCGGGGTCACGGGCGAGCAGGGCCTGCTGTTCCGGGTGCTGCGACAGCGCCAGAATGCCGTGGCTGAGGGTGTTGCGGGTGGTCTCGTTGCCGGCGATCGCCAGCAGGACGAAGAACTCGTTGAGCTGCTCGGTGTTGAGTTTCTCGCCGTCGACCTCGGCGGCCAGCAGCGCCGACAGGATGTCGTCGGTCAGACCGTGCTTTCGTCGATATTTCACCAAATCGTTGCAGTACGTGAACATCTCGGCGGCCGCTTGCCCGAGCGCCTCGGGAGTGGGCGCATAGTCGGGATCCTCGATGCCCAGGGTTCCGATGGCATTGCTCCACCGGAAGACATCCAGCCGGTCTTCGGCGGGTACCCCGAGCACGTCGGCGATCACCTGTAGTGACATCTCCGCGGAAATGTCTGGGACAGCGTCGAATTCGCCCTTCTCGCGGATGTCGTCGACGATGTCGCGAGCCACCCGGCGCATGTGCGGTTCCAGGCGCAGCACGTTGCGGGCGGTGAAACCCTGGTTGATCAGCTTGCGGTAGAGCACATGTCGCGGCGGGTCGATGCCCGGCAGCATCGCCGAGGTGGGGCCCGCCTCGACCTGGATCAGGGTGTTGCCGTTGCTGCTGGTGAACGTGTCGGTGTCGCGGCTGACCAGTCGCACGTCGGCGTGCCGGGTCAGCAGCCACGCCCTGGGCAGCCCGGACAACTGCACCGGATGCACCGGGTTCTGGGCCCGCAGCCGGGCCATCGCATCGAACGGAGCGCCGACGACGAAAGTGTCCGGATCAAGCACCCGGGCGGCGTCGCGATCTGCTGGGCTGTCCAGGTTTTCGACTACCACCGAGCCGAGCTGAGGAACCGTCATGACGCCCTGATCCCGGCGATGATCACGTCGAGCCCGGCGCGGAAACGTGCGGCGGACTGCCGTTTGGCCGGCGCTGACTCCTCCAGGCTGACCGACCCCAGCAGGTAGGTGTACAGCACCGTGTGAGCCGCCGCCACAACCGGTTTCGCGAGACCCGCCTCGACCAGCAGGGAGCGACTGAGCCGGTCCAGCCGTCGCGCCTGCTCCCCACCGCCGCCGGTCTGCAGCATGCCGGCGATCCCCGGGACCGCGAGCAGCGCTTCCCTTGCTGTGCAATACAACTCGGTGAGTCTGACGTCCCACGGTCCCTGCTGCGGCACCGGGACACCGGTCAGCACCGTTTCTGCCAGCAGGTCGAGGGCCGCTTGTTTGCCCGGCACGTGGTAGTACACCGACGGCACCGCCGCCCCCAGCTCGGCGGCCAGCTCACGCATCGTGACCTGCTGCACCCCGACTCGTCGGGCCAGCGCGTGCAGCGAAGAGACCACTTGTCCGCGGTCCAGTTCGCCGTATGGACGTCTCGTCCGGACTGATTCGAGCATTGTTAGAATCTAGCGCGATGAGCACACCGACGGCAAAGTTGTCGATCGCCTCTCCGGTGGTCACCACGATCCCGGGAATGAACGCCGACTGGGAACGGACCGCGTCAGTCGAGGATCTCGCCCGCGTCGCCGAGGCCGCGGACCGATTGGGCTATCACCATCTGACATGCAGCGAACACATCGCGCTGCCGGCCGCCGAAGAGGAACGGCGCGGGGTGCGCTATTGGGATCCGCTGCCGACGTTGGGTTATCTGGCCGCCCGGACCAGCCGAATCAGGTTGGCTACCAACGTGCTGGTGCTGGCTTACCATCACCCGCTGGAGATCGCCAAGCGGTACGGCACGCTGGACAAGCTCAGCAACGGCAGGCTCATCCTGGGCGTCGGCGTGGGCTCGCTGAAAGAGGAATTCGACCTGATCGGTGCACCGTTCGACGACCGTGGCGCCCGCGGTGACGACGCGGTGCGCGCCCTGCGTGCCTCGCTGTCGGTCCGCGAGCCGTCCTACCGCGGCGAGTTCTATTCGTTCGGCGGCATGGTCGTCGACCCGTGTGCCGTGCAGGATCATGTCCCGATCTGGGTGGGCGGGCGCACCTTGCGGTCGCTGCGCCGTGCGGTCACCCTGGCCGACGGCTGGACACCGTTCTCGGTGAGTCTGCGACAGGCGCGGGACTGGTTGAGCCGCTTCGACATTCGCCCGGACTTCGACGTTGTCCTCGCGCCGGCCAGGAGGCTGGATCCGATCCACGACCCTGAGCGGTCGCGCGAACTCATCGCCGAGGCCGTCGCGCATGGGGCGACCATCGTCAGCGCCAACTTCGCCAGCACCTCGCTGCAGCATTATCTGGAGAATCTGCAGGCACTCGCGGAACTGAACGCCTCGTGAACCGCGTCCGGGCCGGTATTTTCAGCTTCACGGGTGCAGCACCGCGTGACGACGACGGCAGCTACCTGCGGTGGCACCTGCTGGACCACATGCCCGAGCAGTTCCAACTGCCGGGAATTCTGCACGGGCTGCGCTGGATCGGCGACGGTGACCACCTCTTAGTGTCGAACGGTCCGCTGGGTGAGATCGGCAACGTCGTGCACTATTTGGTCGGCGAGCCCGTCGCGGAGACGGTCGACGACTTCGTCGACCTCGGGCGGGCGCTGCGGGAGAACGGCCGCATGCCGGCCATGCGCCCGCTGCTGCAGATCTCCGGACTTCGCCTGCTGCAATGGCATTCGGCACCGCAAGCCCTGGTGTCGCCGGAGGTGGTGCCGTGGCGGCCGCACCGCGGCGTGCTGCTGATCGTCGAAGAACCGACCGGCGAGCGCCCCGATCACTGGTTGGAATGGCTGCACGCCGAACACTATCCGGCGCTGCTGGCCACGCCGGGCACTGCCGGGGCGTGGACGTTCGGGTCGACGTGGAAGCCGGCGCCCCGCGGGTGGCGTACCGACCCGCACTACGTCACCGTCGTCTACCTCGACGACGACCCGCTGAGCGTGACGGCCGCCGTGGCGCCTTTGGTCGAGGAGCGCTGGCGTTCGGCAGCGGTGCGGCCGGTGTTCGCCGGGCCGCTGCGCAGCATGATCAGCTGGGAGGCCTGGCCGCGGTAGTGGTCGTTAAGGTGAAGGTGTGCAACCTCGGAACCGCGTCCTGATCACCGCCACCGAACTGGCCGACCTCGTCGAGTCGGGCGAACCGCTGAGCATTCTCGATGTGCGTTGGCGACTCGACGTCCCGGACGGCCGACCCGCGTACCTGGACGGCCACCTTCCCGGCGCGGTGTATGTGTCCCTGGATGAGGAGCTCAGCGACCACAGCGTCGACGGGCGTGGCCGGCATCCGCTGCCGTCGGGCAGGAGCGTGCAGGAAGCGTTGCGGCGGTGGGGGGTTCGGCAGGGCGTGCCGGTGGTGGTGTACGACGACTGGAATCGGGCCGGCTCCGGACGGGCGTGGTGGGTGCTGACCGCGGCGGGCCTGCCCGACGTGCGGATCCTGGACGGCGGGCTGGCCGCATGGCGCGCGTCGGGCGGCCGACTCGAAGCCGGCGCGGTGGATCCTGCGCCCGGGAACGTGGTTGTGCAACACGAGGATCTGTATGCCGGTGGCCGGCCCACATTGACCGCCGAGCAGGCCGGCGCGGGCGCGCTGCCGCTGTTCGATGCGCGCGCCCCCGAACGCTACCGCGGTGACAGCGAACCCGCCGACGCACGGGCCGGCCACATCCCCGGTGCGAAGAACCTGCCCTTCATGACTCTGCTGTCCGACGATGGTGCGTTCCTCTCCGAGGAGGCGCTCGCGCAACGGTTGTCCGACAGCGGAATTGGGCGGGACGAGCTCGTCGGCGCGTATTGCGGCTCGGGTGTCACCGCCACCGTTCTGGTGGCCGCGCTGGCCGCCGCGGGCCATCAAGCCGCGTTGTTTCCCGGTTCGTGGTCGGAGTGGAGTTCGGAGCCGGGACGCCCTGTGCAGCGCGGGGCAGAGTAGGCCGTGGCGGGTTCGCTGAGTGCACGAGAGTCCGCAAAATGCTAGGAAAAGGGCGCTCTGCCGTACATTTGCGGACCCTCACGGGGGACCTCAGGATAGGGCGAAGCGCTTAGTCAGGCCGACGGCCGCAAAAGTACTTCATGCTCCGGCCCACGTCCCCAAGAATCCCTCGACCACCCGGGCGGCGTTCTCCGCGGCGATCTGCTTGTAGAAGAAGAACTGAAACGGAAAGCCCGGCAGGCCCAGCGGGTCACCGGGCCCGTCGGACATGCCCCGGATGCCCAGGAACGGGATGCCGTGCGCCGCGGCGACCGCCAACGCCGCACCCGTCTCCTGGTCCACCGCATCGAAGGCCGGATTCTCGGCAGTCTGGATGTTGAGGTTGCTCAGCAACCCTTTGGCCAGGAAGGGCCCGATGGCCTGCACGAAGTTCCCGGTGTAGAAGAAGGAACGCCCCGGCGGGCTGCACGGCTGGCATCCGAAGACGTCGCCGCCGTTGGGCACACACGGGAAGGCCTGGCCGTTGTTGGCGTCGTGGCTGTAGCCGTCGCCGCCGACGAACAGCTGCGGCGACCGTTTCAGATCGATCAGCTTGACGGTCGGGACGTGACGGCACAGGCACATTGGATTGCCGAGGTTGTTGACGCTGCTGAGGTTGACGGTGAGCGCTTGCGCCGCGGCCAGCATGCCGGGATCGACGGCAGCGAACGTCGCTCCGCTGTCCAGGCTCCAGCGGGCGGGCACGGCCACGTCGCCGATGCTGGT
Source organism: Mycobacterium sp. NGS59 (assembly GCF_059812345.1). Classification (NCBI taxonomy): domain Bacteria; kingdom Bacillati; phylum Actinomycetota; class Actinomycetes; order Mycobacteriales; family Mycobacteriaceae; genus Mycobacterium; species Mycobacterium sp. NGS59. Next base: position 278,524 of record NZ_JCALCN010000003.1, read on the forward strand.
CCGCCCGGCTCCTCCGGCGACCCCGGAGAACAACACCGCTGCGATGGTCTCGCCGGAGGCGCAGGTGAACCGGTTCAGCGCGGTCTCGGTGACGCGGGTGGCGTTCACCATGCCGATCCCGGTCATGGCGACGAACACCTTCTTGCCGGCGATCGAACCGCGATAGAAATATTGATTGTCATGTATCGCAATGGGATTCGCGTCCAGCGTGGTGTGCGCCAAGACGGCGTCGGCCTCGGCTGGGAAGGGGGTCAGCACCAGCGTTCGCTGTTCGCACGTCGCCGCCGTCACGCCCGCGGCCCCGGCGGGATCTGCGACGGCCAATCCGCCGCCCGCGCAGACCGCGACGACCACGACGAGGACAGCGCGCAACCGTTTGAGCACAGTCCCCCTCTCGTCGTCGAGGCTTCGTCGGTCATGGCCGGGACTCTCATGGACGTGGCTGGAACAACAACGGCTTGATTTTCGCGCGACACGGCGAGAGGTTGGAGATTCGTTACCGTTCTTTTCAAGTGCCGTGACGCAACCGCGACTCGAGGGAGCCGACGGTGGCCGAGCGTACGGCTGACCAAGGAGGCAACACCAGATGGCGAAGCGGCACCGTTGCTGGGTAAAGCTGGCAGCCATCGGGTTCGCCTTCGTGCTTGCCGGCTGTACATCGGCGCCCAAGCAGCCCGCCGGCGGCGCACCCCCGAACAGCGACCCGCTGGCCGGCGTCACCGTCCCGGATGCCTTCACGCCGTTGACGGTGTCACCGATCAGCCGGCCGACCTTCGCGTTTCCCGGTACCGACGACAAGTACCACTTGGCGTTCGACATGCAGGTCACCAACTCGACGGCGGAGCCGGCCAGCCTGACCGGTGTGGACGTGGTCGACGGCCGGGACCCCAAGAGGGTGTTGGCGTCATATTCGGGAAATCAACTGGTCGATCCCGCCTGCAACTACGGCAACTGCAACCGGCTGCGCCTGGTGCCCGCCGCGCCCGCACCCGACTTCACCATCGCGCCGCAGTCGTCGCGGTCGTTGCTCGTCGACTTCCGGCTCGACAACCTCTCGGATTTCCCGAAAGCGGTGATGCTGCGGCTGCACGGCACCGGCGTGAGTAATCCGAGCGCCGCCAAGACATCCGGCCCCATCGACACCCTCGGCGCACCGTTCGACATCTCGGCCGGGACGCCGCGCATCATCGGTTCCCCGTTGCGCGGCAACAATTGGGTCGCCTTCAACGGCTGCTGCGAACCGGGGTGGGCGCACCGTGACGCCATCCTTCCGGTCAACATGAAACTCAACAACAGCCAGCGATTCGCGATCGACTGGATGCGGATGAACGACCAAGGCAATTTCTACGTGGGCGACCGGACGGTGAATGAGAGCTACATCAGCTACGGGACACCGGTTTACGCGGTCGCCGACGGCACCGTGGTGTCGACGCTGGACAGCATCGAAGCCAACAAGCCGGGCATCCTGCCGTCATCCGATCCCGCGTTGGCCGCGAAACTCACCGTGGAGAACATCGACGGCAATCACATCATCATGGACATCGGCGACGGGGTCTATGCCATGTACGCCCATTTCATCCAGGGATCACTGCTGGTGAAACCGGGCGACAAGGTCAAGAAGGGACAGCAGATCGCCGAGCTGGGCAATACCGGCAATTCGAATGCGCCGCATCTGCACTTTCAGCTGATGAGTGGTCCGTCTCTGCTCGAAGCCGACGGATTGCCTTACGCGCTCGAGGGTTTCAGCTACCAGGGCCAGGTCAGTACGACGGCGGTGTTCAATGCCGACAACTACCTCAGCGGCTCCTTTCTCGGCCCGGAGATGCTGCCCACCCCGCAACTGAAGGGCAACCAGTTGCCGCTACTGCTGGCCGTCGTGACGTTCCCGCAAACCTGAGAGGCTCGACGATGGACATCTTCGTGGAATGGCACACCGGCGGAACCGAATTGAGCTGGTCGACCACCGACGCCAACGACCGGCAGCCGGTCACGGTGTTCCTGCGACGATTCGGTACACCGGGCAAACCAGCGCTGGTCTGTGTGCACGGCTTTCCCACGTCGAGCATCGACTACTTTCCGCTGGCGCGGGAATTGGGCGGCGAATTCGAGATTTTCGCGCTGGATTTCCCGGGCTATGGCGTCTCCGACAAACCACCCGAGCCGTACGTCTATTCGCTCTACGACGACGCGCGACTGCTCGTGCATGCCATCACCGAGGTGTGGAAACTGAGCGACTACCGCATGATCACCCACGACCGCGGCTGCAGCATCGGCATGATCGCGCTAGGCCTGCTCGCTGAGAAGTCAGCGCTGCCTGTCGATTTGATCATCACCAACGGCAACATCTATCTCCCGCTGTCCAATCTGACCGCCTTTCAGCTCGCGCTCCTCGACGCCGCGTCGGGTCGTGCCGCTGCTGCCGAGACGACGCCGGAGCTGTTGGCCGCCGGCCTCGGGGTCACCACGTTCATGCCGCGCCGGATGCCGGACGATCCGGAGATCTCGGCGCTGACAAAGTGTTTCGCCTACAACGACGGGATTAGGGTGCTGCCGGACACGATCCAGTACCTGCACGAGCGGGCCGCCGACGAGAAGCGTTGGCTGGAAGCGCTTTCGCAGTTGCCGGTCAACGTGACCCTGATCTGGGGCCTGCACGACACTGTCGCCCCGCTGCGGGTCGCGAACCATGTCTGGCATACCTACCTGCGGGGGATGCCCGGTCGGAGCCGCTACTGGGTGGTCCCGACGGCCGATCATTACCTGCAATGTGACGCACCCGCCGAACTGGCGCAGATCATTCGTCTGACCGCGCAGGGCGCCGACATCGCGCTGCAGCTGCAGACCCTCGGCGAGCGGCCCGAGGGCGCGGTGCTGGTGGATCAGGCGAGCTAAACCGACACCGAGTGACCGCGTTCGATCTCCAGGATGCGGTCGTCGAGACCGCGGCGTTTCATCTCGGCCTTGAAGTCGGACAGCGGTGAGGCGAACACCGTGTAGTCGTCGAAGTGAACCGGGATGACCTTGGGCAGGTCGAGCCGTTCGACGAGCCCGCTACCTTGCTGCCCGTCCATGGTCACGGTCAACCCGAACGGCAATCGCGCGCCGGCGGGCAGGCGGGTTCCGCCGAGGTGGAGGATGCCCGCGTCGATGGCGTCGAACCGGACCGGGATCTCGCCGAGTTCGTCGATGAGCAGCGTATCTCCGGAGATGTAGAGACGCCGCCTGGTCGGGCTGTCCACTGTTCCGAATTCGAGCATGCTGCCCATGACCGGCGGGAGCAGGCGCTTCGTCCACAGCGGGGCGTGACGACCCGGCAGCGCCGTCACGGTGAGCTGGACATCCCCCTTGACCATCGTGTGCGCCTGCCACGTCGACAATGCGGCGGCGTGCTCGAAACCTTTGGAGTGCAACCGGTTCGCCGCCGCCGGGGTGGTCAGGACCGGAAGTTCACGGTCCAGCCCTTTCGTCGTCACCCGGTCCCAGTGGTCGCCGTGCAGATGCGACAGCAGCACGACGTCGATGGACGGGAGCTGGTCGATCGTCAGCGCGGGTGCCTTGCGGCGTTTGGATACCAGGCCGTAGCCGAGATAGGCGTGCTGACCCTTGTGCAGAAAGTTGGGATCGGTGAGCACGGTGATGTCGCCGGCACGGATGAGCGTGGTGGCGTTGCCGATGAACGTGACGGTGATGTCCATGATTGCTGCGAGTTCCCGGAGAACGGCGGACAAAACGTGTCGTCGTTGATCCGGTCAGGCGCAGGCGGGACTTACTCTTCCCCGAAGCGGTCGATCAGGTGGGAGTTCACGCCGTCGGCATCGAGCCGACGGGCCACCAGGTAACCCGCACCCATCCACGCCCGACGCGTCCAGTTGCCGAACGACACCCGCGTGCCGGGTGCGCCGGACGCCGCCGGCATCATCTTCACCCGCTCCAGCGCCTCCTTGACACCGCGCGGACTCAACGGGTGTGCGTCGGCGAGTGCCCGCAGCAGGGTGCATGCGATGTCCCTGTTGACCACCGGCACGCACCATTCCGGCCGGCGACCGTACTCCTGGCGGTATTCGTCCAGGAACTTCTGCCCGACCGTATTGCCCTCGTCGTACTGGTCCACACCTGTCCAGCCCATGAACGCGTTCCACATGATCGGATTGAGCCAGGCGTTCTGGAAAGCGGTGCCGCAGTAGCGCGGCGGGTCCCAGCCCAGGGCCTGGAGTGCGGGATTGACGAAGACCACGCCGAACCCGAAGCCGCAGTGCACGATTGCCTGCGGCTTGGCTGCGTGAAGGGTGTTCACCGCGGCGGTCACGTCCTGCGCCGTCTGCGCTATCGACGCTTCGGCCACCACCCGAATACCCTTACGCCTGCACGCATCCCGAAGATTCCGCAGATAGGTCTCCCCGACTATCGACTGCTCGACCAGTACGCCGACTTCGGTGTGGCCCGCCTTCGTCAACAGGTCGGACCAGAAGATCGGCTCGTCGGTGTGTGAGCCCATCGGAAAAGCGAAGAACCATTCGCCAAGTGCGACATCGGATCCCGTCACACTGATGCAGGGCACCTTGAAACGTTCCTCGATCGCCTCCCGCGCCGGGATCGCGTTGTCGGCGATGCTGGGGCCGAAGATCGCCAGGCAACCTTCGTCGCACAACGCGCCGTAGGCGTCGATGACCGCTTTGACCGAACCCTTCGGCAGGCCTTCCACTTCGCGGTAGAGGATCTCGATCGGCCGGTCTATCAACCCCTGTTCGACCGCTTGTTTGAACACCAGATCGAACGGTTGGGTCAAGTCCTCGAAGTAGGTCTTCGGGAAGCCTTCGGGTAGCAGAAAGTCCATCAGGTAGCCGATTTTGATTGGCTGCGCGGTGCTTTCGTAGGACACTCATTCTCCTAGCCTGAGGATTGAAACCTAACAGTTGTTCATCGTGCAGAGACCTGAGTGCCGAGTCAACAATCGCCCGCCCGTTGGGTCACATGCACCAGATAAGTCACCGTCCCAACACAGTTGGCCGTATGCCCACCTCCGCGCGACTTGCCCACCCATGCGCGACATTCCCGCTCGAAGCAGTTCCGGCACTGAAGCACACCCCCCACATCGGTCAACATCCGCGGATAGTTCGCCTGATGCCCACCTCAGCGCGACTTGCCCGCCCCAGCGCGACATTCGCCAGCATTGCCGCGACCCACGCCGCCTAAGAATCGCGTGGGTCGGTGTACCCAATCTCCTCAAGCATCCGTCGCGCGTCCGCCTCACCGCGGAGCGCCAGCACTCGTTGATGTATACGGTGCTGGGTGCTGCGCGGAATGCCGGATGGACCATACTTGCCCCAACCGATTCGCTTTACTCGGCCTCGGGAAATTTCCCAACGCAAAGCATCCGAGATGGCTTTCGACGGTCGGCCGGTGACGCCAAAGCCGTGATGGCTCAATGCTTTCGTCATCTCGGGGATAGTCGCCTGCCCGTGCAACTGTAGCTGCCAGGCAAGTACGTAACGCAGTTCGATTCCGCTCAGGATGAGAGTCATGAGGCTACCGTTACACATTGGTATGACATTCAGCGGCCACTTCGAGGGCATAGAAGCGTCACGCGCACAGGGTGTCGCGCATGGGTGGGCAAGTCGCGCTGAGGCGGGCATGGCGCCAACTGTCTCGACGCGGTGACGGATGGGGCGCGTGTGACAGAGAACCCCGGTGAACACAGCTACGCGGTGATAACCGGTAGGCTCGCCCAGCCGCGCACGCTACTGGTGTGCGCCTTGACGGCGTTGTCGTAGTCCACCGACCACTGCGGCCAGCGTTTGATCACCTCTTCCAAGACCACCCGCGCCTGCATGCGCGCCAGGGCCGACCCAAGACAGAAGTGCAGTCCGTGCCCGAAGCTGAGGTGGCTGGCGCCGCGGTGGATGTCGAAGCGCTCGCCGTCGGCGAACTTACGCTCATCGCGATTGGCTGACCCGTTGAGCAGCAACATGATCGAGCCTTCCGGTACCAGCGTGCCGCGGCATGAGACATCATGCGCGACGTAACGTGCCTGCACCGGTGAGGGAGCCTCGTAGCGCAGGGTCTCCTCGATCGCCATCGGGATCAGCGACGGGTCCGCCACGAGTTCGCGACGCTGCTCGGGGTGTTCGGCGAGCAGCTGACCCAGGAATCCGATCAGCCGTGTCGTGGTCTCGTTGCCGGCGCCGGCGATCGTGCTGGTGTACATCAGCACCTCGGTGCGGTCCAACCGTCGCGTGACACCGTTCTCTTCGATCTCGGCGTTCAGCAGCGCCGTCATCAGGTCGTCGGACGGATGCTCGGTCCGCCAGTCGATGTAGTCGGAGAACACTTCGTAGCTCTTCTCGAACAGGTCGGCGTCGACCGCACGAAAGGTGCCCTCGCGCAAGTTGATTGCCCGTCCGCCGCGGTCGCGGATCGCCGCCTGATTCTCTTCGGGAATCCCCAGCAGATAGCCGATGGTGCGCATCGGTACCATCGCGCCGAGGTCTTCGATGAAGTCGAACCGGCCCGACCCGATTAGCGGGTCGAGCGCCCGCACGCAGAAGTCCCGGGTCAGCGGTTCGATCGCTTCCATCCGCCGCGGCGTGAAAACCCTTGACAGCAAACGGCGATGCAGGTCGTGCAGGGGCGGATCCTCGAACAGGATCACCCCCGGCGGCACCTGGACACCGCTCATGATGATGTCCATGGTGGTGCCGCGGCCCGACCGGTAGGTCTCCCAGTTCGTCAGCTCAGGCGCGACATCCTCGTACCGGCTCAACGCGTAGAAGTCGTACTTTTCGTTGTGATACAGCGGAGCCTCGTCCCGCATCCGCTTCCAGACCGGGTACGGGTCGTCGTCGATGTCGAAATCGAAAGGGTCATAATAGATCTCAGTGGCGCTCGCCCCGGTCATGGGTCACCCGTTCTTGTTGGAGAGCAACTCGCCGTCGCCGGGCGGCGCCCCGGACGCCTCCGGTAGCACGACCTCGCCGACGCGCTTGAGATACGGCCACGCCACCTCGGGCGGGAGCCCGCCGCACAGCGGTGACAACGTCAGCATCTTTCCGGCCCGCACCCGCGAGACGGCTTCGTCCACGGTGATGATCACGTGCGACGTGCCCGTCTCCCGCAGCTCGTCCACGGTCGTGACGTGCGAGAAACCCGCGGACGTCTGGTTGCCGGGATTCCATTCGGCATAAGTGCGCGCGTCATGCAACAGGTGCTCACCGAGCTCCGACCAGGCCTGCTCGACGTCGTCGGCGACGAAAGTGACCGAGGGCGTGTTGCGGTCGGGGAAGAAGGCCGGCCCGACCTCGTGTCCGTGCTTGCGGCACGAATCCTCGTATGCCGCACGCATTCCCGGGACGTTACCGTTGGCCAGCATCCCGAGTCCGTAGCGACCGGCGCGGCGCGCCGCGGCCAGGCTGCCGCCGCCCCACATCATCGCCGGACCGCCCTTGGTGAGCGGCTGAGGCGTCACGAAGATCCGCCGGCCATCTTCGACGACCGTCTCACCGGCCAGCAGTCGGCGCAGCAGACCCAGCTTCTCGTCGGCCAGCCGACCCCGATCACCCAGTTCCAGCCCGAAGATGTCGTACTCCTCGGGGCGGTATCCCAGCGCCATGATGTAGGACGCCCGGCCGGCGCTGAGAATGTCGAGCACGGCGATGTCCTCAGCGAGCCGGACCGGGTCGTAGAACGGCAGGATCAGGATCAAGCTGAGCGCCAGGCGCTCGGTGCACGCCGCCACCGCCGAACCCAGCAGCATCGGTGACGGCAGATAACCGTCCGGGGAACCATGGTGCTCACACACGACGGCTGCCAGGCACCCGTGCCCCTCCGCCCACGCGCACATCTGCGGCGCGGCGGCATACAGCGCCGTCGGGTCGGCTCCGAACGCCGGAGCCCGCATGTCGAAGCGCAGGGTGAACACAGCTACTCCTAGCCGACCTAATATTTGTCTCACGTACGCTACGTGGGACCCGCGATCGAGGTCAACCGCTGAAACCGGGACAGGTTTGTAACTTACAGCTGGTCCGGATATTGTAACGTCGGTGCATTAACCACCAGCGAAAAGAGGAAAGATGACGACGGCGTCAGACTTACTGGGTTATGAAGGAAAGCGCGTTCTGGTGGTCGGTGGTGCGACCGGCATGGGCGCAGCCGCGGCGCAGATCGCCAAGGATCTCGGCGCACACGTCACGGTGATGGACTTCGCGCCCGTCGACTTCGACACCGACAAGGTGATCTCGCTCGACCTCAGCGACCAGGACTCGATCGACCGTGCGGTCGACGAGCTTGACGGACCCGTCCACTCGCTGTTCTCCGCCGCCGGTGTCGCCGACGGCCCGAAGCTGATGCAGGTGAACTTCATCGGGCACCGCCACCTGATCGAACGGTTGCTCGACAAGGACCTGCTCCAGCGCGGCGCGGCCATCTGCTTCATCTCGTCGGTGGCAGGCATGGGGTGGGAGAACGACCTGGAACTGGTGCAGGACTTCCTGGCCACGCCCGACTACAAGTCGGCGCACGACTGGTGCCAGGAGCGCGAGCCGAAGGGAATCATCCACTACGGCTTCAGCAAGAAGGCGATCAACGGCTACGTCGCCTGGCAGGGCTACCACTTCCAGAAGAAGGGCATCCGGATCAACGCCGTCTGCCCGGGCCCCACCGACACTCCGCTGGCCCGCGCGAACGCCGACCTGTGGCTGACCTTCGCCCAGGACTACCGCGACGACACCGGCACCGCGACGCTGACCCCCGAGGACATCGGCAAGGCGATGATCATGCTCAACAGCGACGCCTCGGGCTCCATCAACGGCATCACGCTCAACGTCGACCAGGGCCACGCCATGTCATCGATCACCGGTTCATATGCGCCGGGCAAGGCGATCATGGACCTGATCACCGGCCGGGTCCAGCTGGCCTGAGCCCTGCCTGAGTCTGCGCGAGCAGACGCAGAAGCACCTCATTTCGTGCCGAAATGAGGTGCTTCTGCGTCTGCTCGCGCTATTCAAAAGCGTGCCGCGGCAACGTCGTCGGTAGGTCCAACGAGCTGAGCAGTCCCGGCGGCGCGGCCACCACATAGGGGATCGCGTTGACGACGCGCATCGCCGTGGCGGCCATCGCCGCCCGTCCGGCGCCGTGCCCCTCGGCCGCGCCGAGCGTCAGCACACAGTGGATGTCGGGATCCCCGTCGATGTCGACCCGGTAGGTCGCGTCGAACTCCGAAGCCGGCCAGTCGGGTGCGACGTCGCGCGCCATCCGGATCACGTGTTCGATCACGATGGCCTCGCGGCCGTTGACCACCGCCGCGGCCCGGGTGCGCACCGCACCACACGTGCCCGCGGGGATGGTGCCGAACGCCACCTGGATGTCGCGATCGGTCAGCTCGCGGTCCAGCGTGCCGCGCACTTCCTCGATTTGCACGCCCAGCCCGTCGGCAATCAGGTAAAGCGGTGCCTTCCATGCCATTTCGATGAAACCAGGCGTCTTGAGCATCGGCTCGAAATCCAGCGGACGGCCGAATCCCATGCCGTCCATCATCACGTCGGCCACCGGATAGTGATCATTGAGCGCCACCTCGCTGACAGTGATGCGGCGGATGCTCTTGGATTGGGTGGTCATCAGCAGGGCCAACTCGTCGGAGGCGAAACCGGGAAAGATCCCAGACACGTAGAACGAAGCCCCGCCGGCGCGGGCGGCCGCCTCGAGTTGGCCGCGCCAGTCCGGCGCGAAGTAGGACGGCGGATGGACCAGACTGGTCGACGACGTCGACACCACGTTGATGCCCGCCGACAGCAACCGCAGGTAGTCGGGCACCGCGCCGGCGTCGCGCTCGGGACCGCTGGCGGCATAGACCACGCAGTCGGGCCGCAAGGCCAGCAGCGCGTCGGCGTCGTCGGTCGCCGCCAATCCCAGCGGCGCCCCGCCGCCCAGCTCACCCGCGTCCCTGCCGACTTTGTCCGGCGAATGTACCCACACGCCAACCAATTCCAGGTCCGGCCGGCGCCGGATGGCGTCGATAGCAATGGACCCCACTCCCCCGGTCGCCCACACGACAACGCGCATCGCAGTCTCCTTCACGTCTGAACCGCTGCGGCGGCGAATTCCAGGTAGGGCCACGCCACGTCCGGCGACACGCCACCGCACAGCGGATGCAACGGCAGCGGCCGTCCGCTACCGACGTACTCGACGGCTTGCTGCACGGTGAGGATGCGGTACGGGCCGCCCTCTTCCCGGAGCGCAGCCACGGTGTCGGCGCGGGTGATGCTGGCGACCGTGTCGTCGTGCGGCCGGTAGGACGCCGCCATCTTCGCGTCGTGCAGAAGGTGGGGACCCAGTTCCCGCCAGGCTTTGTCGACATCGTCGGCGACGAACACCGTGGTCGGCGTGCCGGGCACCGGGCCTTGGTAGGGTCCCGGCTCGTATCCGTTTGCGCGACACTGGGATTCGTAATACTCCCGCAGACCCGGCGAGTCGGTCTGGGAGATGAAGCCGAGCCCGTGGCGACCCGCCCGCCGGGCCGCGGCCTTGCTGCCCCCGGCGATCAGCATCAGCGGGCCGTCGGCGGTGGCGCACCGCGGGGTGACCCGGACCTGACGGGCGCGGTATTGCACGGTCTCGCCGCGCACCAACGGAGCGAGCACACTGACGATCTCGTCGGCCACCCGGCCGCGCGTCGTCATGTCGATGCCGAAGTGCTCGTACTCTTCGGCGCGATGCCCCACACCCAACGCGTAGGACACCCGTCCCCGGCTGATCAGGTCCAGTACGGCGATCTCCTCGGCCAGTCGGACCGGGTCCCACATCGGGATCGGTACCGCCGCAACCAGAATCGCCAAGTGCTTGGTGCGCGAAGCGATGGCCGAGGCCAACATCAGCGGCGCCGGCAGGTGGCCGTCGTCGGCGCCATGGTGCTCGGACAAGATGACCAGCACCGCTCTGCGCGTCTCCGCCCAGGCGCACATGTCGACAGCCGCGCCGTAGAGGTCGGCGGCCGACCCGGCCCAACTGGGCGCGCGCATGTCGAACCGGAGGGTGAACACTCTCGCACCCTAACCTAATGTTTGTTCAATCCACCATGCCGCTGACCCTCCCCGCGAGCAGACGCAGAATCGCACAAATCGAGCGATTTCAGTGCGATTCTGCGTCTGCTCGCGGGAGAACGGGCGCGGGTGCGGGAGAACGGGCGCGGTCGCGGGGGAAGAGGCGCGGGCTAAAATCCGAGGGTGACGGCTAACCCCCTCGAGGAGTTGACGCTCGACCAACTACGCCGGCGCAGCAGTATGAAATGGCGAGCACACGCGGCCGATGTGCTGCCGTTGTGGGTCGCCGAGATGGATGTCAACCTGGCGCCGGCAGTGGCCGAAGCCATCCATCGGGCCGTCGATTCCGGCGACACCGGATACCCGCACGGCAAGGACTACGCCAAGGCGGTCGGCGAATTCGCCGCGCAGCGCTGGCAGTGGGACATGGCGGTGGGCCGGACCCGCGTCGTTCCCGACGTCATGCTGGGAATCGTCGAAATGCTGCGGCTGGTGACCGACCGCGGCGACACCGTCATCGTCAATTCACCTGTCTACGCGCCCTTTTACGCCTTCGTCGCGCACGACGGGCGCGTGGTGGTCGAGGCGCCGTTGGGTACCGACGGCCGAATCAACCTGGACGCGTTGCAGGATGCGTTCGCGCGTGGTCGCCGCTCGGCCGGCCCCGGCGGCAAAGTTGCCTACCTGCTGTGCAATCCGCACAACCCGACCGGAGCGGTGCACACCGCCGACGAACTGCGCACCGTCGCCGAACTGGCTCGCCGCTTCGATATTCGGGTGGTCTCCGACGAAATTCACGCGCCGCTGATCCTGTCCGGGGCGCGGTTCACCCCGTATCTCAGCGTGCCCGGCGCCGAGAATGCCCTGGCGCTGACATCGGCCTCCAAGGCCTGGAACCTCGCGGGTATCAAAGCGGCCATCGCCGTGGCCGGCCCCGAGTCGGCCCCCGAACTCCGCCGGATGCCCGAGGAAGTCGGCCACGGGGCCAGCCATCTGGGCTTGATCGCGCACACGGCAGCATTCACCGCCGCCGGCACCTGGCTGGATGCACTCCTGGCCGGCTTGGACGAAAACCGTACGTTGCTAGGCGATCTGGTTGCCGAACACCTTCCGGGCGTGCGGCTGCTGCGCCCTGAAGGGACCTACCTGGCTTGGCTGGACTGCCGCGAACTCGGCATCGACGACCAGGCCGGCGACGGCATCAAAGTTGTCTCCGACCTGTCCGGACCGGCCCGCTGGTTTCGCGACCACGCCCGCGTCGCGCTCAGCTCGGGACATGTGTTCGGCACCGGAGGCGCCGGACACGTCCGCCTCAACTTTGCCACCTCGAAAACCATTCTGACTGAGGCGGTCTCGCGCATGGGACGAGCGTTGCGCGAACGCTAGCGGGCACCTCACGCCCGCTTGTCGAGCCGCTCGATGACCCACTCGGCCCAGTCCATCTCGTGTTGCGTCCAGCGCAATCCCTGCTCGAGCACGGCGCGGGCGAAGAACGCGTCGTGGTCTTCCGACCAGTCGTAGGAGTCGAGGATCTTGCGATAGTGGGCGTGTTCCTGCCTGGCCACGGTCTGCAGGGATTCCAGATATTCCCGCGCCCGTTCGGGCGGCAGCTGCCCGAGCAGAAAGACGCGCAGCATCGCGGCGTTGCGGATCGGTGGATCCTCCTGCGGCGCCAACATCCAGCGATGCAGTTCGGCCCGGCCGGCATCGGTGATCGCGTACTCCTTGCGGCCCCGCGGGCCGCGGTCGGAGACCTCGATCAGCTTCTCGGCGGCGAGCTTGTTGAGCTCGCCGTAGAGCTGGCTCTGGGTTGCCGGCCACATGTTGTCCATCGACTCTTTGAACCGTTTCAGCAGGTCGTACCCACTGCCGGGTTCCTGGGACAGCAACCCGAGCGCGGCATGTCGTAGGCTCACCCGCCCATCCTAACCATCCGGTATTGACATGTCACTACTGATAGGTCATTATCGACATGTCAGTTTAGAAACGTTTTGGAGAACAGCTCATGACCCAGACAGTCCTCTTCGCCAACCGCGACCGGCAGCGGTCCGAGCGCCGCAGTGCCGGCAGCATGCTCGACGGATTCCTCAAGTCGCCCTTTTGCGGCATCGCGCCCTGGGCGCTGTTGTCGGTCCTGTCCCAACCCGGCCGCTTCGAGGTCGCAGTCGTTGCGGCGCTGGGTTTCTCGGTCCTGGTGATGCTGATTGGTCTTGTCCGCAACATCAAGATTCACTCGCTGGAGATGTTCGGCGCGGCGTTCTTCGGTGCGATGGCAATCGTCGGCTTGTTCGCCACGCACGACGTGATCCGCTTTCTGGAAGTGTGGGCCGGCGAGATCACCAACATCTCACTGGCGATGTTCGCCTGGTTCTCCGTGCTCATCCGCAAGCCCTTCACCATGGCCTACGCCAAAGACACCACACCGCAAGAGCATTGGGGTAGCCCGTTGTTCAAACAGATCAACAAGGTGATCTCGGCGGTGTGGGTCGGCGCGTTCACGTTCGCGGCGGGCGTCGGCTTCGTCGGCGACTACGTGCTGGGCGACCCGGGCAACTTCTGGACCGGCTGGATCCTGCAGCTTGGCGCGATCTTCTTGGCGGTCGCGTTCACCGAGTTCTACCCCGACTACGCCTCGGCCATGTCCGCACTCGACAACGGAGAGCCGGCGCAGGTCCCCTCGATCCTGCAGATCCTGGACTGGCTGCCTACGTTCATCATCGTGACCGGGATCGCCGGCCTGGCGACCGCGTCCATCGACACCGTCGTCGGCGTCGTGCTGATCGTGGTCGGCGGCGCGATCTCGGGCGTCCTGGCGAAGTTGCCGCCTGACCGGATTTGACAGCCGCACCCTCACCGTATGATTACTCACCGTGGGCCGAAAGGGTTGGGGCGGAGCGCCGCCCGCGGACGACGAGGAGGCGCGCAAGCGCATTGTCGACGCGGCTATCCGCAGCCTGGAGCAGCGCGGCCCACGACAGACGAGCATCTCGGTCATCGCTGACGACCTGGGCGTCACCCGACCTACCGTCTACCGGTATTTCCCGACGATCGACGACCTGGTCACGGCGGCCGGCGAAGTCGCCCTGGGTGGATGGACCGGGCGGATCGCCGACCTCGCCTCCGGTATCAGCGATCCCGTCGACCTGCTCGTCGAAACGGTCGCCTATCTCGTCGAGCAACTACCCGGTGAACCGTTGCTGATGATGCTCCTGGACGCCGAACGGGCCAAGCTGACCAGCCGGCAGATGGTCGTCGGAACGGCACTGAAGCGGTCGCGACTTCTGCTGGAACATACCGGAATCGATTGGGCCACATTGGGATACCGGGGAAAGGACTTCGACGACCTGGTCGAGTACCTGCTACGGCTGGTGCAGTCCATGGTGCTGGCGCCCCCGGACCCACCGCGCTCGGCGGCGCAGTTGCGTAAGGTGCTGCGCCACTGGATCGGCCCGGTGGTGCTGACCCCGCCCCGTTCCCTGCCGAGCAGACGTAAAAGCCCCCGAAAACGTCCCGTTTGAGGGGCTTTTACGTCTGCTCGCGCAACGTTAGGTGACCGTCCGCGGGGCTTGGGAGGCAGGCATCACGGCGGTGACGGGCTGTGCCGGCAGTTCGTCGGCGTGAAACCAGCGGAACGACAGCAGCCCTTCCGGATGGTCCTTGGTCGAGATCGCGTTGGGATGCTCGAGTTGGTGCCGGGCGATCACGATGGTGACGGTGCCGTCGCTGTTGGGTACCGCGGAGCCGCAGTTGATGCCGCCGCGGCCGTATTCCAGATCCGGCGCGGCCATGTACTGATTCCACAGCGTCAGATTCCAGAACCGGCACGGCGGATGAACCGAGGTGATCACCAGTGCCTCGTCGGGCTCCAGAGCATAGGTGCCCAACGAGTAGACCGCATTCTGCATCGAGTAGCCGTGCGTGGCGGCGCCGGCACGGTAGGGCGGGGCAAAGGCATTGCTGAACTCGCTCTGTCCTGGGAATACCAGCGGCACGATGGCGAACATGTCCTGCGCGCAGCGCAACGCTGCCCGTAACGACTGTGCCACTGCCGCATCGCTTTTCAGCGGGACAACGGGTTGTCCGCCATGGTCGACGACATCGATCGTCCAGTCCACCCGACGGGTACGCGCGGGATCCAGGTGGTAATCCCGGGTCAACACGCCGCGTGCGTCGCCGCCCAACTCGATGAACGGCCCGTCGTAACCCGACGGCCGCGCCGGGCCCAACACACAGGCGAACCGTCCTTCGGCATCCAGGGGCATGTCCTCGTCGTAGAGCACGCCGACCGTGCGATTGGGCCAGGCACCGGGCTCGGGTTCGTTGTAGACGGCGACCGAATACATCGCGCTGCCGTTCGGCGCGCCACTGACGCGGTAGGTGCGGCGCGGGTCGACGACGGCATAGCTGTAGTAAGCGTCGGTGTTGTCACCGCCCCAGCGACGGTCGTGCCGAAACGGCGTCAACAGATCGGCGAAACGGGGTGCCACCGGATCCCCGAAGACGTTCACGTCGAAGGCCATCCCGAGCATGGTGGCCAGAAACCGATATCCCTCGGCGACGGCGGCCTCGCCGCGTACCGCCTTGGCGCCCTCGAGGAAGAGTTTGTCGAAATCAGCGAAGGCGCTGAGAAGTTCGCGCCACGCCGCCGAACTTTCGGGTGCAACCATCCGATCAAGATACACCAGCGCGGATGTTGTAAAATCTGCACCGCTGGGAGTATGGTCCGACGGTGACCGACGTCGTGCACATCACCGACCTCGCCAGACCGACTTTCACGCCCGAAGCGCAGGCGATCATCGACGGCATGGCCGCGATGGCCGAGTACTGCCCGCTCACCGTGGACGGCTTGCACGAGCAAGCGTCCGCACAGACCGGTCTGACCGACTTCGGCGACCAGGATTACCGCGAACGAATGGCGGTGCTGCTACATGCCTTTGGCGAGTTGCCCCACTTCACCGCGTTCGGCCGCACCTACGCGTTCTCACTGATGCTGACCTTCCTCAAGGGTCGGCTGCGCGTCATCGACCACCTGAAGCGACACCCGGAGATCTTCGACGTCGAGATCGAGGCGCCGCTGGTGATCGCGGGGTTGCCACGCACCGGTACCACGCACCTGCACAGCCTGCTCGCGGCCGATCCGGCGCTGCGGTCGCTGCCGTACTGGGAGGCTCAGGAGCCGCTGCCCGCGCCTGGCGAGGAGGGCACCATCGAGCCGCGCCGCCTGCGCACCGGCGACGCGCTGAACATCTCGAACACGTTGATGCCGTATTTCACGTTGATGCACGAGATGACGATCGACCACATCCACGAGGACATCGGGCTGATGGTTCAGGACTTCTCCAGCGGGTTCTTCACCACGCTCACTCATCTGCCGAGATGGTCGGATTATCTGCGCGACAACGATCAGACGCCGGGCTACCAATTTCTGCGGATGATGTTGCAGGTGCTGCAGCACCAGGACGGGTACGACCGGCGCTGGGTGCTCAAGTCGCCGCAGCATCTCGAGCAGTTCGTCCCGATCCTGAACGTCTTTCCCGACGCGACGTTCGTCATCACCCACCGCGACCCGGTCGACGTCTCGATCTCGATGGCCACGATGATGACCTACACCATGCGCATGTCGGTGGATCAGGTCGACGTGCACACCGTCGCCGACTACTGGATCACCCGCATCGACGAGTTGCTCAGCGCATGCCTTCGCGACCACGACAAGTTGCCGGCCGAGCGCACCATCGACGTCCGGTTCGACGAGTTCATGGCCGACGATCTGGCCATGGTGCAACGCGTTTGGGACGTCGCGCGCTACGCCCCCTCCCCCGAGTCACGCACCGCGGTCGCTGACTATCTGGCCGGGCACCGCCGCGGCCGGCTGGGCCGGGTCGAGTACCACCCCGAGGATCTCGGATTGGACAGGAACGAGCTGAGACGACGGTTCGCGCCGTATGTCGAGCGGTTCGTCGACAGGACGAGCGTCACGAGCCGCGGGTGACGGCGAGTACGGCCTCGGCCAACTCGGGCCGGCACACCACCAGGTCCGGCAGTTTGGGATCGGGCTGGTTGTAGGCCAACGCCGACCCGTCGATGCGTGAGGTATGCAGGCCGGCGGCCCGGGCGACGGCTACCGGCGCGGCCGAGTCCCATTCGAACTGTCCCCCGGCATGGACGTAGACATCGGACACGCCCTGCACGATCGAAGCCACTTTTGCTCCGGCAGAACCCATTTCGACCAGGGTGCCGTCCAGCGCTTCGCGCACCGCCAGCGCGATCGCGGGTGGGCGGGTGCGCGACACCACGATGCGGGGCTTCCCGGACCCGGCCGGCGGCGGCGCAACGGTCGGTGTCGCCAGGGTGATTCCCTGCGCCGGCAGCGCCACGGCGCCGGCCACCAGCTCACCGGCCTGCCACAACGCGACGTGCACCGCCCAGTCGGCACGCTCGAGCTCGGAGAATTCGCGGGTGCCGTCCAGCGGGTCGACGATCCAGACCCGCTCCGAGCGCAACCGGACCGGGTCGTCGGCGCCTTCCTCCGAAAGCACCGCGTCCCCTGGGCGCTCGTTGCTCAGTGCGTCCATCAGGAAATCGTGAGAGCGCTTGTCTCCAGCGGCTTTTCGCTCCTTCGCGTCGGCGCTGGCGAACTCCTCGCGGACGGTGAGCAGTAACGTGCCCGCTTGGGTGGCCAGTTGCGCGGCCAGGTCATGGTCATTCATGCAAGCGGCTACCTCAGCGGGATGGGGGGAAATGTTGGCTATATTAACCGACTTACCCACCTACTCAAAGCCCGAACTGGTCCTCGATGACACCCAGCCAGATCTGTGCCGAGTCGATGGCCACCTTCTCGCTGATGAACGCGTGCTGGGTGCCGGTGTAGATGTCGCGGAACGCGCGTTCGAGACGGCTCCCTTCGCGGATCGAGCTGGTGCCGGCCACCAGGTGTGACCACTCGGCACACTCGCGGGCGGTGTCGGTGGCGTAGACGGCGGCGGCGCGCATGTCCGCACGCAGGGTCGGGCTCAGATCGGCACCGGCGGCGACGGCGGATTCGGCGGCGCTGAACGCGTCGAGAACCAACAGCCGGGCCGCACGCCACGCCGAAACGTGGTGTGCCAACCCTTTCTGGAACGTCGGACGGCTGGCCAGCGACGCCATGTCGCTCATCCGGAACTTCGTCGCGGCCAGTTCGGCGACGTCGTCGAGCATGCTCTTGGCGACTCCGAGCGCCCAGGACGCGTGCCCGGCGGCAGTCACCGGCATCAGACCCATCCGCGCGGCCGGCGAGGTTCCGCGCCGCGGCTGGCGGTCGAACAGCCCGAATGTGCGTCGGGCCGGCACGAACACGTCCTGCACGCTGTAGTCGTAGGACCCGGTTCCCTTGAGGCCCTGCACATGCCAGCCGTCGTTGAACTGGATCTCCTCGCGCGCGATGACGGCCACCCGCATGTCGGGAACGCCTTCGCTGATCCAGCGCATCTCCCCGTTGTCCATCGGGAAGAAGCCCGCTGCGACGTACTGCGAGTGGCCGGTGCCGGAGCCGAAGCTCCACGACCCGGTGAGTCGGTAGCCGCCGTCGACGACGGCGCCCTGCCCGTTGGGAAAGAACTGTCCGCCCATCGTGACGTGGTTGTGGTGGGCGGTGAACACTTCAGCGAACCCGTCGTCGGGCAGATAGGTGGCGGCGGCGAACCTGGACGGCAGGTTGGCGATTCCGATCCAGCCGAAAGAGCCGTCCTGCCAAGCCATTTCGATCCACGTCTCGATCATCTCGGCCAGCGAGGGCTCGATCCCGCCGGCCTCGGGGGGGCTCAGCGACGTCATCAGCCCGCTGTCCCACATCTCGTCGACGATGGCGTCGGTCATGGTACGCAGCTGCTCGGATGCCGCGGCCTCGGCCTGTACCAGGTTGCGCATCCCGCGAGCTTGGGCGAGCACCTTGGACATCACCGGGCCGCCTGCTGTCCGTGTCATTTTGGTGTTCCTTTTCCAGTCAGCTTGCGACTCGAACAGTATGCACCCGCGCCCAGGTTTCAATTTCTCCGATTCCGGCTAATCCACGTGTGCGAAATTGCGCGGGACCAAGTATGCGTCCGTCGATAGCGGCACGAGGGGCACCGACCAGAATGAGAACGCATCCTCCGAGCTCCGCCCCCCTTCAAACTGGCAGTGCCTCAACAGCATTGGAACCGAGGGCTACGCTGTGCGGTCGCTATCAACTCGGGCCGGTCCTGGGTCGTGGTGGCATGGCGGAGGTTCGCGAAGGTCTCGATCTGAAGCTCGGCCGTCCAGTGGCGATCAAACTGTTGCACTCCGAAGGCGGTCGGGCCCAAGACCGGGTGCGGTTCGAGACTGAGGCGCGCGTCGCCGCGGCACAGACCAGCCCGCACATCGTGGTCGTCCATGATGTCGGCGAGCATGAGGGGTTGCCCTTCATCGTGATGGAGCGGCTGCCGGGCGTGTCGCTTGCCGACCACATCGCGCGAGGCCCACTGGAGCCGGCCTTCGTACGGTCCGTTCTCGACAGCATCCTCGCCGCGTTGATCGTCGCTCATGACGCCAGGGTGCTGCACCGCGACGTCAAGCCGGGCAACGTGTTGTTCACCGCCGCCGGGGAGGCGAAGCTGGGGGACTTCGGAATCGCCAAGACCAACGGCGGGGCCCACACGATGACTGGCGAGATCCTGGGCAGCATGGCTTACCTGAGCCCGGACCGGTTGACCGGCAAACCGGCCACACCCGCAGACGACTTGTATGCCGTCGGCGTGGTTGGCTACGAGGCCCTGACCGGACGCCGACCGTTCCCGCAGACGAATCTCGGTGCCCTGGCTCGGGCGATCCTGCACGACTCGCCGGCGCCACTGTCGTCGCTGCGACCCGATGCTCCCCACAGCCTTGCGGCCGTGATCGAGCGGTCGATGGCGCGTGATCCCGCCGAGAGGTTCGAAGAAGCCGCAGCGATGCGTGCCGCGCTGACCGGTACCGGTCCGGCGTTCGTATCGCTTCCTCCGCGGACGTCTCCCCCGCCTACGAGAGCGATGACGGCACCACTTCCGAGTTCCGGCACCTACTCCTATGTGGGTCCGCCGCCTCAACCGAGCCTCGGCAGACGCAGGTGGTGGGCGGTGGCGCTCGTCGCGACCTTGCTGCTGGCAGCGATCCTGATTGCGGTCGGCAAGCCGTCCTCGGCACCACCGTCATCGCCGGTCACCACCACCACGCCCGCGCCGCCACCGCCGAGCACCACGCCGACGACGACGCCGCCCACATCGGCGGCGGAGACCAGCAGTGTCCCCGCGCCGGCACCGGGTCCGCCGCAGAACCCCCGCAAAAAACCCAAAGGCGGCAAGAACCACTGACTCAGTCGGGGAAGCCGAACATCTGCACGACCTCATGGTCGCGGCCGGCCGTATACCCGCCGTCGACCGCAATGGCCTGCCCCGTCACGAACGACGCATCCGGCGACACCAGGAAAGCCGCCATGGCCGCGACCTCTTCGGGACGGCCCAACCGTTGCAGCGCGTGCTCCCTGGTGATCGAGGCGCGCGGACCCTCCATCCCCGGCATCCCGAAAACGCTTTCGGCCAAAGGGGTTTCGATGAAGCCCGGGCAGATTGCGTTGGCCCGGATGCCGCTGGGACCGTAGTCGACCGCGATGTTCTTGGTCAGCAGCACCACCCCGGCCTTGGCGGCGTTGTAGGAGCTGCCCCCCGCGGTGCCCTCCAGACCTTCGACGCTGGCCAGCGTCACGATCGAGCCGCGCTCTCCGTCGACCCGGGGCTGCTCGATCATCCGGGCCAGCGCGGCCTTGGCCACCAGGAATGTCCCGGTGAGGTTGACCGCGATGACCCTCTCCCATTCGGAGCGGGGAAGCAGATGTACCGGCCCACCGCCGGCCACCCCGGCGGAATGGACGACGCCATCGAGGCGGTCGGGAACCGCGGCGAACACCGCCTCGACCGCGGCCTCGTCGCTGATGTCGGCCGTCACGAAGTGGAACTGGGCGCCGAGGTCAGGCGGTGCGGCCACGTCGGCGCCGATGACGGTGCCACCTTCGTCGAGCAGACGCTGCGCGGTGGCCAGGCCGATACCCGACGCGGCGCCGGTCACGACGAAGGTGCGCGAACGGGCCCGGTCAGCGTTCATGTGTCCAGCCAATCCGGACTACCCCTCGACGGCCGCATTGGACTGATGGAAAAAGTCTTGCACCGCGACCGCCCGTGCGGCGGGCGTTTCTGAGATTCACTTCTCTACTTCCCTGGCGCAGGCGTTCAGGATCGCCAGGAAGCTCCATCGCAGCAGCGGGCGGCTGATCTTTTCCATCGCCTTGCCGCCGGCGTACAGCGGGTGGGTGTAGTTGGTCAGCCAGTCGACGTGGGTGCCCTCACCGGTGGGAGTGAACGTCAACGTGCCACCGTCGTGGTCGAACGCGGGCACCGAACGCACGATCAGGTAGGTGTAGCTGTGCGGTCGGTCGTAGGCGGTGATGTCCTCGCGGAACCACATGCCGGTCCCCCACACTTCCCGAGTCGCGCCGGTGCCGGGCGCCGGGGAGCCTTTCGCCCATCCCGATCTGATGACCAACGGCGCCGCCGCCAGGCTGGCGGGGTCGGCCAACCAGTCGAAGACCCGTTCCACGGGTGCCGTGATGGTGCGTTCCAGGTGAATCTCGACCATGAGATCTCCTACCTCGCCGCGATGGGCATCGAAGTGGCCGTGTCTGACCCCGGCGGAGCCCCGGGCCGGTGTCCAGCGAGTCAGCCTCAGCCTGAACAGGCACCCGGGGGCGATGGTAGCGTCCGCACATTTCCCGTCCGATTCCCGGTTATCCCCAGCCATCGGCGGGAACGATCTGGGTGTGGCCACCAAAACCGTCGCCGTCACCGGCGCGACCGCAGGAATCGGCCGGGCAACGGCCCTTCGCTTCGACCGCGCGGGTTACCGCGTCGCCGCCTACGGCCGCAACCCCGCGGCACTCGACGAGCTACGTGAGCAATTGAGCCCCGGCGCCGTCGTCGACTCGCTGGAGGTGCAGGACGCCGACGCCTGGGCCACCCGGCTGGGCGAGCTGGCCGAACATACCGGCGGACAGCTGGACGTGCTGGTCAACAACGCCGGCATCCTCAAGGCGGGCCGCTTCGCCGAGATACCGCTGTCCGATCAGCTCGGCATCATCGACGTCAACGTCAAGGGCACCCTCAACGGCTGCCATTCGGCCTATCCCTATCTGCGCGCGACACCCAACGCGCAGGTCATCAACATGTCCTCGGCGTCGGCGATGTACGGGCAGGCCGAGTTGGCGACGTACTCGGCTTCCAAGTTCGCGCTGCGCGGGCTCACCGAGGCACTCGACCTGGAATGGGCCGCCGACGACATCCGGGTGTGCGCCGTGTGGCCGCTGTTCGTCGACACCGGCATGGTCCAGGGCGTCGACACCGGCAGCACCCGCACGATGGGAATCAACCTCACGGCCGACGACGTCGCCGAGACGGTGTTCAAGATCGCCCAGGGCCGCCCCCGGCTGCCGCACGGTCCGCACTTCGCGGTCGGCAAGCAGGCCAAGGCGCTGATGACGATCGCCCACATCGCGCCACCGTGGGTGCTGCGGGAGATCAACCACCGCGCCACCGGCGTCTAGTACGTGTCGGTGGTCTGCTGGTTCTGACATGACGCGGCGGTTGAGTCCAGCAGGGTCCGCGCCGGGAATGGTGTAGCACTCGACTTCCGAATTCCCGGCTCGAGCACGGGTTCACCCCGGCCGGTTGGGACGTTCGGTTGCTGCATGACTTCGGTTGTGAAGCCTGGGCGTTGAGTGTGAAGTGACGGCTTTCGGTGTGGAGCCTGGGCGGAAAAATCGGCAGGATCCCGCCCAGGCTTCACCCGCAACGCCCAGGATTCACGCGCAACGCCCAGGCTTCACGCGCCGAAACCTGATTCACCGCAGCGCGGCGACGTCTAGTGCGGACCGATTCGCGCGGCAGGTAACAATGAGGGAATGACCTCCACAGAATTAGCCCGGCGTGACTCTGTCCAGAAAACCGCGTCCCGGATGGGTGCGGGGTTGGTCGGAATGGGGGTTCTGCACTTCGTGGCGCCCAAGCCGTTCGACGACATCATCCCGGTCGAGCTGCCGGGCACCGCGCGGTTCTACACCCACGCTTCGGGCGTGGCGGAGGTCGGCATCGGCGCGTTGCTGTTGGCGCCCGCCACCCGCAGACTCGGCGCGCTGGCGGCCATCACGCTGTTTCTGGGGGTCTGGCCGGGCAACATCAACATGGTCCGGCTGTGGTGGGACAAGCCCTGGTACATGCGTGCCATCGCCATTGCCCGTCTGCCACTTCAGATTCCGATGATCACTACCGCGCTGAAGATCTATCGGAACAGCTAGAGCGGTGAGCCGACCCGGTGCAGCGTGCCGTCCGGGTCGACGTACGCGAACTCCCGTAAGCCGTAAGGCGTGTCGTGCGGCGGATGCAGTCGACCGCCGAGACCGTCCAACGCTTTCCACTGCGCGTAGAGCGCGTCGGCGTCGCTGACGTAGAAGTACACGCCGGAGGCGGTGGTCAGCGGGTCGTGTTCGGCCCACTCGGTCAAGTGCAGGGACACCGGGCCGCGGTCGACGAACCCGTACCGATCCGGACCGTCGTAGCTGCGGACGTCGAATCCGAGCCGTCGGTAGCGCTCCAGAGCGGCATCGAGGTTTGTCACGGGCACGATCGGCGCCACCGAAGTGAATTGAGGTTCTGCCACGTGAGAAGTCTGTCACCTGGTTGCGGACTGTGGCATTCTGCCTGAGTGACCGCACTTCCGGGGGTTGCGCCTACCGGGATCGTGACGTTCTTGTTCACCGACGTGGAGGGTTCGACGCGCCGGTGGGAGGCCGACGCCGCCGGCATGCGGACAGCGCTGGCCGCCCACGATCGGGTGCTTCGCCGCGCGATCGAAAGTTGCGGCGGATGGCTGTTCAAGCACACCGGCGACGGCGTGTGCGCCGCGTTCGCCTCGCCGCGCGCCGCGGTGGACGCCGCCCTGACCGCGCAGCGAGCACTGGAATTGCCGGTGCGCATGGGTTTGGCGACGGGAGAAGCCGAGCTGCGGGACGGAGACTATTTCGGTTCGGTGCTGAATCGCGCCGCCCGGGTGATGTCTGCCGGCCATGGCGGCCAGATCCTGTTGACCGATTCGACGGCCGGGTTGGTCAGCGGGGTCGACCTGATCGACCTCGGACCACGGCGACTGCGCGACCTGCCCACGCCGATCGGGGTATTCCAGGTCCGGGCGCCCGGACTGCGGGTCGAGTTTCCCGCACTGCGCGCCCTGGACACCAGTCGCGGCAACCTGCGGCCGACGTTGACGAGTTTCGTCGGACGCGAGTCCGAGCTCGATCAGGTACGGGCGGCACTGAAGGTTCACCGGTTGGTGACGCTGGCCGGCGTGGGAGGGGTCGGCAAGACCCGCCTCGCATTGGAGGTCGGGGCGCGGATGTCGGACGAATTTCCCGACGGCGTCTGGTTTTTCGAGTTGGGGGCGGTCACCGACCCGGCCGCCGTCCCCGATGCGGTGGCCGCCGTCTTGGGCATCATGCAGCAACCGGGCAAGAGCGTGGCCGAGAGCGTCGCCTCCGCGCTGGAAGGTCGAGTGCGGTTGTTGATCTTCGACAACTGCGAACACCTGCGCGACGCCGCAGCCGACCTGATCGAGGTGATCCTCACCCCGTCCTCGAGTGTGCGGATCCTGGCGACCAGCCGCGAACGTCTCGAAGTCGCCGACGAACAAGTGTGGTCGGTGCCTTCCCTGGAGTTGGCAGGCGGCATCGCCTCGGCGGCTGCGAGCTTGTTCGTCGAACGCGCACAGAGTGTTTCGGCGCGGTTCTCGGCCGCTGACGCCGAGGATGAAAACGCCGTCGTCGAGATCTGCCGCCGGTTGGACGGAATCCCGTTGGCCATTGAACTCGCCGCGTCCCGGATGGCGTCGATGTCGCCGATCGAAGTGCGCGACCGGCTCGACCACCGATTCCGGCTGCTGGTCGGCTCCCGGCGCGGGTTGAGTCGGCATCAGACACTGCGGCACGCGGTGGCATGGTCCTACGACCACTTGGACGAACCGGAACAGGTTCTGCTGGAACGCTGTTCGACGTTCACCGGTGGGTTCGACCTGGAAAGTGCTTGCGCGGTAGCAGCCGTCGATGCCAGTGACGACTACGAAATCCTGGACTTACTGGATGCGTTGGTGCGCAAGTCGCTGGTGGTCGTGAACCGGATGGCGGGCCGGACACGGTATGCGATGCTGGAGACCATCCGGGAGTTCGCCGAGGAGCAATTGGTCAATCACGGTGTAGCACAGGATGTTCGAAACGCGCATGCCCGTCACTTCGCCCGCCGGATCACCGATGTCATGACCGTGTGGGACAGTCCGGAGCAGTGCGAGGCGTACGCGTGGTTCACCGTCGAGCTGGCCAATCTGCGTACTGCCTTCCGCTGGACCGTAGACCGTCGAGACCTCGACGGCGGCGCCACCATCGCCGCATACTCGGCTTTCCTGGGTTATTCGCTGGACATCTTCGAACCGCTGTCGTGGGCGGAAGAATTGCTGGAACCCGCTGTCGCTGCGGACCATCCGTGGCTGACTTTTCTCACCCTGCTGGCGTCGATGTGTTATTCGGCCGGACGGCTGGAGGACGCGGTGCCACATGCCGAAGCCGCCGTGACGTTGCTCGAACGCGATCAGGGCGCGGTGCCCTTCGACGTGTGGGGTTGGCCCAGTGGGGCGTTCACCGTGAGCGGGCAGCGACAGCGCGGTGTCGAATTGAGCCGCAGGCAGTTGGCGCGTCATGGCGATGTATTGACCTTGACCAGGGGCTGTCTGATTTTCGCGCTGGCGATCGAGGGTCCGAACGACGAGGCAATGGCGTTGTGCGACGGTTTGATCGAGGCGGCCGAAGCTACCCGCAATCCGCTCGCGCTCTGTTTCGCACTGCTTGCCGTCGGCTTCACGTTCCGCGACACCGATCCCGCCCGGGCCCTGACGGCGATGCGGCGCGGCCTGTCGATCGCGAAGGATTCCGGCAACCGCAGCAGCGTCTCCCATCTCGCGTCCGTGTTGTGCCGCGTCGAATCGCAGTACGGTGACCCGCTGGCCTCCCTCGACTACTTCGAGCTGGCCATCCGCAATCACCACGAGTCGGGCAGCACCACGATGATCAGCACGCCGCTGGCTCTGCTGGCGAGCTTTCTGGAGCGGCAGGGTCGTTTCCAGGCTGCCGCCACGCTCGCCGGTTCGGCGTTCACTCCGGTCACCGCCCAGTCGGTTCCCGAACTCAACGCTCTTGTCGCCAAGCTGCGCGACGTGCTGGGCCGCGACGTCTATGAATCCTGCACGCGCGCCGGTGCCGCCATGTCCACCGCCGCGATGGCGAACTATGCCTACGAACAGATCGAGCAGACCCGAACGGAACTCCGGGCCGGCGGCGCGTGCTGAGCTCGATCGGCATCCCGGCGCTGCCGGGCAAAACGGCAACGCCTACCGTAGCTGGCGGAAACAGCACAAATAGGAGACGTCGAAGTGGCATTGACGACGAAGTTCACCGAGGCGTTCGGTGTCGAGCACCCGATCGCCCAGGGCGGCATGCAGTGGGTCGGTCGCGCGGAACTGGTTGCGGCGGTTGCGAATGCGGGCGCACTGGGCTTCATCACCGCGCTCACCCAGCCGACGCCGGCCGATCTGGCCAACGAGATCGCCAAGACGCGCGATCTGACGGACAAGCCGTTCGGGGTGAACCTGACGATCCTGCCCGCGATCAATCCGCCGCCCTACGACGAGTACCGGCAGGTGATCGTCGAGGCCGGCATCAAGATCGTCGAGACCGCCGGTTCCAACCCGGCGCCGCACCTGCCGATGTTTCACGACAACGGCATCAAAGTCCTGCACAAGTGCACCTCGGTGCGGCACGCGGTCAAAGCGCAGAGCCTGGGAGTCGACGGCATCAGCATCGACGGTTTCGAATGCGCCGGTCACCCCGGTGAGGACGACATCCCCGGGCTGGTGCTGATCCCGGCGGCGGCCGACAAGATCGAGATCCCGATGATCGCTTCCGGCGGCTTCGCCGACGCCCGCGGCCTGGTCGCGGCGCTGGCGCTGGGCGCCGACGGCATCAACATGGGCTCGCGGTTCATGTGCACCGCCGAATCCTGCATCCACCAGAACGTCAAGGAGGCCATCGTCGCCGGCGACGAGCGCGGCACCGAGCTGATCTTCCGCAGCTTGCGCAACACCGCGCGGGTCGCATCCAACGTGGTGTCCCGCGAGGTCGTCGAGATCCTCAAGGACGGCGGCAACTTCGAGGACATCAAGGACCTGGTGGCCGGGGTGCGGGGCCGCCGGGTGTTCGACGACGGCGACCTCGACGCCGGCATCTGGAGCGTCAGCACCGCGATGGGCCTGATCAACGACATCCCGACGGTCGGCGAGCTGGTGTCGCGGATCGTCAGCGAAGCCGAGGAGCTGATCACCGGGCGATTGGCAGGCATGACCGCGGCGCGGGCCTCGGTGTGACACCGCCCGTCATCCAGCGGTGGCTGGCCTTCATAGAGTCGGGCGGCGCCCCGGGCGCCCTGGACGAGTTGCTGGACGACGACGCGACGTTCTACTCCCCCGCCGTCTTCACCCCCCAGCAGGGCCGCGCCAAGACCCGCGCCTACCTGCAGGCAGCCGAAAAGCTGTTCGCGGGCAACAACTTCCGCTACCTCGAACACTGGTACAGCGAGAAGTCCGCGATCCTGCAGTTCAGCGCTGAGATCGACGGCATCACCGTCGAGGGCGTCGACATCATCCACTGGAACGACGCGGACAAGATCGTTTCGTTCAAGGTGATGATCCGCCCGCTCAAGGCGCTGCAGGCCATCATTCCGAAGATGGCCGAGCTGCTGGCCGCGACCTGATCGGTCCGGCCGGCTCGACCGCTCCAAGAATCTTCCAAGAATCCTTGTAGATCCCGGCGAGAGCGTTGCCTCGGTAACAACATCGTCACGACGGCCACTTCGGGCGGGTTCGTCGAAAAGGGATCATTCATGACCGACATCGCGCACCCGTCAGCACCGAGCACACGCGAACCGCTCGCCGAGTTGGCTCCGCTCCTTGACGCACTGGCTCGCGTCGCGGTGCGCGGCGACGTTCCCGGTCCCGAATTGCTGGCCCGCACTGCGGCGGCCCGCCCGCTGCTCTCGACGCTGGCGCAAGAACCCGGCGACGGTGAACCGTACTCCCGGTCGATCCTGCGGGTCGACGGCCAGGTGGAGATCATGCTCGCCCGCTGGCGTGCCGGGCACAGTTGCGCCCCGCACGATCACGGCGGATCGGGTGGTTTCGTGGTCGCGGTCGAAGGACTGTTCCACGAGCGGCGATTCGACTGGGCCGGAACACAACTCGCCGTCACCGAGAGCATAGTGCGCCAGCCGGACGCGGCCATCGAGATCTCGCCCGACGTCATCCACGACATGGCCGCCGACACAGGCGGTCTCACCCTGCACCTGTACAGCCCGCCGCCGGCGGGCATGCGGGTCTTCGACCTGGAGCGCGGTGAGGCGCTCGAGCTCGTCGGCGACTTCGGCGCGTGGATCCCGGCGGGTGATCACGTGCGGGTTCCCTTTGCCGACGTCGCGCCGAAAGCCCAGGAACGGCCGGTCATCTGGGTGGCGCACACCACGCACTACCGCGGCGGATCGGCCGAGTTCGCGGTGGCCGCTGCGACGATGGGGCGCGAGTTGGCCGCCGCGCACCCGGACGCCGAAGTGATCGTCTCCGGGGTTCGGGACAAGGCGGATTTCGAAACCGAACTCGCCTGGCTCGCCCTGTCCGGCCGGCTCATCAGCCAATTGCACTTGATCAGCCATTCGGGCATGTACGGCCCGATGTTCGGCTCGACGGACTGGCCTGAGCAGTTCTCGCCGCACGAATGGCGGGCCATGACGATCCCGTTCGCGCCCGATGGTCGCGCCTACTTTCACGCCTGCCGGACCGCGCGCTGGTTCGCTCCGTTCTTCGCCGACGTGTTCGGGGTGCCCACGTTCGGCAACCACAACTACACCACCGTGTCGCTTCGCAAGGACCGGTTTGCGTGGGCGGGCCGCCATCCGGCGGCTCGCCCGGATCTTTACCTGATCGCGGCTCCGGGCAAGAAGTCGCACGGCTGGGCCGGCAGCATGCGCAAGTACCTGGGCTGTCCCGCCGAGCCGATGATCGAAAGCCTGCCCGCCGCAACCCAACCCGGGCGTTCCTATGACCGGGTCGCCGAGCTCTACGACCGCGCCTACGCCGACATCCGCGTCCGGGAAGCCGAGTGGCAGTGGGCCGCAAGCCGGTTGGCTGCGGTCCACGACGAGCTCGGCCGACGCGTGCGGATACTGGAAATCGGTTGCGGCAACGGATCTTTGCTGCGCGCGCTGGACGACAACGGCGACATCGACTTCGCCGTCGGGGTGGACAGTTCCGCGGCCATGCTGGCCCGGGCGCGGGAACGCAGCCACGGCCGCGCACGGCTGCGATTCGGTCAGGTCAGCGGACCCGCCCTGGACGTGCCCGACGACCACGTCGACGTGGTGATCTCCTTCCTGTCATTCCGCTATCTGGACTGGGATCCGGTAATGGCCGAGATCCGCCGGGTGCTTGCCCCCGGCGGACGGTTGTGGGTGGTGGACATGGTCGAACAGCCGGCGCGGATGCGCGACCTGCCCGTGCTGGCCCGTTCGGCCGTCGCGCACCTGCGTACCCGCCACACCCGGCCGCAGTTCGCCACCGACCTGACCGCGCTGACCACGCATGCGGACTGGCAAAACATGTTGCGGCACAACCCGATCCGGGCCGAGCACGAGTACCGCTGGTATTTCGGCAGCCGCTTTCCCGACAGCCGCCTGGAGACACTGACGGCAACCATGTCGGCGCGCGTCGTGGCTTTCGATTCCGGGCCCCTGGAAAAGGGGCAGACCGCCCCGTTGTCCTACCCATGACGCCATGCCTGGGCATCGTCGACTGGGGCATCGGCGGCGTCGGTCTGCTCAACGCCCTGGACCGGTCGGTGCCTGGACTGCCGGTGCTGTACTGGTCGGACGCCGGCGCCACACCCTATGGCCGGCTGCCGCCCGACGCGTTGGCCGAGCGCCTGATGACCGTGATTGCCGCCCTCGCCGAACGAGGCGCCACCGAGGTGGTGCTGGCATGCAACGCGGCCAGCACGGTCGTGGACCGGTTGAGGACGGCTGTCGTCCCGGTGGAAGGCATCATCACCCACGGATTGGCCTCGGTACCCGGGGACTTGGACCGCATCGGCGTCGTCGGTGGGCGGCGTACCATCGCCGCCGGTCAGTACCGCCGTGGTCTCGCCCGGCCGGGCCGAGAGGTGATGTGCCGTGTCGCACAACCACTTTCGGCGCACATTGAAGCCGGGCGCACCGGTTCGACGCAGTTCCAGGCCGATCTGGCCAGGATCGTCGCCCCGCTGCGACGGGCGGATGCGCTGGTGCTGGCCTGTACCCACTACCCCGCCGCATCCCGCTGGTTCACCGCGGCGCTACCACAGACCCGGCTGATCGATCCGGCTGAGCACATGGCGGCCGCGATCGCCGCCCGGTACCCGCACCATCAGCGCGCGGACCCGGCCGTCCGGCGGTTTCTCACCACAGGTGACCCGGATGCGATGCGCCGGGGCGCGGCCCGCGCCTGGGGGACGGTGTTGACGGCCACCGCCGTCCGGACGCCTGTGCGCACCGCGTTGGCCTCGTGAGCTGA
>NZ_JCALCN010000030.1:0-46435 GCF_059812345.1 Mycobacterium sp. NGS59
ATGCCCCACACCCGTAAACCAAATTCAGACGCGTGACACTAGCTAGCCCTGCTCGACCACGTTGTTGCCGCCGCTCTTGCTGATCTTCGGCGAGCCGGAGTGGTAGGTGATCTTGTTGTTCAGGCCGGATGCGTCGATGGTGTCGGCCGTGTCTACGGTGACGATGTTCTGCAAGCCGGACACCGTGACCGTCGCGCAGTGACCGGTCAGGGTCACCGTGTTGGAGATGCCGCTGACGGTGACGGTGTTGCCATTGCAGGTCACGGTGCGGTTCTCGTTGATGCCCGAGACCACCACCTCCTGGCCGGCCGGTGCGGTCGCCGAAGGTGACGGCGCCGAACTCGGCGCGCGGGTCTTACCGGTTTGCGGTGCCGTGGCGCCGCCGGTGGCGGCGGTCGCCGACGTGGTAGGCGTGACGGCGGTTTCGGTGTCGGAGAACTGGCGGGCGACGTAGGCGGCGATGCCACCCACCAGCACCAGCACGCCGACGATGGCGACGGCGGCCAGAATCCAGAACCACCGGAACCCCGATGACGATCGGGGCGTCGCACCGGGGTAGGGGGTGGGGTAGCCATAGGGCGGGGGCCCACCGGGCCCCATCGATGCGTTGACCGGGGGCGGCACCGGCCCCGGCGGCGGCGGCGGCGGATAGCTGTAGCCGCCGCCGCTGTCAGAGCCCAGTTCGGATGCGCGCGCCGCGTCTGCCAGCGGCTGCTCCAGCTCGCGGATCCGGGCTTCCGGGTCGTCCTGCGGGTTCATGGGCAGATGTTCCCATATCCACAGCACGGGCGAATAGGCTCGCGTCCGTGCCCGCATTGCCGAATCGTCAGGTCCTGTTGCGCCGCCGTCCCGCTGGGCTCGTCCAGCCCGACGACACCGAACTGGTCACCCGTCCGGCGCCGGCGCCCGCGGCCGGGGAGGCACTGCTGCGCACCACCTACGTGGGCCTGGACGCTGCCGTCCGGACCTGGCTCGACGACCAGCCCAGCTACCTGCCGCCGGTGCAGATCGGCGAAGTCATCCGGGCCGCCGGAATCGGGGAGGTCGTCGAATCCCGTTGCGACGCATACGCTGTCGGCGACATCGTCACGACACTGACCGGCTTCCAGGAATACGTCATCATCCGCGATGACGTGTTCAGCACACCGATCCCGGGCGAGGACGACCAACTGGCCATCATGTCGGTGTACGGCCCCACCGGGGCCACCGCCTACTTCGGCATGACCGACATCGGCCGACCGCAGCCGGGGGAGACGGTGGTGGTCTCGGCCGCGGCGGGCGCGACCGGATCGGTGGCGGGACAGATCGCCAAGATCGCCGGGGCCCGGGTGGTGGGCATCGCCGGGGGCCCGGCCAAATGCCGAGCGGTGGTGGAGGACTTCGGTTTCGACGCCTGCATCGACTACAAGAACGACGACCTGGCGGCCGCGCTGAAGCAACACTGCCCGCGCCGGGTGGACGTCTATTTCGACAATGTCGGCGGACCGATCCTGGACGCGGCGCTCGGGCGGCTGGCACCCAAGGCCCGGGTCGTGCTGTGCGGGGTCATCTCCAGCTACCTCACGGGGGAGCACCCGGGACCGGCCAACTACGTCAACCTGCTGTCCAAGACCGCGCTGATGCAAGGGTTCAACGCACTGGACCAGTGGGGTCGCTTCGACGAGGCCTTCGCCAACCTGCGCAGCTGGGAAGCTCAGGGACGGCTGCGGCACCGCCAGACCATCTTCGACGGCATCGAATCGTGCGTCGACGCCCTCAACGGACTATTCACCGGGGCGAACATCGGCAAGACCCTGGTCAAGGTCAGCGATCCCGGCTGAGTCGCGCGGCACACGTCGCCAGACTCCGCGCAGCACCGGGCGGGCTGCTATCGTCCCTTGCCATGCCACAGATGGACCGTCGCCGCATGATCATGATGGCGGGATTCGGCGCGCTGGCAGCCGCGATCCCGACCCCCCCGGCGGGTGCAAGCCCGTCCCGACCGGCCGCTCCGGTCCCCGCGCCGGCCGCCCCGGCCGCGGGCGCGTCCGGCGCGTTCATCTGGCACGACGAGTTCGACGGTCCGGCCGGCTCGGCCCCCGACCCGTCCAAGTGGGCCATTTCCAATCACCGCACGCCGATCCGTAATCCGGTCGGCTTCGACCAGTCGCAGTTCTGGGGTCAGTACCGCGACAGTCGGCAGAACGTCTTCCTGGACGGCAACTCCAACCTGGTGCTGCGCGCCACGCGCGACGGCGGCGGGGTCTTCGGCGGGCTGGTCCACGGTCTGTGGCGGGGCGGCGTCGGCACCACCTGGGAAGCCCGGATCAAGATGAACTGCCTGGGGCCGGGCATGTGGCCCGCCTGGTGGTTGTCCAACGACGATCCGGGCCGCAGCGGTGAGATCGACCTGATCGAGTGGTACGGCAACGGCACCTGGCCGTCGGGCACCACAGTGCACGCCAACCCGGACGGGACGGCGTTCGAGACGCACCCGATCGGTGTGGACGGCGCCTGGCACAACTGGCGCGTCCGCTGGGACGTCACCGGCATGTACTTCTGGGTCGACTACACCGACGGC
The DNA here is from genome assembly GCF_059812345.1 of Mycobacterium sp. NGS59. Classification (NCBI taxonomy): domain Bacteria; kingdom Bacillati; phylum Actinomycetota; class Actinomycetes; order Mycobacteriales; family Mycobacteriaceae; genus Mycobacterium; species Mycobacterium sp. NGS59. The sequence continues at coordinate 2,561 of NZ_JCALCN010000030.1, forward strand.
GCGCCGCCCTACTTCTCGGTGCCGGCCACCGGCATCGAGAACCTCGACGAGCCCTTCAAGGAATGGCCGTTCAACGACCCCGGCTACACCGTGTTCCCGGTGCTGAACCTGGCGGTCGGCGGATCCGGTGGCGGTGACCCCGCGGCCGGCAACTACCCGTCGGACATGCTCGTCGACTGGGTGCGCGTCTTCTAGTTACTCAGATACAGGTTCCACAGCCCGTCAGCGCCCTGGCGGCAATCCCAATGCGTGTAGGCGCCGTCGTTGTGCGTGATCTCGACGTGCGGGCCGTCGGCCTGGCACGCGGCCAGCGTCGAATAGGTGCCCTCTACCTGCACTTCGTCGGCGTTGGCAAGGCCGACCGCGGTGGTCATCAGCCCGCCTGCTGCCGCGAGGATGCCGGCGGCGACAACGGTCTTCATGGGAATCCCCTTCCGGACTTGTTGCTCCGATGAATTGCCCGAGCAGGGTCTGACGAAACCTGGGCCGGGATTTCGTTCGAACGTATGATCGACAAATGGGTCGCCTGGCGTCGATCGGATACAACGGGCAACCGCTGCGCGGCCCGTTCCGCGTGGTGCGTCCGCCCGTCGCGGTGCTGGTCGACCTGACCGCGCTGTTCCCGCGCGAACCACACCGGTCCGGCCGCTACCACCCCAGCGGTTTGCAGCTGCACAAGGTGGTGGAGGGCACGCTGAGCTGCTGGGGTATCTGCGAGCAGGGCGACTGGTGGGGGCTGGTGACCTATCCGGTGCAGTTCGGGGCCAGGCAGAAGGCGGTGACGCACTGGGTGCCGGCCTGGACCCTGCGCCGGAAAGGCGAACGGACGTGATCGTCCGGGTGGATGACCATCGAAACCTCGTCGCTGAGTCCGCATCCCGGCGATCCGAGCCGAATGCGCTGACGCGTTAAGGTTGGCCTGGTGAACCTGCGGCCGACGCGACCACTGCACAGCATCAAACAGATCACCCGCGGGCTGGGGGCGCTGGATCGCGAACTGTTCGAGGCCATCGCGGAGACTCCGACGCCGCTGCTGGACACGGCGATGCCGCCGTTGACCCGGGCGGCCGACCATTCCAAGCTGTGGTTTGCCATCGCCGCAGTCCTGCTCGCGACTGGAAAGCATTCGGCGCGGCGCGGCGCGGTGCGGGGACTGGTGACGCTCGGAGTGGCCAGTCTGTTCACCAACCAGGGCGCCAAGCGGATTCGGCAGCGCCCACGTCCGCGTTACGAGTCGGTCCCGCTGATCAGACGGCCGCGCCGCCGGCCGACCTCGAACTCGCTGCCGTCCGGGCACTCCGCCAGCGCCGCCGCGTTCGCGGTCGGTGTGGGTCTGGAAAATCCGCCGCTGGGCTTCGGTTTGGCCGTGCTGGCGGGTCTGGTCGGACTGTCGCGGGTGGCCACCGGCGCCCACTATCCCGGCGACGTCGTGATCGGCTTCGGCATCGGGGCCGGCATCGCCGTCGCGGGCAGTCGCCTGGTGCCGCCGATCGTCGAGACCTCGCTGCCGAAAACCGAACCGCTGTGGGTTCCGGTGCCGGAGCGGCCGGACGGCTCGGGCATCGTGCTGGTGGTCAACCCGGCCTCGGGCAGCGGCACCGGGGCCCGCGTCCTCGAACAGGTTCGTGCCGAACTGCCGCAGACCGAGATCGTCGAACTGGTGCCCGGTGAAGACCCGATACCGGTGCTGCGCGACGCCGCCGCACGTGCCGAGGTACTCGGTGTCGCCGGCGGCGACGGCACGGTGTCCGCGGCGGCGGCCGTCGCCGTCGCAGCGCAGCTGCCACTGGCGGTCTTTCCCGCCGGCACGTTCAACCACTTCGCGAAGGACATCGGCTGCGACACGGTGACCAAGACCGTGCAGGCGGTCCGTCGCGGCAGCGTCGCGGCGGTGGACCTGATGTGCCTCAACGAAAGCCACATGGTGGTCAACACCGCCAGCATCGGCGCTTACCCCGCGTTCGTGCGCAGGCGCGAAAAGCTGGAGCGGCGCATCGGCAAGCCGCTGGCCGGGTTCTACGCCATGCTGAGCACGCTGCGCAACGAACAGCCGGTGCGCATCCGCTACGACAACAAGACGCTGCAGACATCGCTGTTCTTCGTCGGCAATTCCCTTTATCTGCCAACGGGATTCGCGCCGGCCCGGCGGACCAGGATGGACGACGGACTGATCGACGTGCGCATTCTGGAAACCGGCCGGCGGCTGGCGCGCACCAGGATCGTGGCGGCCCTCGCGCTGGGACGGTTGCAACGCAGCCCGCTGTACCACGAGATGCAGGTGCCGCAGTTCACCTTCACCGCCGTGGACGGGCCGACGGTGATCGCCCACGACGGCGAGGTCGGCGACAAGTACGACGAGGCCACGTTCATGTCGAAATATCGGGCGCTTCCGGTTTATCGGCCGGGTGACTGACGCTCATGTCGACACCGTCGTTCACGCCGGCCGCAGGCGACCCGAAGTACACCAGGTATTACGACACGGTCATCGCGCTACTGACCCGTGAGCAGCGTTGGCGCTCGGCCGCGATCGCGCAACTCGGTCTGCAGTCCGGTCAGCTTGTTGTCGATATCGGCTGTGGCACAGCATCTTTGGCGATCAGAGTGAAGCAGGCGCAGCCGGACGCGCGGGTGATCGGGGTGGACCCCGACGCGCAGATCCTGGACATTGCGCGGGACAAGGTGCGCAAGGCCGGTGTGGACGTGGAATTCGTGCACGCCATGGGCGACCAGGCGGCCGAACGCGTCGGGCCGGGCAGCGCCGACAGAGCGGTGTCCAGTCTGGTGCTGCATCAATGCCCGGTGCCGATGAAGAAGGCGATCATCGCCAACATGTTCGCGCTGCTGCGGCCCGGCGGCGAACTCGTCATCGCCGACTACGGATGGCAGCGCAGCGCGCTGATGCGGTTTCTGTTCCGGGGCGTGCAACGCGTCGACGGCAAGGCCGATACCCAGCCCAACGCAGACGGCATCCTGCCGGAGTTGATCGGGCAGGCCGGCTTCGTGGACGTCGCCGAGAAAGCGGTTATTCCGACGGTGACGGGATCCTTCTCGATCTACCACGCGCGTCGGCCGGATTGAATGATCCGGCTATTCAAAACAGCCGAAATGCGCAAAGATCGTCCTAGCTGAACGCATATGTCGGGGGTGCGGCTCACGCGTTTCCAGCAACCGTGCGAAAGGACCCGCCCATGAAAACGATGCTGCGACTCGCCACACCCGCGCTGGCCGTCCTGGCCGTGGTCTGGGCGCCATCGGCGGCGGCCGACCCCAACAGCTTCCTCGACGAGCTGCAGGTCAACAACGTCCACCTGCCGAACAAGACTCCGGCCCAGACGATTGCCGCGGGCAACCAGGTGTGCAGCGACCTGCGCGGTGGTGCTTCGGTGCTGGACGAGATGACCAAGGTCGAACAGCGGTACGGCTTCAGCCAGGGAACGTTGTTCGTCAGCGCCTCGACGACCAACCTCTGCCCCGACTTCGCCAACCACTGATTCAGCGATGCGCTGTGGGCAACAACTGCAGCAAGACGCTGGCCGTGCTCTGCGCGCTGGTGTTGGTGTGCGCGGGGTGCAGTAAGGGCGGCAGCAACCAACCCGCCGCTTCCAGCCCGGGTTCGAGTGCCCAGCCGAGCGGCGGCAAACCCGGTGCCGGGGGACCGTTGTTCGACGGGAACCAGCCGTTCACCAACAACGTCAGCGGAGCCAAGGTCTCCGCGCGCAGTGCCGCCATCATCGCCGCGCTCAGCAACATGGGTGGTTGGGGCAACGACAACGTTTTCCAGGTCGACTTCTCCATTCCGCTGTTCTTCGCCGACAAGAACTCACCACGCATGCAGGTGGTCGCCGACGACAGTTACTGCGACGGCGGGCCGGACTGCGACAAGGTTCCGGCCAAGATGCCGGTGCCGGCCGGCGCCCATTTCGAGGGTTCGTCGGATTTGAGTTGCGACGTGACCGGCAGCACCGACGGCCAGAGCGACTGCCACCTGTTGGTCGCCGAACAGTGACGAGCACAAGCTGTACGAGATCTATCTGGGCGGCAAGAAGGGCGATTCGATAACCGCGCACGCCTTCTTCGTGTGGGATTTGAAAAAGAAGTACCCGGAGACGCTGCGGGGTGACCAGTGCACCAGTGCCGACGCCGCCGGGTTCCCGATCGCTGCGCTGCTGCCCACCGCCGACGAAGTCGCCGCGGGTGCGGTCAACCACCCGCTGCGATTCATCCTGCCCAATCCCCGGATGAAGGCGAAGGTGTACGTGCGTCCGGCGACGCACGCCGGCGGCCCGGACAGCGAGGACCCGAACGCTCCTCCCTACGGGGTGCGGTTCCGGCTCAAGGCCGACTTCGACGAGTCACCGTTCTCGGCCTCGGAGAAGGTGATCATCAAGGCGCTCAAGACATATGGGATGCTGCTGGCCGACGGCGGGCAGATACCCCTGACGTTCGCCGACGATTCCAACAACACCGCCAAATGGGAAAGCCTCGGGATCACCGCCCAGTCGTTCAGCAAGGTCGGGGTGGACAGTTTCGAGGTGGTGGAGTCGGGCCCGGAGGTTCCGCTGACCTACGAATGCGTGCGTAATCCCTGAAGCTGCCGAATCGAGTACCGCGCTACTCAGTCGATCCCGGATGCCGGACCGCACGCTGATGCGGTGTCCGACGTTCTGAGCGAGCGTGAGCAAGCGCTGCGCAAACTCCCGCTGCCGTACTCGCTGGCCCTGCGGCTGCGCGACGCCGGTGTCGCGCGGGAAGTGATCTGCGAATACGTCGGTGTCGAAAACGGTTCCCTCGACGGTGTCTATCGGCTGGCTGAGGCGAAACTCATTGCCCTGCAACAGTAGCGGCGCGAGGTTCAGAATCGGCTTCCGTCAGTTGCGTAGCGGGCTACGCTATCGGCGTGCGTCTTTCGTGGCCGCTGATCGGACGGTCGCAGGAATTGGCGGTCATCGAAGCCGCCATTTCCGACGCCACGGCGTCCGGAATCATCGTCTGGGGCACCGCCGGCGTCGGAAAGAGCCGGGTGGCGCATGAAGCACTCGCCGCGGCGGCCGCCGAAGGGTATGAGATCCGTTGGGCGGTCGGCAGCGCATCCGCGCGATCGCTTCCGTTGGGGGCCTTCGCTTCGTGGGTGAGTCTGCCGGATCCCGACCACAGCCAGCTGGTGCATCTGGTCCGCAACGTGATCGAGTCGCTGACCGCCGGAGCGCCCCGCACACCGGTGGCGGTCGCCGTCGACGACGCGCATCTGCTCGACGACTTGTCGGCGTTCGTCCTGCACCAGATCGTCGAACGTCGCGCGGCGAAAGTCCTACTGACCATCCGCAGTGGCGAGCCGGTTCCCGTTGCGGTGCAGGACGTGTGGCGCGGTGCCGCATTCGAACGGCTCGACCTGCAACCCCTCTCGGCCGACGAGGTCGCCACGCTGTTGTCGGCAACACTGGACGGTCCGGTGGATCCCGCTGCCGCGCAACGCATTTGGAAACTAACCCGCGGCAATGCGCTGTATCTGCGCAACATCGTCGAGCAAGAGGTGTCCGACGGACGGTTTGCTATACGGCACGGTTACTGGCGCTGGACTGGTGAACCCGTCGTGCCGCCCAGCTTGGCCGAACTGATCGAGTCGCGGATGGGCACCCTCCCGGGCGCGGTCGGCGAGGTGGTGGACGCGCTTGCGGTGGGGGAGCCGATCGAGCTGGCGTCCTTGTCGCGGATCACCGACCCGGTGGCCGTCGAGGAAGCCGACGTGCGCGGCTTGATCACGCTGGCCACGGTCGACGGCGGCGTGCAGGTCCGGCTGGCCCACCCGCTGTATGGCGAGCTGCGCCGCAAACGGGCCGCGCCCACCAGATTGCGCCGACTGCGGGGCCGGGTCGCCGAAGAGTTGGCCGCGTCCCCGGAACGCGACGAGGCGCGAATGGTGGTGCGGCGCGCGGTATTGAGCGTCGACTCCGACCTTCCGGCAGACCCGGGCTTGCTGCTCACCGCGGCCGAGGGCGCCATGTTCCTGGCCGATGCTCCGCTGGCCGACCGGCTGGCCGAAGCGGCGATCCAGGCGGGCGCGGGAGTGCAGGCCTACCACATCCGCTCGTTCGCGCTGGCGTGGCAAGGCCGCGGCGAGGAGGCCGACGCGGTGGTGGCCGCCACTCCGACCGAGGGCTTCAGCGTGGCCGACCACGTGTACCTGCTCGGGCATCGAGGCTTCAGCAAGCTGTGGGCACTCGCCGATCCCGACGGCGCGAAGCGACATTTCGACGAAGCCGCCGGGATGGCGACGGCGGACACGCGCAGCTGGTCCGACGCCTACCTGACCGTTTATTGGGCGTCGATGGCGCAGCCTGCGAAGGCCCGGGAGTTCGGCGCCGGCCTGGATCTCGAGCAACTGCCCGGAATCATGAGCTCGGCAGCGGCGTGGGCGCTCGCCGTGGCGCACGGGGACGCGGGGTGCGCTGCGGAGGCCAGCCGGGCGGCTGAAATCGGTTATGCCTATGCAGAGCGCGTGGGCACGGCCGCGCACATGCGGCTCCTGATCGTCGACCGGCATGTCGGCGCGCTGCTGCAGTGTGGCCGGTTGACTGAGGCGGGTTCGCTGGCCGAGCAGGCGCGCCGGCAGACGACCGACGTTCCCGGTGTCGCCCAGCAACTCAGCATGGGGATCCGGGGCCGGGTCGCCGCCGCGTCGGGCCGACTGGACGAAGCAAGGGCGCTGCTGGGGACCGTGGTCGAGTTGTTCATGGGCGATTCCAACGGATTTCGCTACCGCTACCTCGTTCCGCTCACCACGGCGCTGGCCATGTCCGGCCGGACCGACGAAGCGGCCGCCGCGCTCGACGCAGTCGAAACCGAACACCACCGAAGTTACGGCTTCGTCGAGTATGAACGAGAACTCGCCCGCGCCTGGCTGGCTGCCGCCCAGGGTGTCGTCAGTGACGCGATCAAGATCGCCTTGTCTGCCGCCGAAAAGACGTGTGCGAGAGGTCAATTCGGCTCCGAGGTGGTGTGCCTGCAGACCGCGGCGCAGTTCGGCGACGGCTCGGTCGCGGTCCGGTTGGGGGAGCTGGAAACGATCGTCGAGGGTCCCCGGGTAGCGGTGGCCGCCAGGTTCGCTGCCGCGTTGAATGCGGGTGACGCGGCCGGATTAACCTCGGTGTCTGAGGAGTTCGAAAAGATGGGCGACCTGGTGGCCGCGACGGATGCGGCTGCCCATGCGGCAATCACCTACCGCCACAAGGGGTTACGAGGATCGGCGCTGGGTTGCTCGACGCGGGCCGACGCGCTGGCCCAGCGCTGCGGCGGGGCGTCGACGCCCGCGCTACGGCAGGCCAGCACGCGCGTTCCGTTCACCGTGCGGGAGCATGAGATCGTGACGCTGCTGGGCGAGGGCCTGTCCAGCCGTGCGGTGGCCGAACGTCTGACGCTGTCGGTGCGCACCGTCGAGGGCCACATCTATCGAGCCATGGCCAAGACCGGCGTCTCCAGTCGCGAGGAACTCGCGGCCCTGCTACGACGCTGACGTCAGGACTCGTCGAGATATGCGTCGGCCCACGCGCCGATGATGCGTCCGGCCCGGCGAGCTTGGCCGCGGGCGGTGAGCAGATGATCGGAGCCCTCCAGGGAAACGAAGCTGCGCGGGTGACGGGCCAATCGGAAGATCTCGCTGGCGTTTTCGATGTCGACGGTGTTGTCGGTGGGTGAGTGCAGGATCAGCAGCGGCAGGCGCAGGCTCTTGATCCTGTCGTGCAGATGGGCCGCGCGGACGTCCTCGACGAACGCTCGTTTGAGGGTCAGTGTGCGCCCGCCCACCATCCATTCGGCTCTGCCCTCGGACAGACAGCGGTCCACCACCGCGTCGTAGTGCTTCTCCACGTGGCTGGGGTCCACCGGCGCGGCTACCGTTACGACCGCGCGGACACCGGGCACCTGGTGTGCCGCGGCGAGTACCGCGGCGCCGCCCCACGAGTGCCCTACCAGGATGTCGGCAGGCGTGCCGCGGTCCGCCATGAACTCGCAGGCCTTGACGATGTCGTCGACCTTGACGGTGAACGACCCGTCTCCCCAGTCGCCTTCGGAGCCATTGAGTCCCAGCGCGTCGAAGCGCAACATGCCGATCCCGTCGGAGGCCAGTTGCTTGCAGATGCGAGCCGCCGCCGGTGATTCCTTGCCCAGGGTGAAGCCGTGGGCGAACACACCCCAGCCGCGCGATTCCTGTTCCGGCGGGTCGACGATCCCGGCCAGGTTCGGGCCCGTGGAACTCTCGAAGGTGACGCGTTCGCCCATCGTCTATCGCCTGTGGTCGTACCGTGCTCGTGACAACGCGCGGCGTCAGTGCGTGGCCGCGCTGAGTGCGAAGAAACCCCGCAGCGCCTCGGCGATCTGGGCCCGGACGGGGGCTCCGGACACCACCATGTCGACCATCGTCAGCGACAGATGCGTGTGCCCCCTCGCCCGCACGAGCTCGGTCGGAACCCCGGCTGCCGCAAGGGCTTCCGCGTACGCGATACCTTCGTCGCGCAGCGGGTCGAACTCCGCCGCCACCACGACCGCCGGTGGCAGCGCCGACAGATCCGGGGTGCGCAACGGGGCGATCCTCGGGTCGGTGCGGACGTCCGGGTCGGCGTACTGGTCGAAGAACCAGGCCATCAGCGGGGCGGTCAGACCGTAGCCCTCGGCGTTCTCGAGGTAAGACGGTCGGGTCTGGTCGGAATCGGTGACCGGAGTGAGCAGGGCCTGCCCGAGAATGGTCGGCCGGGCCGCCTCCCTGGCGAATTGGCAGACCACGGCGGCGATTCCGGCGCCCGCGCTCCAGCCGCCGACGACGAGCTGGCCGGGAATGCCGCCGAGTTCTTCGGCGTGCTCGGCGATCCATTGCGCAGCGGCCCAGCCGTCTTCGAATGCCGCCGGGAATCGGTGTTCGGGGGCATGTCGGTAGTCCACTGACACGATGAGCGTGTCGCTGCGCACGCACAGGTCGCGGCACAGCGGCTCGTCGGATGCCGCGTCGCCGAGAACCCAACCGCCGCCGTGGAAATAGACGACGACGGGATGCGGACCCGGACTCGCGGGCCGGTACAACCGGTAGTTCAGCGGGCCGGCAGCGCCGGGTAGCGTTCCGTCGACTATTGCGCCGACGTCGGGGCCGGGTGGGCGCGCGAGGTTGGTCTCGTCCATGAAGGCCCGTATCCCGTCGACGCCGAGCGACTCCAACGGCGGCAGGTCCAACAACGCCATCTGCTCCAGCACCATCTGGACGTCGGGCTGCAAGCGGCGGATTATGCCGTCGTTGCATTGCGAACCGTCCTGGCCGGACAACCGGAAACCCAGGTAGTCGCGAGCCACCAACTCGTCGCACGCCACCCGGTAGAAGTCGACCCCGGCGGCGTAGGCCATGAACACCCGCGGCTTGCCGGGGATGTTGGCGCCGACGTACCACGAATTCGCTTGCGGGAACAGTGTTATGGCTGCCGCATCGGCCACGTGCTGCATCCAGCCGGCCTCGGCGAGCACGGTGGGTTCGATCCGGTCGAAGCCGCGGTTGCGCAGATACGTCAGCGTGTCGGCGACGAAGTCGACGTGTTGCTCGATCGACACCGCCATGTTCGACAGCACCGAGGGGCTGTTGGGGCCGGCGATCAGGAAGAAGTTCGGGAACCCTTCGGTGGTCAGCCCCAGGTACGTGTCCGGACCGTTCGACCATTTTGTCTTCAGCTCGAGTCCGTCGCGGCCGACGATGTCGATCGCCGCGACCGCGCCGGTGATGGCGTCGAAGCCGGTGGCGAACACGATCGCGTCGAATTCGAAAGACTCACCGGCGGTGTCGATCCCGGTGCTCGACACGCCCAGCAGCGGCTGCTGCTGCAGGTTGACCAGCCGCACATGGGGCAGGTTGAACGTGGCGTAGTAGCCGGTGTCCAGGCACAGTCGTTTGGCGCCGACGGGATAGGTGGTGGGGCACAACGTATCCGCCGTCTGTGGATCGTGCACGATGCCGCGGATCTTGGCGCGGACGAAGTCGGCGAAGTCGGCGTTGGCCAGCGGGTTGCTCATGGTGTCGGCGTAGAGATTGAGCACCTCCAGCAATTCGCCGCGCCGCCAACACTCTTCGTATCGTCGCTGCCTTTCCTCGAGGGGCACCGAGAACCACGGGGTGATGGTGCGTTCCACCGGCACCCCGCCGAACGAGTACCGGGCCGCCTGCCGGTAGGCACCGTCGTCGGCGAGCGCGGCCAGCTTGTCCGGTGCGATCGGACCGTTGTGCGCGGGGATCGAAAAGCACGGCGTCCGTTGGAATACCGTGAGCTGCGCGGCCTGCGCCGCGATCAGCGGGATCGACTGAATCCCCGACGACCCGGTGCCGATCACCCCGACACGTTTACCGGTGAAGTCGACCGGCTCATGTGGCCAGCGACTGGTGAAATACACCTCACCGGCGAAGTTCTCGATGCCGCGGATGTCGAGCTCTTTCGGCACCGACAGGCAGCCGGTCGCCATGATCAGGTAGCGGCAGGTGATTTCGCGGCCGTCGTCGGTGCGCACATGATACCCGGGCAGATCGTCGTCCCAGTGCGCGTGGGTGACCCGGGTGCCGAATTGCATGTCGCGACGAAGGTCGTGCTTGTCTGCGACGTGGTTCAGATACCGCAGGATCTCGGGCTGGGTGGCGTACTTCTCCGACCACTGCCAGTCCCGCGACCACTCCGGATCGAAGCTGAACATGTAGTCCAGGCTCGGTATGTCGACGCGGGCCCCCGGGTAGCGATTCCAATACCAGGTGCCGCCGATATCGTCGCCCGCCTCAAAGATGCGCATCGAATGGTCCGCGCACCGCAAGCGATACGCGGCGTACAGGCCCGCGAAGCCGGCGCCCACGACGACGACGTCCACATCGGTGTGGTGTACATCACTCATGCGCCCATCATTGGCCACTGGGGCGCGTTTTGGTAGAGCGCTCAGAACCCTCTGCCGACAATGCCGGCATTACGCGCCGCGCCCAGCCAATCCGGGAACTCCGTCATGACCTTGTCGTAGAACGCTTCGTCGCTCAGTGCCCGCACCTGCTCGACGGCGAAGAACCCGGCGTTGTCGATCTCGCGGCCGGTCAGTTCGTCGAGTTTGTGCAGGAACGGGAAGTCGCTTTCCCGCCCGATCGCCATGAACTGGATGAACATCGGCAACCCGGACGCGCGCAGGACGGCGTCCGCGGCGTTCTTACGGTCGCTGTTGCCGCCGTCGGTGATGAAGGCGACGTAGGTGGGCAGCCGGGCGCCGCGCTCCAGATTGCCGGCGATCTGCTCGATCGGCGGGGCGTACTTCGTCATGCCCCAGATGCCCTTGCGGTTGATGGCGCGGTCGGTCCAGCCTTCGCGGTTGGCCAGGGTGACGGGTTCACCTTCGTGCACGCGGTGATCGAACAGGAGGGTGTCGACGGTGCCGTTGTCGTCGAAAAGCAGTGCGAGAGCGAGGAACCGGTCGATGAGTTCCTGGTAGCTGCCGTTGCTGAACAACGGGCGCGACGAGCCGGAGACGTCGAGCACCAGGATCACCTCGGCGCGCTCGCCGAGGAATCCCCGCTTTTCCAGGGAGACGGTGGCGGCGTCGAATTTCTTCAGCAGTACCGGCGACTTGTCCGAGACGGCCTTGCGCAGGTTGATCTGTCGCTGCTTGTTCATGTCGATCGTCGGCGGCGCTTGCGGCGTTTGGGGCGCTTGGGGCGCGGGCGGCGGCGTGGCCGGTTTGTCGTCGACGGAGATCCCGAACTCGGTCGCGATGCCGGCCAGCCCCGTGTCGTAGCCCTGGCCGACCGCGCGGAACTTCCACGCGCCCTGCCGGCGGTACAACTCGCCGAAGATCAGTCCGGTCTCGGTGGTCAGCCCAGAGATCGAATAGCTCGCCACCGGTGTGCCGCCGGATGACACCTTGATCGACAGTCCGGGCAGTTGCGCGAATGACTGACGCTTGGCGGCGGCGTCGTGAATGGAGGCCACGAACGCGATGCGGTCGACGACGTCGGGGACGGCCGGTGCGTTGACCACCAGGCGGTCCCCGCCCGTCTGGATCGAACCGGTGTGCCGCACCGACCCGTCACGCGAGGTGGGCTGGTTGTAGAAGATGAGATCGGTGTCGTCGCGCACCTTTCCCGCCGTGGTCAGCAGCAGCGCGCTGGCGTCGGCATCGACTCCGGCGACGGCCTGCCAACTGACTTCGACGGTCAGCTCGGCAGTGGGTACCGGTGCGTTGGCGCCCTTGGTCAACTCGGCCATGACCCTCCGATTCGTCCGATCGTGGCTACAGCGTAAACGGGCGTGCGTAGGGTCGGCTGGTGCACAGGACCATCGACTGGGACGGCGATGCGGTCACGATCATCGACCAGACCGCGCTGCCGGTTGATTACCGCCTGTTGCGGCTGCGCACGGTCGACGAGCTGATCGACGCGATCCGTCGCCTGGCCGTGCGCGGAGCGCCGGCGCTGGGGGCGGCGGGCGCGCTCGGCGTGGTGCTCGCGGTCTGCGAGGGCGGCGACGTCCGGGCTGCGGCTCATCGAGTTGCGGCGGCCCGACCGACCGCGGTGAACCTCAGCTGGGGAGTGGCACGTGCGCTGGAGCGGCTGGACCAGGGTGCCGAAGCCGTGCTCGCCGAAGCCCTGGAAATTCTCGACGAGGACGAGCGGCTGAACCGGACCGCATCCGCTTGCGCCGCCGAGATCGTCCTGGAGTTGTGCGGTCGCCGGCCGCTGCGGTTGCTGAGTCATTGCAATGCCGGCCATCTCGCCACCGTGGCGTGGGGCAGCGCGCTGGGCGTCGTCTGGCATCTGCACGAGCGCGGACTGGTGGAGTCGGTGCTGGTCGACGAGACCCGACCACTGCTGCAGGGCGCCCGGCTCACCGCCTGGGAGCTGGCCCAGGCGGGTGTGCCGTACCGGGTGCAACCGGACGGCGCGGCCGCGGCGGCGATGGCGCGTGGCCTCGTCGACTGCGTGCTCGTCGGCGCCGACCGGATCGCGTCGAATGGCGACGTCGCCAACAAAATCGGCACCTACGGCTTGGCCATCGCGGCGCGTCACCACGATGTGCCTGTCGTCGTCGTGGCACCCTCGTCCACGATCGACGGGTCGCTTGGCACGGGTGCCGAAATCGCCATCGAGGAACGCGCGCCTGACGAACTGCGGACCTTTGCCGGGTCTGCCGTCACTCCGTTGGATGCCGCGGTGTTCAACCCCGCCTTCGACGTGACGCCGTTTGGATTGATCAGCGCGGTGGTCACCGAGCGCGGGCGCTACGCCCCGCCCTCGCTTTGACTGTGAAGCCTGGGCGTTGCGGGTGAAGCCTGGGCGTTGCGGGTGAAGCCTGGGCGAGGAATCGTCGATTTTTTCGCCCTGCGCTCACCGGCGAAGCCGTGGATTCACAATCAAAGCCGACGTTTCACACCGACGGGTCGATGTCAGCCCTCAATCTCGGCGAAACCCCACGATGTCGTGCTCTGAAGCGAGATCATGTATCTAGCCGCATATTGATCGCGGCGATTCCCCGGGGGGGCATGGCCTGAGCGCCATGGCGCACTGGGAGGTGTCCAATATGTCGTTTCTATTCGCAGCGCCAGAGGCGCTGGCAACGGCAGCAGCGAATCTGGCCGATATCGAATCGGCGTTGAACGCCGCCAACGTTGCCGCGAGAGCGCAGACGACGGCGGTACTGGCGGCGGGCGCCGACGAGATCTCAGCAGTAATCGCGACGCTGTTTTCCGGGCACGGCCAGGGATATCAGGCGATCAGCGCCCGGGCGGCGGCGTTTCATGATCAATTCGTGCAGACCTTGACTACCGGTGCGGCCTCGTATGCCAGTGCTGAAGCCACCGCCGCCACACCCCTGCAACCTGTCCTCACCGCGATCAATGCGCCCTTCCTGGCGCTGACCGGGCGTCCCCTGATCGGCAACGGAATCAACGGAGCCCCGGGCAGTGGGGCCAACGGCGGAGCCGGCGGAATCCTGATCGGCAGCGGCGGCAACGGCGGGTCCGGCGGGGCCGGTCAAAACGGAGGTGCCGGCGGCGCCGCGGGGCTGCTGGGCACCGGTGGGGCAGGCGGGGCGGGCGGTCCGGGCACCACCAACGGCGGCACCGGTGGAGCCGGTGGGCTCTTGTTCGGCGCTGGTGGCAGCGGTGGCGCCGGCGGATTCAACGCCGCGGGCTCCGGCGGCAACGGCGGCGCGGGCGGGGCAGGCGGGTTGTTCAGCTCGGGCGGCGCCGGTGGCGCGGGTGGCAGCGGTAACGGCGTCGGAGGCAACGGTGGGGCGGGCGGAGTCGGTGGCACCGCGGGGCTGTTCGGCAGCGGCGGGACTGGCGGGATGGGCGGGTACACCGAGACCGCCGTCGCGGGCCCGGGCGGTGCCGGCGGTGCCGGCGGGTTCGTCGGTAGCGGCGGTACCGGCGGCTTCGGCGGTGCGGGCGCCAAAGCCGGTGCAATCAACGGTGATGGCGGGGCCGGTGGCCACGGGGGCACCTTCGGCGGTGACGGCGGGACCGGCGGCACCGGCGGAGGCGGCGGCGCGATCAACGGTAGTGGCGGGGCCGGTGGGGCGGCCGGCATGTTCTTCGGCGATGGCGGGGACGGCGGCGCCGGTGGCGGTGGGGGCTTGTTTGCCGGTGACGGTGGGGCCGGTGGCGCGGCCGGCTTATTCGCCGGAGCCGGCGGCACGGGCGGTGCCGGCGGCACATCAGCCGCCATCGGCGGGAAGGGCGGGGCCGGCGGCCGCGCCGGCATGCTCATCGGAACCGGCGGCAGCGGTGGCGGCGGTGGTGCCGCCTCGAACGCCGCGATCGGCGGGGACGGTGGGGCCGGCGGCCAGGCGGGATTGCTCTTCGGCGAGGGCGGCGCCGGCGGCGCCGGCGGTACCAGCGCGATTATCGGTGGGAAGGGCGGGGCTGGTGGCACGGCCGGGCTGATCGGCAACGGCGGCCACGGTGGTGACGGCGGGATGAACGTCACCATCAACCCGAGCGGCGTCGGCGGCGACGGTGGTCAGGGTGGCAACGCCCTGCTGATCGGCAATGGCGGTGACGGCGGCAGCGGCGGCACCAGCGTCAACCCGGGCAAAGCCGGAAAGGCCGGCGCCGGCGGCACCGGCGGGGTGCTCGGTTTGGACGGATCGCCCGGGGTTCCGTAGTCCGATCCTGAGCTACTGCTGGTCTGCCGATGAATTTGCCTTCCGGTCGGAGTCTTACCAACCGGAAGGGAGGCACTCAATGCAGGTACAGCATGTGCTGGCGGTCGTTCCGGTGACCGACATCGAAGCGGCAACGCACTGGTACTCCGGCTTCTTCGGTGCGCCGCCTAGCAACAACCCGATGCCGACACTGGCCGAGTGGCGGTCGACCAGCACGGGCTGGATCCAGGTTTTCGCCGACGCGGAGAAGGCCGGCAGGACGGCGGTCAACCTCGCCGTCGAGGATTTGGATGCGGCGGTCGGTGATCTCGCCGAGCGCGGATACGCGCCGGGGGAGATCCAGGACGTGAACAAGGGAGTGCGGCTGTCGGCGCTGATCGACCCGGATGGCAACACGATCACCTTGATCAGCGGTTTTCGCGAAGTTTATTAACCGGCTATCGACCGAATATCACCGCGAGTTGACGCACGGCGGCGCGGCGACCCTCGACGGTCAGGGCTCCGGACGAGACCAAGTCGGCGAAATGAGCTGGATTCGTCGCTGCCGCAAGGGCTTCCACCGGGCCGCTCAAGGTGACGTCCGGCTCTGCCGTCGTAGGTTCGACGGTGTTCTCGTCGATGTGCAACGTGGTCGATCCCTCCGGCGTCGTCAGTTGCAGCACCAGGTCGACGCCGGGTCGTTCGGCTCGCACGTACGCCCGCACCGCCCTGGCGAGCCATTCGGGACGCACCTGATCGCCGGGATTGCGAGTGTGGAGCAGACGACGGCCCCATCGGGCGAACGCATTGACCACGTCCTCGAGCGCACGGCCCTCGTCGGTCAATTCGTAGACCTTCGCCGCGGCCGGTGGCGGCAGGTCGCGACGCGCGACCAAGCCGTTGTTTTCCAGATCCCGCAGCCGTGCCGCCAGCATGTCGGTCGCGATCGGTGACAGCCCATGCAGCAGATCGACATAACGGCGCGGACCGTCGAGCAGCTCCCGCACCACGAGCAATGTCCAGCGATCGCCAACCAGGTCAAGGCTTTTCGCCAGCGCGCAATGCTGACCGTACGACTTGGCTGCCACGCCATGACGGTATCAGATACTTGACTATTCCAAGTCGTCACTTTGATTTGCCAAGTGAGAGGCGTAGCTTCGGAGTGTCGGAAGGAACCACTATGACCGTCCTCGTCGATATCGACGCACGCCCGTCGCTGGAGCACTTGCTCGACATTCGCATCGAATTCGACCCGGTGCAGATCTTCCCGACGCCGGTCGGTACCCGATTCACCTACGTGGTCCGGCGTGGGCGCTGCGTGGGTCCCCGCATCGCCGGCGACATCTTGCCGGGCGGCGGCGACTGGATACTGTTCGGCACCGACCGGGTGGCACGACTGGATGTTCGGGCCACGCTGCGGACGGACGACGGGGCGCACATCCACGTCACCAACACCGGCCGGGTGCACATGAGTCGTGCGGCGGCCGACCGATTCACGGCGGGCGAGCTGATCCGGCACGACGAGATGATCGCCCGATCCAGCCCCCTGTTCGACACCGACGATCCCCGCTACCGGTGGCTCAACGCAATTCACACGGTGGCGATCAACGAGGTGTCGCTTTCTGAGGTCCGCTACCGGGTTTTCGCGGTCCGATGAGCGCGTTGCGCGCCCTCTACCGGCGCTACCTACTGGCCTGGGAGTCCCGCGACGTCGACGCGATCGTCGCGCTCCATGCCGCAGACACCATGTTCTGGCTGCATCACGGCCGAGGCCCGGTGACCGGTCGTGTCGCCGTGCATGACGAGTTCACGGCCATGTTCGCCGCACTCCCCGGCTTCGGGTTCGACGTCCACCGAACCCAATTCGGTTCTCGGCATTGGGTTTTGGATTGGACGCTGACGTGCTTGTTGCCGGAGGACGACGGACCCGGTCGGGCGGTCAGCTGGGACTGCATCGATCTGGTGACCGTGACCGACGATTGGCAGGTAGCGCGTAAAGACACATTCGTCGACGGTGTCGCCTTCGGGCGCCTGGTCAGCGCGCGAAAAACGTTTGTTGAGGATCGGGCTGCTTCCGCGCTGGTGGACACGAACCGTAGCGGCCACTAGAGATACCTTGAGAAGATGAGTGCTGTCGGCATCGTCCTCGTAGCACTCGCGATCGCCGTCGGAATCATCGGCATCGTGGTGCCGGTATTGCCGGGCACGTTGCTGGTGCTCGGTGCGATCGTGGTGTGGGCCGTCGTGGAGAACAACATCACCGCGTGGGTGACGCTCGGCGTGGTGGTCGTCCTGCTTGGTGCGGCGACATTTATCAAGTACACCTGGCCGGTGAAGCGGATGCGTGCCGCCGACGTGCGCACGCTGAGTTTGGCGGCGGGCGCGGGGCTGGGCCTCATTGGTTTCTTCGTGATCCCGGTGATCGGCCTGGCGATCGGCTTCGTGCTGGGCGTCTACGCGGCGGAGCTGGCCGCCCGCGGAGACCAGCGGCTGGCATGGGCTTCGACGAAGCACGCCGTGAAAGGTGTCGCGTTGTCGATGGGTGTCGAGCTCGCCGGCGCACTGCTCGCCACCGTTGCGTGGGCGTTCGGGATGGGCCTAACCCAGTTGGCATCGTGATTCATCTCGGCAACCGGAATGGACGTTCGTTGGCACAAAGTGAGCCCGTTCTAGCAATTCGGTATCGCACCACGTGCCGAGGCCAACCCCACGACGATGGCCGCGCTAGCCCGGATTTTTCGTGGAATGTCGCTTGTGGCGGTGTGTAGATAAGCGAAAGTGCCTGTCCTGCAAGGAATAATCGGACTTGTCTAAGGTTCGGATCGTTCCAGCTGGAAGGCACCTCGCAGGTGAAGAATATCGCGGCCTCTTCGCGGGTCAAAGTGTCGGCCGACGGCGGTGGTGTCGCGCAGCATGCCGGGATGGGCATGCTGCGCGAACTCGCCGATCGGACCGGGTTATCGGCGCAGGTCACCGCTGTGTTAGCGGTCCGTGGGTGTATGCACCTGGCGAGGTGTTCGCCGATCTGGCGGTTGCGGTCGCCGACGGGGCGGACTGCATCGACGGTGTCGGGCAGTTGTGCGGCGACCGTGAGGACGTGTGCGGGGCGAAGGCGTCGACGACCACGATGTGGCGTCTGGTCGATGAGCGCATCGACGCTGCGCACTTGCCCGGGTGCGTGGCGCACGGGCGGCTGCCCGCGCGGCGGCCTGGGTATCTGCTCGGACAACGCCGGCGCCGAACCGCTGTGGTCGACGTTCAAGCACGAGTACTACTACCGGCATACTTTCCACACAAAATCGGAACTGATTGCAGCAGTTGACAATTGGATGCGTTTCTACAATCACCGACGTAGGCATTCAGCGATCGGAATGCGCTCACCCATCACCTACGAGCAATCACTGAAAGTCACCCCGGAAGCAACCTAACCGCGTCCACTTTTTCTGGGGAACCCCACTCGGCGCCCCATAGTCGGCGGATGCCTTGTTGTTGACCTGCACAGCCCGCCCGGCGGGCCATCTTGGCTGCCCCGCCGACATCCCACCGCTGACGTGTCATAGTTACGGTGTCATCAGAAATTTGGGGGATTCATGGACGTGCTGAAGTCGTTACGCGTCGTCGCCGTATTGGTCGGAGTTGCGATAGCTGGGGCCGCCGGAGCCTCAGCCGGCCAATCACCAACCCTGGGCCGCGTCTGGGCATCGAACCAGCAGGGTTATGGGGCAGTGCAGCCGGCCACGGTCTACAACGGCGGTGACCCTACTGGCATGATCTGGGACATTACCTGGTCCTCATGGGGCGAAGAACAAGCTACAGGCGCCGGGACTGCCAACTGGGTGCCCCCTGGCGGCAACGTCGCACAGGCGGTTTCCCAACCGGCGACGATCGTCGCCTACAACCTCGGCACCTGCAACGGTCAACTGATGTACCAAGCGGCTAAATGGTATTTCCCGAGCAAAGGCGAGACATTCAACCCGGCTGGCCACTACAACATTTGCACCGGTGATTCTGTCCAAGGCAACTAGCTAGGCGCCTTGGCCTAGGAAAGTTCCCCCAGGTCAGTCGGTGTAACAGCCTGCGCACTGAATGGATCGGTTTCATCCTTTGGAGTGCGTCTACCGATTAATGACTTGCGGATTGCAGCTATCTGCTCCCCGGCAGTGTAGTACCTGCCCCTTTTCTCGCCATGCGGAATTAGCAGCCCGAGATTGGCAAGGCTTTGCAAGTCGCGTGTAGCAGTTTGATCGCTTATGGGCTCATTGCCCTGACTCTTCAGAATTGCTTTGTACACAGACCGCCGGACACGCATACGCATGGCCGCGTCGAACAGCGCATCAATAGTCCGCTCGGGAAGGCTGTGGCGTGTGATGACGCGGTCCAACTCAAGATAAAGAGTTTCGATTTCATTTGTACGACGGAGCATCGTTTTCGCGCTACGCAGGTGCGCGGTGAGGACGAAACGGACCCAGGGCCGTGGATCGTTCCATGGTTTCCACGATCCCCCACCAACCTGCGCTAACACATCGTAGTAGTCGCGGGTGTTGCGCCCTAGATACTCTTCGATGCTGGAGAAGACGGGCGATAAGATTCCATCACGTGCGAGGACCAACGTTTGGAGGCAACGTGCCATTCTGCCGTTGCCGTCCCGAAAGGGATGAATAAGTACAAGATTGAGATGCGCCATCGCGGCTTTAATGATAATGGGGCAGCTTTCATCAAGCTCAAGGTGGCGCACCAGTTCGTGCATTAGCGGGTTTACTTGCTCGACCTCAACGCCCTCGTAAACAATTTCACCGGTCTCTCCCTTCTGCACGTATACCGGCCCACTACGCCACCGCCCGGGGCGATTTTTGAGGTCGTACTGCGTCATCATAAAGTGCAAGCTTTTGATCAGCTGCTCGCCGAAGTGGAAGTTGGGTTCCTCTGCCAGTTGCAAGACGTATGTCATCGCGTCTCGGTAGCCTCGGATAGCCAAGCTCGTTTCTACGCTCGCGTCGAGCGCTGGTTCTCCCATTTCGATAGCTATGGCGTCGTCGAGCTTGGCCTCATATCCTTCGATGCTGTTCGAACCTTGTACCGCGCGGGCGAACTGAACGCGGCGCAGTGAGCCCGTCCACCGCCTTGGTTCGTGAAGCCGGTGGCGAAGGCTCTGTCGCAGTTGCTCGGTCTCTGCGATGACCTCTCGCTCGCGGGCATCGAGATCAGGAGCTTCGAATAACGTGATGCTTATCTCCTAACAAACCATCATGATGATAAATAATAACGCTCACCGTGAGGGTATGACAATGTCAATGACTCGTGCACCAGGTCGGGCCCCGTGCGGGCCGGGGCTGCGGCCGGCCCAAACGCCACCTGCCGCGCGAGACTGCGGACCGATCGCGGGCCTACGACCCCTCGGCGATTAAAGATCGACGCTTCAGTCCAGCTCAATTTGGAGCCGATGACGGGAATCGAACCCGCGTATTCAGCTTGGGAAGCTGATGTTCTGCCATTGAACTACATCGGCGATAAGGACTCTGACCTGCGTATATGACCTTGAATGTCCGACATCAAACGAGTGCCGAGATTGCACTCAATGTTGCAAAGCATTCGTGGCGACGTGCAGGGCGTCGTCTTGCGAGTGAGCATACAACCGCATGGTGAGCGCCCGGATCGCAGTGTCCGATGTATGCGACGGGGACGCCGTCCGGGGTGTTGCCGCGGTGTGCGATCTGGATGTGAATGACGGGGTAGCAACACTGGCGATTGCCAGAAGGCCCCATGCCAAGGATGGGACGCAGGGCTGACCGGGTTCGGCGAATCAGAGCTGTACTGTTGCACCGCCGCTGAACGCGGAGTCGTGCAGTTCAATAGAAGTTGGGACTGTCCCTGGCGGAACGTCGAACGACACTACTGTGTCGACGCCAAGCCCTGGGTTCAGGGAATCGCTATCTCCCTTGACACCCAATACCGATGCGGCATCGAACTTCTTGCCGTTCACGATGAGCTTCTGATTTTGGGCGAAGTATGACTGCGCCTCATCTCCGATGTTCTTTACCGACAAGTGCACGTTGACGTACTCGCCTTGCGCGGTGGACTGCATGAACTCGTTCGTAGGATCGCCGGCGATCTTCGACCGGTCAACGGAAGTCACGATGAACTCAAACTTCCCATCGCGTACCGGGGTTCCGATCCTGGCTGCCGGTTGCCTCGCTGCTGAACTGGATTTGCTGGACGTTGTAGCCGTTCCGCAGCCCGACAGCATGAGGAAGCTTGCGGCAAAAATTGCTACGACGACGTTCCTGTAGAACAAGTGATACCTCCTGGTAGGTGGGTGTGAGTGTAGGCAGTATCGGCGTCTAGCGGTACCGAACCTCAAATAATCGACTGCGCTTGCCACGTGCTGTCGCTGATTGGACACTACGTCGGTCGCTGGTGTTGCCTCAGAGGTTCCGCATTTGGCTATGCACATAGTGAACCCTCTTGAGCGAAGCCGCGTCCTTGACGGTAAGCGAGCAGCGCGGGCCCATCACCGAGGTGGACGTACCCCACCATATTCCGGCCCGGCACGGACCGACCCCCGTGATCAGACGTGACGCAAATAACTGGAACGGATCTGTTGGGGCAGACCTGGGTGCTGGAGTTGGCCGGCGGAGGCAGCATCCGGGAGACCGTCGTCGCCGTGGATGAGCCACACGAGTGGCGATACAACATCACCGACTTCAAGGGTCCTCTCCTCACCAAGATCGACGGGGAATTCTTGTTCACCCCGGCTGCACCGGCACCCGAATCACGTGGCGCTACAACATGTTTCCGCGCTCATGACCGGCAGCGTCGACGATGCCGGCCTTCGGCTGGTTCTGGCGCGGATACGCCCGTCAGATGCTCGAGGAACTGTCTAACTGGCTCGCGAGCCAACCGGCCTGACGAGCGCAGAATCACCCGCAAGTAATTTGCCGGGCTAATAGACAATCGCTCCGTGCAAATCCCCAGAATGGGACGTTTACCCTTTCGTTATCATTCGTAATCTCGTATCGTGACCTTCCGTGGGCAGGCACGCATTAGCCAGGAAGCGGTCGAAAGCGCCAGCGATGCTGGCTGCAGCCATCGGTCCGGTCGCCGTCCTCTTCGCGGTGGGCGGAGCGCTCGGTGGAGATGTCAATCCCGCGACCACGCGCATCGTTGCAAAGCCGACCGTCCCGGACCCGTCGTCCGAATGCTGCCTGCAGATTGCGGCTTCGGATGCCGGCGCCGCGCTGGACACGTCGCGCCTGCGCTTCAGCGTCGAGGAAATGGCTCCCGCCGAGCGGTCGCGGGCCGACCGGTCTCGCCCCGCCGCAGGGTCGACCATCTTGGCCGCGGGCGTCGCGCCGGAACAAGGACTGCAGGTCAAGACCATCTTGGTGGCGCGAGCCATCAGCGCCCTGTTCCCCGAGATCCACCAGATGGGCGGCGTCCGCCCCGACGCTCTGCGGTGGCATCCGGAGGGCTTGGCCGTAGACGTGATGATCCCCAACCCGAGCTCCGACGAGGGCATCGAACTGGGCAACGCGATCGTCACGTACGTCTTGCAGAACGCCGACAAGTTCAGCATCCAGGACGCCATCTGGCGGGGCACCTACTACACGCCCGGGGGCGGCGCCCAAGCAGGCGGGTACGGGCACTACGACCACGTCCACGTCACCACCCTCGGCGGCGGATACCCCAGCGGAGACGAGATCTACGTCCGCTGACCGGCAGCAGATACGCTCACACGCGTGCTGCTCTCCGACCGTGACCTCAAGGCCGAAATTTCCGCCGGCCGGTTGCAAATCGAGCCCTTCGACGACGCCCTGGTGCAGCCGTCCAGCATCGACGTGCGGCTCGACACGCTGTTCCGCGTCTTCAACAACACCCGCTACACCCACATCGACCCCGCCAAGCAGCAGGACGAGCTGACCACGCTGGTGCAGCCCGCGGACGGTGAACCGTTCGTGCTGCACCCCGGCGAGTTCGTACTCGGCTCGACGCTGGAGCTGGTCACCCTGGCCGACGATCTCGCCGGACGGTTGGAGGGCAAGTCCTCGTTGGGCCGGCTGGGGCTGTTGACGCACTCCACGGCGGGTTTCATCGATCCGGGTTTCAGCGGCCACATCACGCTGGAACTGTCCAACGTCGCCAACCTGCCAATCACGCTGTGGCCGGGGATGAAGATCGGTCAGCTGTGCATCCTGCGGCTGACCAGCCCGTCGGAACGGCCCTACGGCAGCGCTGGCGTCGGGTCCAAATACCAGGGTCAGCGCGGGCCCACCCCGTCGCGTTCCTATCAGAACTTCATACGGACTACATAGCTGCAACAGCGGTCCCAACTTGGTTAGCGCGACTACCCTTTTGGTTGAAGCGAAGACCGTGGGAGGGGCTTTGGACGTCGTACTCGGAGTTTCGATGGCGCCGACGGCGGCCCAGATCGCGCTGATTGAGGGTGCCGACGCCAACGGCGTCATCGTCGACGAGGACCGGTTCCGGCTCGGGACTGACCCGGCCACAATGCGCTCGTCCGAACAAGTGATCCAGGCCATCCTGGGCACGCGCGAAGGCGCGGTCGAGGCCGGCCTGCGGCTGTCCTCCATCGGGGTGAGCTGGACCGATCAGCTGCAGGCGGCGGCGCTGCGTGACGCGCTCGCCGCCCGCAGGATCGAGAACGTCATGCTGGTCTCCGCGTTTCTGGCGGCGGTCGCGATGGGACAGGCGGTCGGTGATTCCGTCGGCTACGCGCGGACCGGCGTGCTGTTCGTCGAACCCGACAGCGCCACGTTGGCGGTGGTGAAGACCGCCGACGGTTCCCTGTGCGACGTCCGGCGCCGGCAACTGGCCGCCGACGACGGCGCTGCGGTCGGCCAGCTGGCCGAGATGCTGGCCGATGTCGGATCGATGGCGGCCCGACCCGACGGCATCTATGTGGTCGGCTCCGGTGTCGACGTCGCGATGATCAAGCCGCTGCTGGACGCGGCCACCCCGCTGACCGTGAGTGTGTCCGAAGAACACGAGATGGCACTGGCTCGAGGCGCGGCGCTCGCGTCGGCCAACTCCCCGTTGTTCGCGTCGAGTACGGCCGCGTTGGCCTATGCGCAGGACCCGGGTGGTCCCGGCGAGCTCGCCTACAGCGCCGTTGCAGACGAAGCCGTCGACGGCCGACGGCGCAGGTCCGCGATGTTGATCGGCAGCGGCGTGGCGGTCATCACGGCCGCTGCGGTGGTAGCGCTGGAGGTGGCGTTGGCTATCAACGTCCGCCCGACGGTCGCGCTGGCTCCGACGCCCCGGCAGAACCATTTCGTTGCGCCGACGGTCGAGGCGCCTCCGCCCGCCCCGGTGGCAGCGCCGCAGCCCAAGATCGACGTGCCGGCTCCGCCGTCGGCGCCCAGAGCGCTGCCGCCGCAACTACCGACCCAGATCCCGGCCGCGGCGCCGGCTCCGGTCGCTCCAATCGTTCCGGCACGGGTGGTACCCGACCTTCCCGAGATGCCGGCTCCGGCTGCTCCGGCGCCGCGGTTGCCGGAGCCGGAAGTGGTCGCTCCGGTGGTCCCGATCATCATTCCGCCCATCCAGATCCCCAGCCCAGGGACGGTTCTGCGGCCACCGCAAGCCCGGGTACCGCGCCAGGCGCCGGCACCGCGCGTGCCAATCCCGGCCGCCCCGCCGCGGGTGGAGAACCCGGCTCCCCGGGTGCCGGTCGTCCAGCCCCCGCGGTCGGGTCCTTCGCCGAAACCGGGTCGAGGGCCCATCGGAGGTAATCCCGGTCGCGGACCGTTCGGCGGGGATGGTCCTGGTGGGCGTGGCCCCTTCGGCGGCGGTGGCCGCCCAGGTGGCGGCGGCCCGGGCGCGCACGGTCCAGGCGGCGGGCATGGACCCTTCGGAGGCGGCGGCGGTCACGGTCCCTTCGGAGGCGGAGGCGGAGGCGGAGGCGGCGGTCACGGTCCCTTCGGAGGCGGCGGCGGGGGCCGTGGGCACAGGTAGCTCCGTCCACCGGCCTGAGGTCCGGTGATCTGCGTTACAAATCAAACTCAGATGGAAAGCATCCGGTGGTCTGGGTACGTTGTTGATAACGGGTTGGGGGACATCCGAGCATTCGATTGGGGGAGTTGTGGACACCGTCCTTGGTGTGTCGATGGCACCAGCGGCAGTCCGAATGGTGCTGGTCGAGGGTGAAAACGGCGACGGTGCCCTCGTCGAGGAAGAGAAGTTCGAGGTCGCGGCCGACCCCGATGCGACGATGTTCAACGCCGCCGAGCAGGTCGTCTCGGCGATCCTGGGGACTCGAGAAGGCGCGGCCGAGGGTGGCTACCAGCTGGCGTCGACCGGTGTGACCTGGCGGGACCCCGAGCAGGCCGCCGCGCTGCGTGACGCGCTGGCCAACCGCAAGATCGAGAACGTCATGCTGGTCTCGGCCTTCCTGGCCGCCGCAGCGCTGGCGCAATCGGTCGGTAACGAGACCAACTACGCGCAAACTGCGCTGCTCTTCGTCGAGCCCGACACCGCGACTCTGGCCGTGGTGCACACCGCCGACGGGTCGATCGCCGACATTCATACCCAACCGCTACCCGACGACGACGACGCGGCGGTGGCTCAATTGACCGAGTTGGTGTCGGGCGCCGAGTCGCTCGCCACCCACCCGGATGCGGTGTTCGTCGTCGGCTCCGGCGTCGACATCCCGCTGATCAAACCGGCGCTCGAGGCGGCGACCACGCTGCCGGTGACCGCGCCCGAGGAACCAGAAACCGCACTCGCCCGGGGAGCGGCCCTGGCGTCGGCGAACACGCCGCTGTTGTCGTCGTCGACCGCCGCGCAGGCCTACGCGCAAGACCCCGGCACCGGCGTCCAGCCACCGTTCGCAGTCGACCCGGTGCACTTCGAGAACGTCGAGAGCGGCTTGGCCTACAGCGCCGTCGAGGACGAGCAGGACGATCGCAAGCCTTTTGCGCTGATCGGCAGCATCCTGGCGTCGATCTTCGTCATCGGGGTGGCATCGCTGGTCGTCGCGCTGGGCATCAGCATTCGCACCACCTCGGATACGCGGCCGCAGACCGGCCAGGCCGCCGTCGCGCCGAACACGCCGGCGCCCGAGGCGCCCGCGCCGACTCCCCAGGCGCCCGCTCCGACTCCCCAGGCTCCGGCACCCACTCCGGCGCCGCAGCAGGTTCCGGTCCCTGAGCAGGCTCCGACGCAGCAGGTCCCCGAGCAGGTCCCGGCCCCTGCCCCCCAGGTCCCGGTGCAGGTTCCGCAGGCACCGCAGGCGCCGACGCCCAAGGTTGAGGCGCCCGCCCCGGCCGCACCCGCTCCGGCTCCGGCCGCACCGGTTCCGGTGATCGTGCCGGTGCCGGTGATCCCGCCGATCCTCACGCCGCAATCACCCGGGCGCGGCGGTGGCGGCAAGCCGCCGAGCATCGGCAAGGGTCCGGGCGGCAAAGGCCCCGGCGGCGGCGGTGGGGGCCGCGGCGGTGGCCGAGGTGGCGGCGGCGGCCGCGGCGGATTCAACATCCCCTTCGTCCCCGGCATCTGATCTCGCCGGATAGCCGTCACTTACCGTTCAGGGTCGCGATGGCGTTCGCTCATCGCAGCCACCTACACACAGTGGTATGCGATGCACGGTTTTCGGAACCGGTTACTTAGGTGCCACCCACGCGGTCGGAATGGCGGAGTTGGGACATGACGTCGTCGGGGTCGATATCGACCCGGGCAAGGTCGCCAAGCTGGCCGGGGGTGATATCCCGTTCTACGAGCCTGGCCTGCGAAAGATGTTGCAGGCCAACCTCACTGCGGGGCGGCTGCGCTTCACCACCGATTACGACATGGCCGCCGAGTTCGCCGACGTGCACTTCCTGGGCGTCGGCACGCCGCAGAAGAAGGGGGGAGTACGGCGCCGACCTACGGCATGTGCACGCCGTCGTCGACGCGTTGGTGCCCCGGCTGACCCGGGCGTCGGTGCTGGTCGGAAAGTCGACGGTGCCGGTGGGTACCGCCGCCGAACTGGGCCGGCGGGCGGCCGCGCTGGCACCCGAGGGCGTCGACGTGGAGATCGCCTGGAATCCGGAGTTCCTGCGCGAGGGTTACGCGGTGCACGACACTCTCAACCCGGACCGCATTGTGCTTGGCGTGCAAGACGATTCAAAACACGCAGAGCCGGCGGTACGGCAACTGTACGGACCGCTGCTGGACGCTGGGGTGCCGTTCATGGTGACCGACTTGCAGACCGCCGAACTGGTCAAGGTCTCCGCGAATGCGTTTCTGGCGACCAAGATCTCGTTCATCAACGCCATCTCCGAGGTGTGCGAGGCCGCCGGCGCGGACGTCAGCGTGCTCGCCGACGCGCTCGGCCACGACCCGCGCATCGGACGCCAATGCCTCAACGCGGGCTTGGGTTTCGGAGGCGGCTGCCTGCCGAAGGACATCCGCGCGTTCATGGCCCGTGCCGGTGAGCTGGGTGCCGACCAGGCCCTGACGTTCCTGCGTGAGGTGGACAGCATCAACATGCGCCGGCGCACTCGCATGGTCGAACTGACCAGCGCGGCGTGCGGAGGATCGCTTTTGGGCGCCAACATCGGGGTGCTCGGCGCGGCGTTCAAGCCCGAATCCGACGACGTGCGCGACTCGCCGGCGCTCAACGTCGCTGGGCAGCTGCAACTCAACGGCGCCGGGGTCAACGTCTATGACCCGAAAGCCCTGGACAACGCGAATCGGTTGTTTCCGACGCTGAACTACGCAGTGTCGGTCGAGGAAGCGTGTGAACGGGCGGATGCCGTGTTGGTGCTGACCGAGTGGCGGGAATTCGTCGACCTCGACCCGGAAAGGCTTGCCGACCGGGTGCGCGCCCGAGTGGTTGTCGACGGCCGCAACTGCCTCGATGTCGCTCGCTGGGAGGGTGCCGGCTGGCAGGTGTTCCGGCTGGGAGCTCGGCGACCCGGACGGTAGACTGGACATTATTGACTGACTGTCCAGTCAGCTCGTACGATGAGTCCGTGACGGCGGTGGCATTCCGGAAGATGCGTTTCGACATCGACGAATCGGTGCCGTTTCGATGGAACACCGCCAATCCCGCTGCGGCGTTGATGTCCAACCTGATCTCGTTTTTCGCGGTCGGGTTCGAGCGCTACATCGTGCTGGTCGTCAAAGACGCGCTCAAGGTCATCGACGACGCGGACCTGCGGGCCGAGGCCGAAGTCTTTCTCGCCCAAGAGGCCCAGCATTCGGCCGCGCACCGTAAGCACGTTAACTCGCTCATCGCGCAGTATCCCG
This sequence comes from Mycobacterium sp. NGS59, assembly GCF_059812345.1. Classification (NCBI taxonomy): domain Bacteria; kingdom Bacillati; phylum Actinomycetota; class Actinomycetes; order Mycobacteriales; family Mycobacteriaceae; genus Mycobacterium; species Mycobacterium sp. NGS59. The sequence continues at coordinate 30,940 of NZ_JCALCN010000030.1, forward strand.
CGCTCGCAGACACCCTCGACGACGTCATCACGTCCTATGAGGCTTTGTATGCGGCCCAACCGCTGAAGTTCCATCTGGCGTACATCGCCAGCCTGGAGGCCACCTTCCCGCCGCTGTTCACCTTCATGATCGAGAAGCGAGATGTGTTGTACGACGGGGACTCTCGGGTGGCTTCGCTGTTTCTGTGGCACTACATCGAGGAGATCGAACACCGGAGTTGCGCCGACCTGATCTTCGACGGCGTGGTGGGCAGCAGATGGTATCGGCTGCGGTCTCTGCGTACCTCTATGGCCCACGTCAGCAAGATCGCGACGCTGATCGCCGACGGCATCGCCGCGGCGGTTCCGGCCGAAGACATCGGAGTCCCGCCCGAAGTGGCCACCGTCGCGGTGTGGAGCATCGAACTTCGGCAGCACCTGCCCGTCGTCGGCAGGTACTTCAAGCCGGGATACCACACCACCTTCCGGGACATCTCGGGCTGGCGGCTATTGAAACTCGTTGCCGGACTTGTTCGTTCGCAGTGGCCGACGCATCATCCCGCCGACGAAAAGGTGCCGGACTGGTTCCACACCTGGATGGCCAGCCACGCGGCCGGCGAAGACATGGCGCACTACTACGGCAGGGCCGCGAGCTAGCCTGTCACGCCGGCACCGCCCGCGGCACATTGCGCGGCGTGCCGTCGGCTCGCAGGAAGCCGCCGGTGCGCTCGCGGCCCAGGATCTCCGTCGGCTGCCCGTCCCGGAACAGCGCCCGGCCGGAGACGAACACCGCCTGAACCGTCTCGTCGTTGCGATTCACCATGCGCGAAAGTCCGCCGTAGGCTTCGACATTGGCCTCGTGATAGGAATCCAGCGACTCGTCCAGACGCTTGGGGTCCAAGATCACCAGATCGGCCCAGTCGCCCACCCGCAGGTGGCCGGCATCCAGTCCGTACCAGTCGGCCAGTTCGCCGGTCAACCGGTGCACGGCCTGCTCGGGCGACAGGAACGGCCGGCCCGCCTTTTCGGCATCCCTGACGTGGCGCAGCAGACGCAGACCGGAGTTGTAGAACGCCATGTTGCGCAGATGCGCCCCGGCGTCCGAGAAACCGATTTGCAAGCCCTCCATCCGCGCCAGCCGTCGCAGCATCGTGGGCCGGTGATTGGAAATCGTTGTGCGCCAACGGACGGCGGTGCCGTGCTCGAGTACCAGATCGAGGAACGCGTCGACCGGATGCAATCCACCACGGTCGAGGCCGACCTGGCCGAACGACTTGCCGACCACCGACTCGTCGGGGCAGGCGACGATCTCGGCGTCGAAGAAGTCCCGGTGCCACGCGCGCGGACCGAACTTGGCGTCGTAGTCCTTGCGGAATTGGCGGCGGTACTCCTCGTCGCGCATGAGTGCGTTGCGTTCGACTTCGTCCTTGAGGTGCAGCGCGGCGGCCCCCGCCCCGAATTCCTCGAACACCACCAGGTCGATCCCGTCGGCGTACACCTCGAACGGCACCGGCAGGTGCTGGAAGCGGAAGTCGCCACCGAACCGGTTCACGACGGCCGCCAGGAAGCTGGTCAGCCACACGCTGCCCGGCGCCGACTTCATGTCTGCGGCGGCCAACAGGCTGGTCTTGAGGTGCGGCCGGCGGATGCCGAGGGACTGCAGCGCCTGCGACACGATGTTCTGCGGGTGGCTGATGTCGGGACCCGATTGCAGGGCCCGGCCGGTGCGGCGCAGCAGGTTCTTCAGGCGCCGCAGTTCGCGGCCCTTGGCGTACGTCGAGGGCAGCGTGCGCGACCGGCAGGTGTCACCGTCGATCTTGTCGAAAAGCAGTTGCTGCGAAGACATCCCGAGGAACCCGGCGTCCAGCGCCTCGGTCAGCATCCGTTCCATCTTGTCTTGCTCGGCGGCGGTGGGCCGCACGTCGTCGCGCGTCGACCGGTCCAGGCCCATCACCGCTGTCCGCATGTCGGAGTGCCCGATGAAGGCCGTCACGTTGGGGCCCAGCGGCAGCGACTCCAGCGCGTCGATGTACTCACTCGCGTTCGTCCACGACTTGTGCTCGCCGACGATGCGGACCACGTGCTCGTGCGGGATCGCCTCGACCCGGCCGAACAGGTCGGCGGCTTCGCCGGCGTCGACATGGATGGTCGACAGTGAGCACGATCCCATGACGATCGTGGTGACGCCGTGGCGCACCGACTCGGACAACTCAGGTGCGGCCAGCACTTCGGCGTCGTAATGGGTGTGGATGTCGATGATGCCGGGGATCACCCACTTGCCTTGCGCGTCAATCACATCGGGGCAACCGTCGGTGTCCAGCGGTGCCGCCGACACGGCGACCACCCGGCCGTCCCGGATGCCGATGTCGCGGGTGGCCGACGGCGCTCCGGTGCCGTCGAACCACCTGCCGTTTGCGACCACTGTGTCGAAAGTCAATGTGCTCACCTCACTCGAGTGGACAGCTTACCGATACCGTCCAAGCACGGCGCTGCGGCTACTGCGGCGTTGTTTCCGGCTGCCGGGCTTTGGCCAGCTCGGAGGTGAGCGTGGGCGCGACCCAGCGGCGCAGATAGGTCCTCAATACTTCGCCGGTTCGCGGGGGACGGCCCGGGTCGATCATGAACGACTGCAATATCCGCAGCATGTATTCGGCGAGATCGTCGAGATCGTCGTCCTGGACCCCGACGTCCGCCCAGTCGACGTCCAGGCCCGCCAGGATGCCGTGGCCGAATTTGATGCCCATCTCCGAGGTGACACCGGTTGAGGCCTTGGTGAAGTTGTGCACCAGCATCAATTGCACGTGCCGATCGTTCGGTAGCCACTCCAGTGTGAAAGCCAGGCTTTCCACCAGCGCGTCGACGGGATCGGTCATGCCGGCCAGGTGTTCGGCCAGCCGCTCCAGGAACCTCATGCCGGAGCGGGTGGCGGCGGCCTCCACGAGTGTGTTGGTGCCGGGGAAGTAGTTGTAGACGGTCTGACGGGAGACGCCCAGCGTTCGTGCCACGTCGGCAATCCGCATGTCCCCACCACGCTGGTCGATAGCCTGGCTGGCCGCGTCGAGGATGCGTTCGATCGCCTCTTCGTCGGTCGCGGGCTTGGCACCGCCCCAGCCGTGGGTGCGCATGGTTGAGACGTTACGGCCTCGGCGGGGCGTGTTTTCAGGCGGTGCGCTCCGCCTTCAGGTCGATTTCGTTGAGGGCGCGTTCGGCGTCGATCCGGTATTCGCGGACCTGGGCGCGGGTGCGTCGCCGGATCGGCATCATCACGCTACGGATGTTGCAGTCTGCTTGCGGCGCGGCGACGACCCGAGCTGATCCGGTGGGCCGGCTCAGGGTGGGAAACAGCAGCCGGCTCCCGGGGCGGGTCGCATAGGTATGCCCGGTCGGAGCGGTCCAGATGATGGTGCCGTCTGGTAGTTGCCGGTCCCGCCACCCGGGTGGCCCGATCCAAAAGGTCTTGAGCAGGTGATGTTTTCGGCACAGACAGCGCAGCACGGACGGGTGGGTGGACCCGAACGGGTAGGCGATGCCATGGTCGAGGTCGCAGCCGACGGCAGGCCGGTCGCAGCCGGGAAAACGGCAGGTCATGTCACGGCAGCGCACGAAGCGGGCCATCGCAGCGGGAATGCGGTAGCCGGGCGCGGCTTCGGTGGGATGGGTCAGGGGCAAGGCCTTGGCGCCGGCCGCGATCAGCTCCGCCAGCAGTGAGGCGGGCACGGTTTGTCCGGCGATGATCTGCCCGGACGGTCGCCACAGCGTGGGTGGTTCGGGATCGGGCTTGGGCACCGCGCGAAGCGGGTTGTCCGGGTCGATCGGCGTCAGCGGTATCTCACCGTGGATTTGAGGGTCGGGTTCGGCGTCGAGGGAGGCGGCGTCGGCGACGACGTGGATGACCACCGCCTCCGCGCGGGCGTCGGACACTTTGGCAGGGCAGTCGGCGTCCTCACAGCAGCACGCCAGCCGGTCACCACCGGCGGCCAGTGTGCCGAGCGCGTCGGCCCGGCGCTGGCCCAGCGTGCGCGGATCATCGGCACACACCTGCCGTGCCATGTCATCGAGGCGGCGGTCCAGCACCGCGGCATCGGTGGCCAGCAACGATCCCCACAGGTCGGCGGTGCCGTCGTCACCTGGTCTGATCACCACGTCCCGGCCGCGGGCGCTGTCGCGGTAACGCCGTACCGCGACGGGGTCGTAGCGGTCGATGATGGCGTCGATCGCCCGTGCGGTCTTCGACGACGAGAGCGGCCCGTAATGCAACGCGTCATTTGCCAGGATCGCGTCCACCACGCCCAGCACGGTGGGGTCTTTGATCAGGCTGGTGTGCCAGAGGATCGTGCTGACGAGCCGCAGACTCAACCGGCCTTGACCGAACAACGCGGCGACCGCCGGAAGCCGCTGGTGCAGTTCCATGGCCTGATACATCTGGCTGGAGGCCAGATTGTGGCTGATATTCAGCGCGGCGCCGATCTGGGCGGCGATCGCGTCCCAATGGTCGCAGGACCAGCGCCCGGTGGCAGTGGGTCCAGGGGCGTGACGCTCCACGAGCTCGGCGATGGCCGCGAACCGCCGTGCCGCCTCGACGGCTTCGTCCCGCGTGGCGGCGTCCATGATCGACACCAACGTGGCGTCATCAGCGCCCTTCAAGTCATCGAACATACTTTCGAATATAGCGATCTCCACCGACAAGTGGCGGCAGGTCGACACCGGATGTGGATGAATCGCCATGTGTGGATAAACCAGCGACGAGTAGCGTCGTCCGAGTGGATTACGCCTCGGCCTACCTCGGGGAGACCCGTGCGTTCGGGGAGCTGATCCGCGGCGCCAATCAGTCCACGCCGGTGCCGACCTGCCCCGGCTGGAGCATCGACCAACTTTTTCGCCATGTCGGTCGTGGTGACCGCTGGGCCGCGCAGATCGTGCGTGACCGGATGGACAGCTTTCTGGATTTCCGCAGCGTCGAGGGCGGCAAGCCGCCGCCGGGCCTCGATGACGCGATCTCCTGGCTGAACGGCGGTGCCCGACTCCTGGTCGATGCCGTCGATCAGACGGGCGCGGAGACGCAGGTGTGGACCTTCCTCGGGCCGCGGGCCGCACGTTGGTGGATCCGCCGCCGGCTGCACGAGAACGTTGTGCATCGCGCCGATGCCGCGATCGCGATCGGCAGCACCTTCACGCTGGACGCTGCCGTGGCCGCCGACGGCATCGACGAATTCCTCGAGCGCATCGTGATTCGGGCCGGAAGCGACGGTGCGCCAATGCCACTCGAGGACGGCGACACCGTGCACCTGCACGCCACCGACCCCGGATTGGGTGAGGCCGGCGAATGGACGGTCCGGCTGCGCGAAGGTCAGATCGCGTGGTCACACGAGCACGGCAAGGGCACGGTGGCGTTGCGCGGCGGCGCCACCGATTTGCTGCTCGCGATGACCCGCCGAGTCGCGCTGGCCGACACCGGAATCAACCTCTTCGGCGACGACGCCGTATGGCAACGATGGCTTGATCGCACCCCTCTCTAGACTTGCAGGCCATGACCACTTCGGAGATCGCAACCGTTCTGGCGTGGCACGACGCCCTCAACGCCGCTGACATCGAGACGTTGGTCAGCTTGTCCAGTGACGACATCGATTTCGGTGACGCCCACGGCGGCGCGCAGGGTCACCAGGCCCTGCGTCAGTGGGCGGGCTCCCTCGCCACGACGGCGGAGCTGGGCCGGATGTATGTGCGCGACGGTGTGGTGGTGGTCGAGCAGACGATCAACGGTCGCAAGGACGGTGCAGCCATCACCACGAATGCGTCGGCGTTCCGGGTGGTTCGCGACCACGTGACCTCGGTGTTCCGACACGAAGATCTGCAGTCGGCGCTGGCGGCGACCGAACTCACCGAAACCGATCGGGTCGACTGAGCATGCGTGGAATCATCCTGGCCGGCGGTTCGGGCACCCGCCTGCACCCGATCACCATCGGAATCAGCAAGCAGCTGCTGCCGGTCTACGACAAGCCGATGATCTACTACCCGCTGTCCACACTGATGATGGCCGGCATCCGCGACATACTTGTGATCACCACTCCGCATGACGCGGCCGGTTTCCGTCGGCTGCTCGGGGACGGTTCGCAATTCGGCATCAACCTCAGCTGGGTGACGCAGGACAGCCCGGACGGACTGGCGCAGGCTTTTGTCCTGGGAGCCGACCACATCGGCAATGATTCGGTGGCATTGGTGCTGGGAGACAACATCTTCTACGGTCCGGGCTTGGGAACCCGCCTCAGTCGTTTCCAAAACGTCTCAGGCGGAGCGGTTTTCGCGTACTGGGTCGCCAACCCGTCGGCTTACGGTGTGGTGGAATTCGATGCTGGTGGCATGGCGGTGTCGTTGGAGGAGAAGCCACAGACGCCCAAGTCGAACTATGCGGTGCCCGGCTTGTACTTCTATGACAACGACGTGATCGAGATAGCCAAGGGCCTGAAGAAGTCGGCGCGTGGCGAGTACGAAATCACCGAAGTGAACCAGATCTATCTGAACCGTGGTCAGCTTTCGGTGGAGGTGATGGCGCGCGGGACGGCGTGGCTTGACACCGGGACATTCGACTCGCTGCTGGACGCCTCCGACTTCGTCCGCACACTGGAACTGCGGCAAGGACTGAAAGTCAGTGTGCCCGAAGAGGTTGCGTGGCGACGGGGCTGGATCGACGACGGGCAGCTGGAGCAACGGGCCCGCGCGCTGACCAAGTCCGGATACGGTGGTTATCTGCTGGAGTTGTTGCAGCGCAGCTAGTTTCGCTGCTGAACAACTACTGGCGGTAGCTGGTCAAGAAGTTGCCCAACCGCTCGATGGCCGACGCGAGGTCACGTGCCCACGGCAGGGTCACGATTCGCAGGTGATCCGGTGCGGGCCAATTGAATCCGGTGCCCTGGGTGACCAGGATCTTCTCCTGCAGCAACAGGTCGAGGACGAGCTGCTCGTCGTCGTCGATGTCGTAGACCTCGGGGTCGAGCCGCGGAAACGCATACAGCGCACCCTCGGGCTTGGTGCAGGACACCCCGGGGATCTCGTTGAGCTTGTTCCACGCGACGTCGCGCTGCTCGAGCAGCCTGCCGCCGGGCAGCACCAGATCGTCGATGCTCTGATATCCGCCCAGCGCAACCTGAATCGCGTGCTGCGCAGGGACATTCGGGCACAGGCGCATGTTGGCCAGCAGGCTGATCCCCTCGATGAAGCTGCTGGCGTGGTCCTTGGGACCGGTGATCGCCAGCCAGCCGGCGCGGTATCCGGCGACCCGGTAGGCCTTGGACAGGCCGTTGAAGGTCAGGCACAACATGTCCGGCGCCAGCGTCGCGAGACTGGTGTGCTTGGCGTCGTCGTAGAGGATCTTGTCGTAGATTTCGTCGGCGAGCAGCAGCAACTCGTGTTTGCGTGCCAAAGCGACCATCTGCGTGAGGATTTCGCTGCTGTAGACCGCCCCGGTCGGGTTGTTCGGGTTGATCACCACCAGCGCCTTGGTGCGCTCGGTGATCTTCGACTCGATGTCGGCGATATCCGGCTGCCAGTCCTGGGTCTCGTCGCACAGGTAGTGCACCGGGGTGCCACCCGCCAGCGACGTCGACGCCGTCCACAGCGGGTAGTCGGGAGCGGGGATCAACACCTGGTCGCCGTTGTCCAGCAACGCTTGCAGCGTCATCGTGATCAACTCGGAGACGCCGTTCCCGAGATAGACGTCGTCGACGTCGAATTTCGGGAAACCGGGGACCAGTTCGTAGCGGGTGACCACCGCGCGACGGGCCGGCAAAATGCCCTTGGAGTCCGAATAACCCTGCGCATACGGCAGCGCCTGGATCATGTCGCGCATGATCACGTCGGGAGCCTCGAACCCGAACGGCGCCGGATTGCCGATGTTGAGCTTGAGGATTCGGTGCCCCTCGGCTTCCAGCCGGGCGGCGTGCGCGTGCACCGGACCGCGGATCTCGTACAGGACATCCTGCAACTTGGACGACTGCGCGAACGCGCGCTGCCGGTGATGGCCGGAGGTGTGCGCGGTGAATTGGTGCGTAGTCACGTCACCCATGCTGCCATCGCTGTCCACTGATATTTGCTGATCGGTGTCAAACCGTGATCAGCGCTTACCGGGCGGACGCGCGCCCTTGGCCAGTCCGAGGCCCTTGACCGGCGCGGCGGGAGTCGCCGGGGCAGCCGGCTCGCCGTTGGACGGCGCCGACGGCTCCGACTCGGACTTTGCTTCGGGTTCGGGTTCGGGTTCGGGTTCGGCTTCGGGTTCGGGCTCGGCGGGCGTGGCGGGTTTGGCGGCCGGGCTCTTCTTGGCGCCGGGCCGCTTGGCGCCGGCCGCTATGCCCAGGCCCTTGACCGGTGCCTCGGGTTTCGACGGCTTGGCCTCCTCAGCCGTGGGCGCCTCGCCACCCCCGACCGCCGCGTCTTCGGTCGGCGCTTGCGGCTTCGCCGGCCCAGGACGCTTGGCTGTCTTCTCGCCGGGACGCTTGGCGCCGGCGGCCAGACCCAACCCCTTGACCGGCGCGGCGGGTTTGGGGGGTTCGCCTTCCTTGGGTTCGGACGCCTTGGTCGCTTCCGGCTCTGCCGGCGTGGCGGCCGTCTTCTTGGCGCCGGGCCGCTTGGCGCCAGCTGCCATGCCCAGCCCCTTGGCCGGTGCTGTCGGGGTTTCGGTTTTCGAAGGCGCTTCGGCTGTAGTGGCGGCCGGGGCTGCCGTCTTCTTGGCGCCGGGCCTCTTCGCCCCACCGGCCATGCCCAGCCCCTTGACCGGCGCTGCCGCGGCCGGCTTCTCGGCGGGGGCCTCGGCCGGTTCTTCGGCCTCGGGCTCGGCCTCGACCGGAGCGGCGGGGGCAGCGGCTTTGGGCTCCGCCTTCTCCACTTTCGCGGCCCGCTCTTCGGCTTCTTTGGCTGCGGTGCCCTTCTCCGGCAGTTTCACGCTGTCGCGGTCGATCGACCCGAGCAGTACCTGAGCCACGTCGAGCACCTCGACGCCGCTGCGGCCCGCTTCTTCCTGCCGGTCGTTGACACCGTCGGTCACCATCACCCGGCAGAACGGGCATGCGACGGCGACGGTGCTGGCATTGGTGGCCAGCGCCTCGTCGACGCGCTCGTGGTTGATGCGCTTACCGATGTGCTCTTCCATCCACATCCGCGCGCCGCCGGCGCCGCAGCAGAAGCTGCGCTCGGCGTGCCGCGGCATCTCGGTGAGGGTGGCTCCCGCGGCGCCGATCAGCTCGCGCGGCGCTTCGTAGACCTTGTTGTGGCGGCCCAGGTAGCACGGGTCGTGGTAGGTGATTTCCTGGGACACCGCATTCACCGGCACCAGCTTGTCGTCGCGTACCAGCCGGTTCAGCAATTGGGTGTGGTGCAGCACGGTGTAGTTGCTGCCCAACTGCCGGTATTCCTTGCCCAGGGTGTTGAAGCAGTGCGGGCAGGTGACGACGACCTTGCGGTCGACGGTCTCCACACCTTCGAACACCCCGTCGAGGGTTTCGATGGCCTGCTGGGCCAGCTGCTGGAAGAGGAACTCGTTGCCCGAGCGGCGCGCGGAATCGCCGTTACACGTCTCGCCGGTGCCCAGCACCATGAACTTCACTCCGGCGATCGAAAGTAGTTCGGCGACAGCCTTTGTGGTCTTCTTGGCTTTGTCGTCGTAGGCACCGGCGCAGCCGACCCAGAACAGATACTCGTAGCCTGCGAAGCTTTCGACGTCCTCGCCGAACACCGGGACGTCGAAGTCGACCTCGTCGATCCAACTGGTGCGCTCAGAGGCGTTCTGCCCCCACGGGTTGCCCTTGTTCTCCAGGTTCTTGAACAACACCGACAGCTCGGACGGGAACTCCGACTCCATCATCACCTGATAGCGCCGCATGTCCACGATGTGATCGATGTGCTCGATATCGACCGGGCACTGCTCGACGCAGGCGCCGCAGGTTACGCAGGACCACAACACATCCGGGTCGATGACACCGCCCTGCTCGAGGGTGCCGACCAGCGGCCGCGTCGCCTGCTCGGGTCCGGAGCCCATGATGCGGCCGAAGCCGGACTCGGGGACGTGATGTTCCTCGGCGTGCTTTTCGCCGCGCACTTCTTCGCCGATGCCCCCTTCCGGGGTGCTCTCCAGCGGACTCGGCTTCTCGCCAAGGATGTAGGGCGCCTTGGCCATCCAGTGGTCGCGCAGGTCCATGATGACGAGCTTGGGCGACAACGGCTTGGCGGTGTTCCACGCCGGGCACTGCGACTGACAGCGCCCGCACTCGGTACAGGTGGCGAAGTCGAGCATGCCCTTCCAGGTGAAGTCCTCGATCTTGCCGCGGCCGAATTCGGCGTCGTCGGGCGGGTTTTCGAAGTCGATCGGCTTGCCGTCGGCCTCGATCGGCAGCAGCGGACCCAGCCCGTCGGGCAGTCGCTTGAACGTGACGTTGATCGGCGCCAGGAAGATGTGCAGGTGCTTGGAGTTCAGCACGATCACTAGGAAGACAAGCGCAACCGCTATGTGAGCCAGCAGCGCGACGGTTTCGATCCATTCGTTGACCGGTACGCCCAACGGGCTCATCAGTGCGCCCATGGCATGGGAGAAGAACGCGCCGCCCCCGTAGGGCAACGTTCCGGTGACCGCCGACGCGCCACGGAAGATCGCGAAGGTCAAGATGACCAGGAAGATCATGAACAGGATCAGCCAGGCGCCGCCTGTGTGTGAGCCGTAGAACCGTGACGAACGACCATATTCCTTTGGCTCGGAGCGCAACCGGATGATCGAGAACGTGATGATGCCGGCCAGGACGCTGAGCGCAATGAAGTCCTGCAGGAAGCCCAGCGCGTTCCAGCGGCCGACGATCGGGATGTGGAAGTGGGAGTCGAAAAGGGCGCCATAGGCCTCGACGTAGACCGTGGCCAGGATGAAGAAGCCCCACATTGTGAAGAAGTGCGCCAGTCCGGGGATGGACCACTTGAGCAGTTTGCGTTGTCCGAACACTTCGGAGATCTGCGCCCAGACGCGGGTACCGATGTCGTCGGTTCGTCCGGTGGTCGGCTGTCCGGACATCACCAGCCTGTACAGCCACCAGACGCGTCGCAGAGCCAGCGCGGCTACGATCGCGGTCATACCCAGGCCCACAACGAGCCTGATGATGGTCTGGTGGTCCACGGAAGGTCACCTCATTCATCGTCACTCAGAAGGGCAGCAACGCGTTAGAGGCGCCTTTGCTGCTTAACCAGCCCATACTGACACCTTTGTGGCATGCGCCGCGAGAAAGGCAAACCTAAGTTTGCGCAGATCACCAGCCCGGAGGGGCTGCGGTGTGATCAGACAAACAACCGGCGGCTCATGGTTCCGGGACCAACATCGCGCGCAGCATCGAGAGCATCTCGGAACGTGACCCCGCGCCGAGTCGGCGGCGGATGCGGGCAACGTGATGCTCGACCGTCTTCGCCGAGATGAACAGCTGGGCGCCGATGTCGCGGTAGGGCATGCCCAACAGCAATAGTTCGGCGACTTCGCGTTCGCGGTCCGACAACGGGGAACCCGACGGGGGCTGACGCGGCGCCGACATGGGCTCGGCGGTGTGCGCCGGCTCGCCCGCGCCGGCTAGCGGCTCGCTGAAACCGGTTCCCAGCTTCAGGTCCCGCGCGAGTTGGAGCATCGCGCCCGAGACCCGGGCATCGGGTGTTCGCAGGGCCGCCTGGCCGGCCAGCCTGGTCGCATCCGAGGTCAACCCCACGTGGGAAAGGGCCCGCGCGGCCGCGGTGACCTCGTCGGCGTCGACGTGATCGGCCAGGACGCGCAGCCAGGTTCGGCCGGCCGCGGAAAGTGCTTGTGCGAGAGAGCTGTACGGTGCCGCCGTGCTCAATGCCTGCCCGTGTGGTGCGACGGATTCCGGCGAGTTGGCCAGGATCGCCGCGTGTACGCCGGCCCAGTGCAGCGAGTTCGACCACAGCGCAGGGTTTCCGAGCGAACTGAGCAGCATGAAAGCCTGATCCAGGCTGTGTTGCAGTTGGTCGACGTGTCGCATCCGCGCGGCTGCGACCCATAATTCGCCCAATGGGAGTAGGCCGAACAGGTCGAGGGAGTATTCGGCCAGCACCTCCATCGCGTTGTACCAATTCTTTTGCAGCGCACCGGTATCGCCACTGCGTCGAGCGATCGCGGTTTGTAAGGCACCGGCCCACAACGCATCCCGCCGGTTCAGATCCCCCCCGACGGTGGCCGCGGCGACGTCGGCGCCGGCTGATGCCAGTTGTCCTTCCTGCATCTTGATCCACCCGCACAACAGCAGGTGTCGACGTCGGAACAGCACATCGCCCCCGGCGCGGACGGCACGACCGATCACGCTGTGTGCGCGCACCGGATCGCCGCCGTGGATGGCGGCCAGGGTGACCAACGCGGCCCGACTGTCCGGAAAGGCACCGCTGATGGAGTGTTCGACGGCGATGGCTTGACTGAGCTTTGCCATCGCAGTGGGGTACGGCTGTTCCAAGGTCAACAGCAGACCTTCCGCCAGACTGCGTGAGGCACGCGCGGCCATGTTCGGCGGTCCGGCGTCTTTGAGCTGCAGCGCGGCGCGAGCTGTCGTCAGGTCACCGGTCCCGGTCAGCACGATCGTGGCCGCAGCCGCCACCACGGCGTCCGGGTACGGGCCGAGCCAACCGAACAGGTCCGCTGCCTGCGCAGAGTTGCCGTTTTGCGTCGCGACGCTGGCCGCGATCCGCACCGCCGCCGCGCGTTCGGCGGCATCGGGTGAGGCGAGCAGACCATCGGCCAACGCCGCAGCCGCGGCACAGTCCCCGGTTTCGACGAGCGCGTCTGCCAGACGGGGCTTCAGCCCTTCGGCCCCCGCTTGGACCGCCGCCCGGTAGAGCCGCGCTGCATGGGCGGAATCGGCGTGCGTGTCGGCGGCATGTTGGATGAGGATGCCAGCCAGGCGTTCGTCGCGGAGTCCATGTTCGGCCAGCCGCAGTGCCAGACCCGGCGTGACCGTCGAGATGTCGAGTTGTGAACGCAGCAGCGAGGATTCGACCTCCCGGTGGTGCGCGTTGCCGACGATCTGGGCTACCGCGTCGTGCACAAGTTGCAGAAACGCGGGCGGGTGCGACGGCTGGGCGAGCCCGCTGGCCCGGGTTCGGTCGACGAGGATTCGGGCGTCCGCCATCGAAATACCAAGCGCTGCAGCCACATCGGCAGGTCCCAGCTCCTGGGCCAAGGACATGATGAGCAGCGTGTCCAGTGCGGGCTCGTCGATTCGTCGCAGCCGCTCGGCAAGCGCCAGTCGAGCCGATTGCTCTGGCGACCCATCGCCGTCGGACACCGCGTGGAGCAAGAGGGGCAGACCAGCGGTGCAATCCAGCAAGTGCTGGTCGACAGGTACCGGACCCAGGGAGATACGCGGTCGGTCGCGCTCGATTGCCATCGCCAGCGACCGCAACGCCGGCCGGTGCTCGTGGGTTTCGGCGGTGGCGACGACGGTCGAGTGTCTGTCGGTGACTCGATCAGTCAGTTGGCGCAACTCGGTATCGGTAAGCAGATGGGCGTCGTCGACGAGCAGCGCCGCGTCAGGTGGGTCGTCGTCGCGGGGCGGGCGGGAGAGTGTCGGGACTCCGGCGCGCTGCAAGGCGTCTTTGACGGCGCTCAGCGTGGTGGTCTTGCCGCTGCCGATGCCGCCCGCCACGAAGGCTCGCACCGGGACAGTCGAGGCATCAGCGACATCATCGATCAGCATGCGCGCGGGTCGCGGGATGTGGGTCCGGTAGTCGGTCATGGATGCGTCGTCCACCCCCTATGTCCCACCGTGGTCAGCAGCGGTTTCCTCACCATAGCCGCTTATTGCCCCGTAACCCCGGTAATCCCCTAACGTCACATCCCCTAACGATGGCGTGGGGCGGGCGGGATTCGTACCGAACACGCGAGTCGGTGTAACCGATAGCATCTGGCTAACGCAGGATTCAGGTGGGCCGGGGCGGCAAGGAGGTGCGTGGTGGCAAACTCGTTGCTCGACTTCGTCATCTCCCTGGTGCGTGACCCCGACGCCGCGGCGCGCTACGCCGCGAACCCTGCTCAAGCCATCGCCGACGCCAATCTGACGGACGTGACCAGCACTGACGTCAACAACCTCATTCCGATGGTGTCGGATTCGCTGTCGATGTCCGGTCCCGCTGTCGGAGCTCCGGTCGCCGATCACGGCAACGTCTGGGCAAGCGGGGCAGCGACGGCCGCCTTCGATGCGTTCACGCCCCACATCCCCGCCCCTGCGGTGCATGACCAGGCCCCGGTCAGGGGTGTCATCAGTCATTCGGTTGTGCCTGAGCCAGGCGATGTGCCGGCGAGTCCCCAGCCCGCGGGCATCGGTCAGCACGAGCCGTCGGCGCTGTTCAGCGGAGGTGATTCGGCGCATATCGGCTTCGAACATGCGGCGTTCCCGGTGAGCGACCCCGGTATCTGGGATCACGCGATCATTCATCCGGATGCCCATCCCCACGACGGCCAGCCCGATCATCACGACTTCGGCATCCACGGCTGATTACTTACCCCCGTCTGCGCCGTCAGAGATGGCTGTTGACGTGCGCAAACGGTTGTCAGTAGGGCGGTATCCGGGCTCGGGATAGGGAGCCCGAAATTCCCCTAACCCCCTAATGGGGTAGCCCCCGGTATCCCGATAAGTCTCCAACAGGCTGGGGGAACTGACCCCGATTTGCTGAGCCCACAAAATCCATACGGTTTATGACAGAGCGCCGGTCACTTCGGCGAATGCTTCACGGTTTCGATTGAAGGGAAACAACAATGACCTCGCTTGTCGACTACATCCTTAGCCTGTTCCGCAACGAAGAGGCGGCGCGGTCATTTGTCGCCGCTCCCGGACAGGCCATGACCAGCGCCGGACTGGTCAACGTGTCCCCGACCCAGATCTCCTCGGTGGCCGCAGACGCGGTGCCTGGCCTGAACATCTCCTCGGACGACCCGATTGGCGGGTTGCAACAGGCGGTAGCGGTTCAACACGGCTTTGCACCGCCGACTTTCGCGGGCCCGGATGCCGGCCCAGTTTTCGGTGCCGCCGCGCCGATCGTCGGCGACGCCGGCGTCGTGGCGAACGACGTCGGGTTCATCGCTACCGACGCTGCGCTGGCTGCCGGCGACGTCGGCTTCGGAGTGGCCAACGTCGTCGCGGCGGATGCCGGACTTGTCGGGCCGAACGTCGTGGGTCCGGTCGTGGGTGCTCCCGGACTGCCCGTTGTCGGACCGACGGGCGGATTGGTGGCCGGAGCGGGTGTGGGCGCTCAGGCCGGTCTGGATGTCGAGTTCGGCGTGCAAGCCGGAATTGGTGCCGGTGTCGGTCTCGGCGTGGGGACCGGAGTCGGTGTGGGCGCGCAGGCCGGCGTCGGTGTCGGCTTTGAAGTAGAAGCGGGATTCAACGCGCAGGCGGGTGTTGTCGGCGGAATTGGCGGACAGGCCGGTGTTGGTCTCGGTGGCGGCATTGGCGGCGGATTGGGCGTCGGTGGCGGCATCGGTGCTGGCATCGGTGGTGCCGTGG